>NZ_JAZHCT010000005.1:0-281570 GCF_036541265.1 Paenibacillus sp. IITD108 | reverse complement strand
ACCCCATTCAGACACGAATAGCGGAATGTGTGACCGCCAAATTAAATAAATGGCTGTTTTAAGGCAAATAACGGAACGTGTGTCCATATCATACATATAGGCAACCGAAGATTGTCTTCTTTGCCTGCTAAAAAGTATAAAGCACTCCCGCTGGGAGTGCTTTATCTTATTGCTTCAAATACATCCAAGTCAAGCTTGTAATTTCCCTCGCTTGATCTATAAAGTCTGAGCCTTGGAAGGCATTAATGAGAGGCTGGAGCAAGGCGGTTAAAACCGCTTCTCTTACAGGCTCATGCTTTAATTCAGCTTGCATCGCACTCGTCAAATCAGCCTGCGGCTTAGTTAATTGAGCACTTGATCTAAGCTCATCGATTAAAAGGATAATTTCCTGTTTATCTATACGGTTAAAGCGGAGCTTTGTCCGCAGCAGTGCTAACTTTTTATTGTCAAGCAAAGCGGTTTTTTCGTTCACTAACGATTGAATAATATGCTTCATGTAATGAAAAACTGTATGTGATACCTTCAATAAATTAAGATCAGTCTGATCGATAATTCTGCCAGTGAAGGTAATATGATGATGAATGCCATAAAAGATAGTGGCAGCTTCCAACGCATGCGGACGCAGCTCTTCGCCAAAAACGTCGACAAGCCGATCGGCGAGCCATTCCATTTCGAATAAGCGAAAGGTTAAAACAAGCTTTTTTAATTCTATGTCTCCAGAATGAAATATTTCTTCAAATATAGCCGACAAATTCCGGCTTGCATTCAATATTGAAATGGTTGCGATTTGCTGTACTAATACGGAAAGATCTTTTTTATCTTTGCCGATAAGCAGTTCACTGCGGCTGATGCTGGCTTCATAACGAATTAATTCTAATATCGCGCCGACGCAATCGTTTTTGGAGCTGAAATAATTGTAGAACGTTCCTTTGGAAATGCCTGCACGCTCGATTATATCCTGGATTGACGACTGTTGAATGCCTTTTTCTATAAAGAGTGCCAAGGCATGGTCTACAACCACTTTTTTTCGTTTATTCATACAGCGCCTCTCCTCTATTTATATACTCCTTACATTGTAATCATAAATAATGACATTTACAACGGTTTTGTACTTGCGGTATAAAAACTTGATATTTTTGTACTCATGATATAAAATCATCGAGTGACCTTATTTTATACTTAATAATGATAGGAGAAAAAAAGTAGGATGAGCGAATTAAAAACTTTAAAAAAACCGCCCTATTTCATGATAGGTATTTTGTTTTTTGGCGCATTTGTATCGTTTCTAAATAACTCGCTAATGAACGTTGCCTTGCCATCGATTATGGCCGATCTTGGCATCGAGAAGTATTCCACTGTACAATGGCTATCCACAGGCTACATGCTTGTCAGCGGTATATTAATTCCGGTATCCGCGTTTTTACTTTTGAAGTTTACGAACCGAACATTATTTATTGTAGCGATGTCGCTCTTTACATTAGGGACGATTGTTGCAGCTGTTGCGCCTAGCTTTGGATTGTTGCTAACCGGCCGTATGATCCAGGCTGCAGGCTCTTCTGTCATGTCGCCTTTGCTGATGAACATTATGCTTATCAGCTTTCCGAGAGAGAAACGCGGTACAGCGATGGGTGTATTTGGACTTGTAATGATTACAGCGCCTGCTCTTGGACCGACATTGTCAGGCTATATCGTTGAATATCACCACTGGCGCTTATTGTTTGAAATGATTATTCCATTTGCCATTCTCAGCTTATTGCTAGCAGTATGGAAGCTGGAAAACGTGATGCCAACGAAAAAATCATCTCTCGATTATACGTCTGTTCTATTATCTTCGATCGGTTTCGGCGGTATGCTTTACGGCTTCAGTGCAGCAAGCAGTGCTGGCTGGTCAGATATAACGGTTTATGGAACAATTGCGATTGGCGCTGTCGCCATCATCGCTTTTGTAATTCGTCAGTTCAAGCTGAAAGAACCGTTATTGAACCTAACAGTGTATAAATATCCGATGTTCGCATTAAGCTCCATCATTTCCGTTGTGAATGCTGCAGCTATGTTTTCAGGCATGATTCTTACACCTGCCTATGTCCAGTCCGTTCGCGGCATTACACCGTTTGATTCTGGCTTGATGATGCTGCCTGGCGCTATCGTTATGGGTATTATGTCACCGATAACAGGCAAGCTTTTCGATAAATTTGGACCTAGAGTACTTGGTTTTGTTGGTTTGTCTATTACAACATTAACAACTTACATGCTTTCGCATCTGCAAGTGGATACTTCGATTGGATATATTATTTTCCTGTATAGCGCTCGTATGTTTGGTATTTCAATGGTTATGATGCCGCTTATGACTAACGGCTTGAATCAGCTGCCGACACGGCTTAACCCGCATGGTACGGCCGTCAATAACACCGTACAGCAGGTTGCAGGCGCAATCGGTACAGCCATCTTTATTACGATTATGAACTCCAGAGCTGAAAAGAGCGCTGTCGAGCAAATGTCAGGATTGGATCCTGCTACAATTACTGCTGAGGTGAAAGCTCATATCTCGCAGCTTGCTTTGCTGGAGGGAATTCAATTTACTTTTGTTATTTCAGCGATTACTTCTGTAGTAGCCTTGCTGTTAACACTGTTTATGAAGCGTGTTGATGTCAGTGAAGCTGCTGTTGCAAAACTCGAGAAGGAAGATGCAGCAAGGTAGTGAAAAAAATTTTCTAATGGAAGTGAAGCCTTTGCCGTGCGGCAAGGGCTTTTTTTGTTGAGAAGCCAGAGACATGGAAGAAACGAGGAATGTTAAGCAGATTCTAAAGGATTACTTTCATGGCTTAATATGAAGTATGCACACGGTGCAACAGGGATGAAGATGGCGTAGTTCTGTATGTTTGGCGTATGATGCGGCTGGTGAGCTCAAATGATCCTAACGATACGGACAGTGATGACCGTTAGCGCTCACTTTTCGTCAACTTCCACTTTCTAGCGGACAGAAATATCCGTTAGCGCGAAAAAAGCTCAAGAATTCGGCGGAAATATCTTCTAATGGTCATAAGTGTCCGCATATGCAACAAAAAAACTGCATTTTGGTTCTAACGGTCATGGATGACCGTACCGCAATGACGCATCGTTTGTTCTTCACGATGACGGCAAGTTAGATCACCGATAGGTTCTTTTTTGAAATATAAGAAAGTATAAGTTTGTAATCTTGTATCTGCTCTTATATTTCAACGGTAAACGCGCCTTTCTAAAGGACGGCGGAGCCATTCATCCTTGTTATTGGCAAATAACAGAAAAGTATTGGGTAAATATGGTACAATTGAGCTGCAATGTTATAGAAACTGGAGGATTAATGAGTATGGGAACATTATTAATGGTCTTAATTGGTGTTTTTCTAACTGCTCTATCCGTCCGGATAGGTGTAGATTACTCACATAACAGACAGCATACAAAAGAAATATTGCAGGAGCTTCGTGAAATAAAGCAGTATTTAAAGAGCAGAAATGATTATGACTATTAAATAGAAGGAGAGACTCATTCATGCCATCGCCCTCAAAAAAATCTAAACTGACTGGCGAACAAGAAGCAGCACTATTTATGGAGGATTTGGAGCATCCTTTGAAGCTTGAAATCGAAGAGGTGCGTGCTATCATTTTAAGTGCATATGATCAACTGACAGAGCACGTGAAATGGAAAGCCCCTAGTTTTTGCGTGGACAATGACGATAGAATTACATTCAATTTGCAAGGAAAAGGTTTCTTCAGACTTATTTTTCATTGTGGCGCAAAGATAAAGCAGCGTGCAGCTAACGGGCGCATAATGGACGATCCTACAGGCTTGCTAGAATGGGTGGCGGATGACAGAGCAATTATAAAGTTTGCCAATATGAATGATGTAGTACGAAATAAGGAAAATCTGATAGTCGTCATTAATAAGTGGATTGAAGCAGCTCGCATATAAGTAAAGAAGGAAATATGAAGGCAATAGGGAATATTATTTTTGTAGATCATCTTGGCACGTGGATAAACTGGAGGCGTTTAAAGGATGAAACTATATATTGTGGACGCTTTCACAAATAAGCCTTTTGGGGGCAATCCAGCAGCAGTATGCTTGCTGGATGCTGAAATTACTGATTATCGGCTGCAGGAAATTGCTGCTGAGATGAATTTGTCAGAGACAGCCTTTCTGATCAAGCAAGAGGAAGGCTACTTGCTAAGATGGTTTACACCTGAAAGCGAGGTTGATTTGTGCGGCCATGCAACGTTGGCAAGTGCGCATATTTTATGGGAAGAGCAAATAAGCCAAGAAAGTGTATTAAGGTTTACTACTAAGAGCGGGACATTGCTGGCAGCTAAGCAGGACAACTGGATAGAGCTAGATTTTCCTTTAGAAAAAGAGGAAACGCCCGTCAACACGCCGCAGGAGCTGCTGGATGGGTTGGGTGAGGACTTCTTGTATATAGGAAAGAATAGGCTTGATTATATAATCGAGCTTGAGAATGAAGAAAAAGTACAAAGCTTAAAGCCGGATTTTAATTTATGGAAGCAGGTTGATGCAAGAGGGGTTATTGTAACAAGCCGATCGGAGCGGGATAATATTGATTTTGTTTCAAGGTGTTTTTATCCGCGTCTAGGTGTTAATGAAGACCCTGTTACCGGATCAGCTCATTGCTGTCTAGGTCCCTACTGGAGCAATAAACTCCAGAAAAGTATGCTGGAGGCGCTGCAGCTTTCCAAAAGACAGGGTCTGCTTAAGCTTGCTGTTGCTGAGGAACGCATATTAATTTCTGGCCAAGCGGTGACGGTTGTAAAGGGTACGTTATTGCAATAGGCTGATTACACAGCGAGGAGATATACGAATCAACGAAGGAGGCGTCTAAATGACAATTAAACCAGTAGCCGGTTCAATCTCGCAGCTGGGCGAAGGACCTGTATGGCTTGAGGATGAAGGAGTTTTTTATTGGGTAGATATTATAGCCAAGCAGATTCGTTTTTATTATCCTGCAACGGAGGAACTGAAAACGATCCAGCTTAATGATTTGATCGGTGCAGCTGTACCAGCTGGCAGAGGAAGCTTGATATGTGCTATGAAAACAGGCTTCTACCGGTTGGAGCTGGCTTCTCAGCAGCTGAGCGAAATCGGAAAAGTCGAGGAGCATTTGCCCGATAATCGCATGAACGACGGAAAATGCGATCGCTCCGGACGATTTTGGGCAGGAACGATGTCGATGAAGGGCGAAACTGAGACAGGAGCGCTCTATTGTCTTGAACGTGACAGCTCAGTCAGACAAGCTGTTAGCCATGTTAGCATTTCAAATGGGATTTGCTGGAGCAGCGATGATACAAAAATGTACTACATCGACACTCCTACCCGAGAGATTCATCAATTCGATTATAATGCTGAAACAGGCGAATTAAGTAACCGCAAAGCTATTATTACGATTGAAAAAGAACAAGGCTTCCCAGACGGAATGACAATTGATGCTGAAGGGATGCTTTGGGTAGCGCATTGGGGAGGAGCCTGCGTATCAAGGTGGAATCCGGCTACTGCCAAGCAAGTAGAAAGCATATCAGTGCCGGCAACGAATATTACGTCCTGCTGCTTTGGCGGTGATAATTTGGATCAGCTTTTTATTACATCGGCCAAGGAAGGCCTGAGCGAAGAGCATTTGCTTGCGGAGCCATTGGCGGGAAGCTGCTTCATATTCACGCCCGGCGTAAAAGGCTTGCCGGCTCAAAGATACAAATCATTGCAGGAAAGCAATTAAAGCAGGGTTAATCTTTGAAATAGTCCAATAGCAGTTAAATGAATAGGCTGCGAATGTAAACGTAAGTAAAGTGGGCAAGTGCTCATAATGCTATACTGAGTATAGATTAGCAGCACTAAAATACGTTTGCAGATAAGGCGGCGAGAATATGAAATTATCGAATATTGCAGCTCAGTTGTATACATTGCGGGAATTTTGCAAAGACGAGGAAGGCTTGCGAGCTTCCTTGCAAAAGGTGAAAGAAATTGGCTACCAGGCTGTCCAAGTGTCCGGTATCGGCCCAATCCCGCATGAAACAGTTAAATCAATTGCGGATGAAATTGGCCTTAAAATTTGTGCAACGCATGTCAGCTATAAGGCGCTTACAGAAAATTTGGAAGATGTCATTTATCAGCATAAGCTATGGGATTGCAAGTACGTTGGACTTGGAGGCCTCCCGGAAGAGTTTCGTTCCAGCGCAGAGGGCTATAAGAAATTTGCATCAATCGCCAATGAAATTTCTGCCAAGCTGGCTGAGCAAGGCTTGCAATTTATTTATCATAATCATCATTTTGAATATACGAATTTCGACGGCACGACAGGCATGGATATACTGCTGTCCGAAAGCAACAGAGAGAGCTTTGGCTTTGAACTCGATATGTATTGGGTACAAACTGGTGGTGTAAATCCGCTGGAGATGATTAAGCTTGTCGATGGCCGCATGGCAGTTGTGCATCTGAAGGATATGGCAATTGTTGACAATAAGCAGGTTTTTGCTGAGATTGGCGAAGGTAATATGAATTACAAAGCGATCATCGATGGATGCCGCGAGATTGGTGTGGAATGGTACGTCGTTGAGCAGGATGTATGCTTGCGCGATCCATTCGAAAGCCTGGCGATTAGCTTCAATTATTTGAAGCAATTGGCTGATAAATAAAAATTTACAAAAACAAACAAAGTTCTGCGATGCCGCAGAACTTTGTTTGTTTTATAAATAATATAAGACAGTATAAGTTTTTGTACCTTAATCGTTATATTTCACCGGTAAACGCGCTCGTCCAGAGGATGGCGTAAGCCGTTTATCCTTGATACAAGAAAGAATAAATTTTTTGCTTAAAATGGATCGTAGATTCGTCATCTGTATTGAACAGCAGCTATCGAAATATTGCTGTCGTATTTGTAATGTCTTGGGCGGACAGCTGGTCAGATGTATACTAGTCATAAAGACAGTATATTTGCGCGGAGGAGAAATGAGAAATGGATACCAAGCTATTTGATCAGGTATATGCTTCAATAGCAAATAAAGAGACAACCTTTGACGGTATTTATTATACTGGTGTGAAAACGACAAAAATAGTATGCCGCCCGTCCTGCCGGGCTAGAACGCCTAAGCGTGAAAATATTACGCTTTATCCGAGTGTTGATGCTGCTATCAAAGACGGATTTCGACCTTGCAAGCGATGCAAGCCGGAAGAGAATGGGAAGCACGGGCCAGATGCTGTCCTTGTGGAGCAAGCCAACGCTATATTAGCGGCTCGCTATACAGAGAGGATTAGCTTGGAGGTGCTGGCTGCGCAGCTCAAGATCAGCCCCTTTCATCTTCAACGTGTATATAAACGGGCAGCAGGGCGCTCTCCTGCGCAATTTGTGGATGAGAAAAGGTTGGAGACCGCCAAGCAGCTGCTGAAGGGCAGCGAGCTGGAAGTGAAGGAAATTGCGGCGCAGATTGGATTTCGCAGCGCTGCCCATTTCACCAAATGGTTTAAACAGCATATGCAGCAAATCCCGACACAATTTCGCCAAAAGGAGAGGACGACTAATGGGTGCTAAGCAAATAAAGTGGACAGGTATCGAGCTGGATGGAAGGGAATGGTTTGTAGCAGCAAGTGAGAAAGGGGTTTGCAGAATTATTTTTCCACATGAAGGCTTGGAGCATTGGGGCACCTGGTTTGCCCGGAATGCATCGCAGGGAGTGCTGCAGGAAGATAAAAAGGCAATAGCCTCAACAGGAGTACTGGAAAAATTGCAAGCCTATTTTGCAGGGGAACCAGTTGGTTTTACAGATATTCCGCTTGATCTGATAGGTACACCATTTCAAAAAAAGGTTTGGCAAGCACTTGGCGATGTCCCTTATGGACAGACAAGAACGTATGGAGATATTGCTGCTGCAGTAGGCAGACCGGCAGCTTCGAGAGCAATCGGCGCCGCAAGCGGCGCTAATCCAATTCCTATCATTCTGCCTTGCCATCGGATTATTAGTAAGGCGGGAAAATTGACAGGCTTCCGAGGCGGCTTAAATATGAAGAAAAAGCTGCTGGAGCTAGAAGGGATCGCTGGCACTTTGGAGGCTGGACATGCTAGGTTCCAGTTCTAAGGCAGCTGCTAGGCTGCACAATCCCGCGAATGCGGGATGGTAGACTGTAGTCATTCTCCTCATAATTGATAATTATTATCAATTATAAGGAAAATGACAATGAAGGACCAGATTTTAGTAGTGGGCGGATATGTATAGCAGAAATGTCATTGCTGCCGGGCGCAATTTGCAAAAAGCAGTGGAGCATAGCAAAAAATATGCTGGATCGACTGGAAAGGATCACTCGGCCATGACTGCAGCAGTAGCAGCATATGTGGCGGATTCTCTCTATAAGTCAATAAATCCGGGCGGCATCTATCATATAGAGCAATTATTTTCTGCCCATGACATTTTGCAACTTATGGAGGAGGTAGCGCATAGGATGGTGTAAGGAGGCTGATAAAGATGCTGCTGCGAAAATCTTTACTAGTCATTATATTATTTTGTACGTTGGTACCGACCGTAAATGCGGATTGGGCGCGCGCTTTTGTTGTATATGCTGGAAATACCTATGAAATTACAAATGAAAAAGTTGACGCAGATGATATTGGAAAAATAATAGGACAGGTGACTTCTTACTCTGATAAGGAAGGAACATATAGCGGTAATTTCTCAAATGTTTACCCTGTCGGGACGAAATATTATATGCTGAAAGGGATAGAACTGGGGGAAGCGATCGCTGTAAAAACGAAAGACGGTTATATACGCTGTAACTTTGTAGGGAAATATGAAGGAGAATTTATGGACACGGGCAAGCTAATTGCGTTTCTGTTCGTTGCAATTCTATTTATTATCCGCTGGTATAACATAAGAGAGAAAAAGCGATTGAAAGCCAATGGTGGAAAGTAAAGAATGGAGAGAGAATGCCAAGGGAGGAAAGACATGAGCATACGTTCAAATTTTGCTGAAAATGATGGTTTAGCCATTCATTATCTTGATTCATTGGACATGGCGGATCCAAGCTTGACACCTGTACTTATATGCCCGGGTCTTTCCGAAACTGCTGAAGAGTATGCAGATTTAATGGAGGAGCTATTGCCGCGCAGGTGTATCGCATTATCCTTTCGGGGAAGAGGGCAGAGCGATACGCCGCAGCAAGGCTATGATTTAGAGCACCATGTGTCCGATATTGCAGCAGTTATAGGGGAGGCTTGTGTGCCGCTTATTCATTTGTTTGGATACTCCAGGGGCGTGTCTTATGCTTTATCCTATGCAAGTCAAAATAAACAAAAAATTGCTTCTATTCTAGTAGAAGACTATCCGCCCGAACATCGAGCGATGACTGTCAGCTGGCAAGAGGATTATATAAACAATTATGTAATTCCTGCAAAAAGAAATATACGTCCTGCAGCTGTCCGCGGTATTCAGAACGATTCAACTCAGCAGGACATCTTTTTTACGTTTGAAAAACCTGTGTTAGTGAAGCGCGGGATGCTTAGCGACACCCTTCTTACGGATGAAGGGATAGCCAGCTATCGCAATATGTTTGCTGCCATGCAGCTCCGTGAATTTTTACATAGCGGGCATAATATACGAGGTACAGAAAAGCAGGAGCTATATTTGGCCGTACAGCATTTTATTAATAACATTTGAGTTGGAGGCTGGAAATATGATGTCATTAACTCCTTCGCAAGAGCTGCTTGAAACAATTGAGCTGTCAGAAAGAGATTATATGCTGGATCGTATGCTGGCGATACAGTCTAGAACCGGCAATCCGGAAGGAGTTGCCATACAGAAATTTGGACAAGCCTATGCTTTTTACAGCAAAATGATGCCATGGCCTTCCTTCAACACTGTAATGGGGCTGCGCAGCACGAGTGCAGATTATTTGGAGGGAATATTAGCCTATTACAAAGAGAAGCAAAGGAATGTACAGCTAGAAATCGTTCCGACGCTTGTTGATCAGCCATTTTTAAACCGCCTGGCAGATGCTGGGCTATATGTTTCAGGCTTTCATACTTCGTTATATATGTCGCCGCGTTTTTTTGCAGAGGAGCATGTCAAGGATATTGAAATAAAAGAGCTGGAAAAAGACCAATTTTCACAATATGCAGCTATCCACTGCAAATCTTTCGGAATGGCAGATAACGGAATACCCCATATAGCAGCCAATAATGCAGTGCTGTATGACCGCCCCGGCTGGAAATTTTATTTGGCCTCGGTTTCAGGGGAGCCGGCTGCAGCAGCAGTCATGTTTATAAAAGGCAGTGTCGCCTCACTCACTTTTGCTGCAACACTACCTCAATTTCGAGGCATGGGCCTGCATCGTAAATTACTGCAAAAAAGAATCAACACTGCATTTGAGAATAACTGTGAAATTATTGTAGGGCAATGTGCGCTTGGTTCGCAAAGTCATAGAAATATGGAGCATACAGGGATGAAAATCGGTTATTTAAGAGCAAAATGGACGGAAAAGATGGATCGATAAGCAGGTAAGGAGCAAATTATTAACGAGGCAATTGAGGAAGGCAATTTGAAACGATAGCACATAAAAATAGCTTAAGTTGAGAAAACAAGCGGGTGTCCTTTATTAAGGATGCCGGCTTATTACTTTTTGTAGTGTTGTTCGTTCTCCCTGCAATGTATAATAATGGTATGTCTTCTGAAAAATTTCTCAAGAAAACGATAAAAGTAGCAGAAGGATCATATTTTTAGTTGAATTTTAGCTATTAGCTTATCAAAGTGGGGGAAATAAATTGCTTGCGGACTTAAAAAAGTACATTTTTTTTATTATTGCCATTGCTGTTTTTGCAGCAGGGATTGCTCATGCCGTTATTATTTTAACTCATCAAAGTACTATCAAAAATCGAGTAAGCCTAGATTATCCTAAGCATGAGCTGACTTTAAAGCCAGGGGTCTATACCGTTTTTTACGAATACCTCAAGACTACAAAAAAGCTTGGCCCGATTGAATTTGGGGAATTTGATCGTATTCAAAATCTTGAGCATCGACTTGAGTTTACTATTCAACATTTGAAAAATCATAATTTACTTAAAGTTAAAAGTGACACGTCTAAATCGTACATGTATCATGGCAGCGTCGGCGAATCTTTATTCGTTTTTCGTGTGATCGAGCAGGGAGACTATATAATAGAAACATCCCTAGATCATGCCAATAACGACAGTCCATTAACGTTGACTTTAGTCACAGATTTTAATAAATGGTTTCTGCGAATTTTCAAAACAGTAGCTATTTATATTGCTATTGCTTGCTGCTTTGCTGTATTAGGCTTAGTAGTAGTAATAAGAACGAGGTGATGCAATGATTGTTTGGATAAACGGGGCCTTTGGATCTGGTAAGACGCAAACTGCACATGAATTACATCGCAGAATTCCTGAATCATTTATTTTTGATCCCGAAGAAGCAGGCTATTATATACGAAAAAATATTCCGACTGCTCTGGCAAAAAATGATTTTCAAGATTTCGAGCTTTGGCGTGAAATTAATTATACTTTTTTAAAAATGATGGCAGATCAATATAACGGGATCATTATTGTGCCAATGACAATCGTAAATCCTCAATATTTTGCAGAAATTGTTGGCAAGCTGCAACAAGACGGCTTTGATGTCCGGCATTTTACATTATACGCATCGAAGGAAGTCCTGCTGAAAAGACTCAGAACTAGGGCGGAAGGAGCGAATTCGTGGGCTGCAGCACAGATTGACCGGTGTCTGGAAGGACACTCCAACCCGATTTTTGAACAAAAAATAAATACAAATAATCTTCCCATAGAACAGGTTGCAGAGCAAATAGCGAGGGAGCTAGGCATTGATCTGCTGCCCGATTCTAGAAGCAAATTGAAAAAAAGCTATGACCGTCTTGCTGTAAAATTAAAACATATACGTTTATTTTAAAGAACTAGAGGAGTGGAAGCAATGAATGAAAAAACAACGGTTTACATCGTCAGACATGGACAGACGGAATGGAATATTGAGCATCGGCTCCAAGGCCATCAGGATTCTCCGCTTACCGAGCTGGGCGTTAATCAGGCAAAGTGGTTAGGCGATTCGCTTGAGAATGCAGTCATAGATGTCATTTATTCAAGCTCCAGCCAAAGAACAATGAAAACAGCGGATCTTATACGAAATCATAGAGATATTCCGATTTACAAAAGCGATGAGCTGAAGGAAATTAATTTGGGTATTTGGGAAGGCAGGAAGCAAGAGGAGGTGAAGCTGAGCCATCCGCAACAATTTGATTATTTTTGGAATGATCCTGAGCTGTTCAGAGTAGAGCGAAGCGAGACCTTCCTGCAGGTAGCTAACCGCGCCGTACATAAATTGAACGAAATTATTGCACAGCATACTGGCAAACATATTTTAATTGTGACCCATACAGTTGTCGTAAAGGTGTTAATGGCTTTTTTCGAGGACAGGCCCATGAAACAGCTATGGGAGCTTCCTTATATTCATCCAACCTGTTTAAGCAAGATCGTTATCGAAGAAGACAAGGCCGAAATTGTACTTCATGGTGATATTTCGCATTTTAAAGAATAGTATTTGCTTGAAGCAGGAGGGGGGCTATGCAATTGTTTCAATACAAGGAAATCGGTTTAAAGCTGCTTGCAGATGAGGATGCCCTGCTGTTAGTAAAGTGGCTGTCGGATCCAACTGTGCTTGCTTATTACGAAGGACGTGATCGTCCACATGATTTGGCATTAGTTCGCGAAAATTTTTATAGCAAGGATAGGCATGTTACACCATGCTTGATCCAATATAATGGTCTATCGATCGGATATTTGCAATTTTATGAGCTGGATAAGGAGGACCAGGCAGCATAAGGCTACTCGAACCCGTCAGAAATTATTTTTGGCATGGATCAATTTATTGGCGAGACGGAATATTGGGGGCGTGGAATCGGCACAAAGCTTATTCAATCCATGATAAAATATTTAACAGAGCAGCGCATTGCCAGCAAAATAGTAATGGACCCGCAAACGTGGAATGAAAGAGCGCTTCATGTATATGAAAAATGCGGCTTTGTCAAAAAGCAGCTGTTAAAGGAGCATGAGCTTCATGAGGGAAAGTATAGAGATTGCTGGCTAATTGAATATACACATAATAAGGAGTAAAGATATGATACTAGAAGTCGCAATTCTGCAAATCAAGCCGGGACAAACAGAAGAGTTTGAACTAAGCTTTCGGCAAGCTTCATCTTTTTATGATCCGTTCCCGACCGTGGAACATTACGAGCTGGTGAGCTTATGAGCATAGCGATCCGATATCTTGCAGAGGGGGAAGCAGCGCCGATGCCGCTGCTGCTATTGGCTGACCCGTCAGAGAAGCTTGTCCAGCAGTATTTAAAATCGGGTCACTGCCTAGTTGCTGAGGAGAATGGCGAAATAGTAGGCGTAATCGTATTAGTTAAGAAAGCCTCAGCTAAAATGGAAATTATCAATGTAGCGGTAGCTGAAGCTTGTCAAGGCAAGGGCATAGGTAAACAACTCATTAAACGAGCTATACAAGAAGCTAGTCAGCTCGGTGCTAAAACGTTAGAAGTAGGCACAGGCAATTCCAGCATTTATCAGCTGCTGCTGTATCAGAAATGCGGTTTTCGCATTACTGAGGTGGAAAAAGACTTTTTTATAAAGCATTACGATGAACCGATTATTGAAAATGGCATTCCGTGCGTAGACATGATCCGATTAAGTATGAACTTATAATGACAAGCTGAACGCGGGGGAAAGTAACAGCAATGATTAATCATAAATTGTATACGATGTGTATGGTGGAAGATGAAGACAAGGTTTTGCTAATTAATAGACCTGCGGATCGGGGGTTTCCTGGCTATATTGCACCAGGCGGCAAGGTCGATTTTCCAGAAAGTATTGTAGAGGCCGCAATTCGCGAAGTAAGAGAAGAGACTGGACTTATTGTGAAGGATATTACCTATAAAGGGCTGGATGAATTTTGTGATCCCGTGCAAAATTTGCGTTACATGGTATTTAATTATTTAGCCACGTCGTACGAAGGCACTCTGCTTGAACACCCGCCAGAAGGGGAATTGCGGTGGGTAAACAAATGCGATATCGATTTACTGCCTGCGCAGGATTGGTTTAAGCAGCGGGCTCCGCTTTTTTTCAGAGCAGGCACGTTTGAACGTAGTCTCGTCTGGGATAACAAAAATAAAGTTCTTTTTGATGAAATTTTTAAATGCTATGAGTAATTGTGAGCGGGATAGCTTAATAGGTTGCGAAAGGCAGGTTAAAGCTTTTGGACAAAAGACTAGCACTACGGATGGCGATTCAGGATATTTCCTCGCAAGATGCAAAGCAGCTGCTTACAATGATCAAGATGCAGCTGGATATTGCTGAAAGGAACAAGGATGCACAAACAGATTTATACAGAAGCTTGAGAAATCTTTATGAGAAGCTATTAGTTCCCCATAATCCGGTATCATACTGGGCGCCGAACGCTGCTACCACGAAGGTGCATATCGTTTTCGGTGATTCTATTGGTGGCAGCTTGAAATTTGCGATTAGACAGCTCGGGTATGTGGATTCAAACAAAATAATAAATTTTCGCGACCACTTTTCTATCGGCCCTCTATGGCAGCTGCATGTGGAGGCTGGCCGAGCACATAGAAACGAATGGTTTAAAGACCATATTAACGATGGCAACGACGAGGCTGATTGCGATGATATTGCCTATTATCAAGAGATAAATAAACAGATTGCTAATATTCCAGCCGAAGCTTCCATTGAAATATGGTGCGGAAAAAATGCACACGAACAGGCTGGGCTAAGATATGCTATGTATTTGCTGAGAAATAATTCAAATAAAATATATGTTTTCGATGTTGCTGAGGCTTGTGAGAAAAAATATAATACGGCAAATCGATCAATTAAATATTTACATACAGGCGAAATCCCGCCAGACAAGCTTCAGGCTGTTTATGGTGAGGCAGAAGAGCAAGGGGAAATAACGCGCGAAATGAGGCAGCTGCTGGAGCATGAATGGCTGTCGCTAGCCAACCATGATGAGGTGCTGCGTGTATGGGATGGAGAAAAGGTACTTAATGTCGCTGCGCATTATTTGGATGAGTATTTGCTTGAGACGGTAGAGAAATTGCACACCTATAAGTCAGACCATGACTTTATTAAAGCAACAAGAGTAATTGGAGAAGCGTACGGGCATAGTGAGCAATATATCGGTGACAGTTATTACGAATATCGGCTAAGGCAGCTCATTTATGATGGTTTGCTGGAAATCAAAGGCGTGCCGCGAGCGATGAGATACTACAGCGTGAGGCGAAAACGCTAGCCACTTCATTCAAGCAAACAAGCCCCTATACGAAGGGGCTTGTTTGTTTTTTGCTTTGTGATCATGATACGACATCCTTGGCTGCCTTTTTCGTTTTACGCGGCTGTTTAGGCTTGTCTGTTCCAGGATCCTGAGGAATTTGCACAGCTTGCAAAGAGGCTTGCAATGCTGCCATCAGATCAACTACTTTGCTAGGGCCCGCAGCTGCCGGCGCAGCAACAATATCAGGGCTTTCTCCCGCAATCTTATCCTCAATTAGCTCGATGAGAGAAGATCTATATTCATCGGTATATTTTCCTGCATCAAACTCGCTCGACAGCTGCTCCACAAGCATTTTAGCCATTTGCAATTCCCGATCATCAATTTTGGCAAGACCCGCATCGGTTAAGTTAGGCACTTGATTAACAGACCTGATTTCGTCAGGAAAATGCATGGTTTCCATGCAGATGCAGTTATCGATGACACGAATAGCAGCAAGACTGCTTTTGCTTCGAATCGAAATTTTAGCTATTCCTATTTTATTCGTTTGAGAAATTGCCGCAAGCAGCAGGTCATAGGCTCCCGAACCAGCCATATCCGGAGAAAGATAATAGGTTTTGTCGTAGTAGATCGGATCGATTTCTTTTAAATCGACAAAATCCAAAATTTTAATGGTGCGGGCAGATTCCGGCTTAATCGCTTCAATCTCTTCCTCTTTAATAACGACAAATTTATTTCTTTCGTACTCAAAGCCTTTGACAATATCGTCAGGCCCTACTTCTTTATCACAATTGCCGCATGTTTTTTTGTAAGAAATCGGCAAGCCGCATTCCTTATGCAGCTGCCTGAAGTGGATATCTTTATCCTCCGTAGCGGCATGCATTTTAATTGGAATATGAACTAGCCCAAAGCTAATTGCGCCTTTCCAGACAGTATGCATATATTCAGCCCCTATCATTTTGAATATTTATTTAGAACAGTTATTTATACTATTTCTAAAAAAACGAACATTTATACGGTATTGTCCGCCACTCATTTATTTTGTAAAAAAATTAGAGCTCTTTAGCAAGAGCTCCATATCCGGAGAGGTTTTATGATGTTTATTCGAAATACTTAGTATCCGGTCTTTAGGGATTGATAAAAAGAATAATATGGTGAAAATAGTGTGGTTTTTGGGAATTTGGTCAACATTTGATCCCAAAAACATTAATTTTTCTCCATTATATCGTTCATGGAAAAATCATTCCTTTGTTGTCCAAGAGTTTTTTATTATGAAAGAGAAAAGAATAGTCATCGTTCTAATCTGCAAATGTAGGACCATCGATGTATCTAATTTGCGTATCAAATGTTCTTGCAACTGAAATGATTGTTAAGTCGGAAGAAGTGAATAAATTGCTTTCTTAATATATGTATGAAGTCCAAAGTTCTAGATCTGTAGGTTTATACATGGTGTAAAATACTACAAATACCCCATGATTAAGAATGTGTGCTTGTATTTTATATTAAAAAATATAGCCGCTATAGGGCTATAATATTTATTATGCGAGTCGTAAATATTTACTAATTGCTCCTACGTCGGTTTTATTCGAGAAAAAAATAAACTCCTGACCTTTTGTTGGTGTTGCAATAGAATAATTCAAATAGTATTTAGCATGAACATGATGTTGATATAGCTTTTCAATCTCTTCAGCTATATCGTATGTGAGAATCCAATAGCGATTTTTCATTTCTTTTTGAATAATATTGGCTAACTCAACATGGTCATCATGGGAATAAAAATTAGTATATAAATCAGGTCCCTTATCGTAGTAGGGGGGATCAAAGAAAGTAAGTGAGTTGCGAGTTTTTTTTATCTCCGCAGTAATAAAATCTTTTGCATCGTAATTACAAACTTTAACGTGTCTAGAAAATGAAGCGATTTTTTTTATTTGTCTAATGATGGTTTCTTTGTTAAATCTACAGTCTATTTTATACGGACCGCTCTGATCTTTACCGCCAATAACACCAGCCTTTATTATACCTGATCTGTTTGTTCGATTGAGAAATAGGGTGGAGAATGCCAAAGGCAATTCATCAGCATTTTCTTTTTCTTTTTGAATATTTCTCTGGGTATACCATTGATCCATGTTAATAGGAGTTTCATGTATGAGTTGTATTAATTCTTCCGATCTATTAACAATTACATTCCAAAGGGCGTAGATTCCACGATCAAAGTCGTTAATAATAATCTTTTTTACATCTTTGTTAAATAGCAGCCGCAGCGCTACAGCAGCTCCTCCAGCAAATGGTTCAATATATGTTGAAGCATTATTTAGATTAACTAGATGTTTAACATATTGATACGTTTTGTCTTTGCCGCCCGGATATCTTAAGGGAGATAAACCGGCCATAGAATCACCTCGAGCATATAGTATCACAACTTATTCTGTTTGGCCAGCATTTAGATTTGTTATACAAAATTCAATTAATGAATACCATCTTCGTTCAATGTCTTTCAACTTTTCGTCAGATGGTTCACTAAATTTCGCATGGGCTATAGTATTTAATTGATCATGATCACGTAATGATGATGCATTTTCAATAATTCTCTGATAGTTATTATTGAACGATCTTAGAGACTTATTATTATTACAGTAATTAATTAAATCAGTTATAGATGGATCAATTCCAGGTTTATTCCAGTTACCAAAAAGGTTATTCTTTTTTAAAAATTCTTGTAATGTGCATTCTAGCAAAGTTCTGACAAGATAAGTTGCACTCAACTTATACTTTGTATGATCTAACTTTTGTATTTCGTAAAGGACACGTTGAATGCCTCTATGAGAACCGAAATATACAATATCTTCAAATAAATATTTTCTTTCGATTGGTTTAGGTTGATTCTGAGGTCCAGATTTATTTAAAGTATTAGAATCAGATTTAAAGAGGATATTTGGACTAGCCTCTTTTAAATTAGGTTCATCTAAACTTAAATGACTTGGCCCAGAGTTGATTTGAACAGGTTTGATTGACATAGTCGTATTAATGCTAGGGTTACTAGAAATAGAATTATTATCAGCATTTGATTCCGTATCAGATTCAGAATCAATATTTGTACTTATAGGTGATATATGCGAAAAGAATGTATTTGTTAGTTCCCTAGTATAAACATCGGCTACGGTAGCATCTTTTGAAATGAAATATTCAATCATTTCGATTATTTTATCGTAGTGCTGTTTATTTTCCAGATCTACATAAATACCTCTATCTAAGTTAAAAATTCTAGATCTGATATCAGAAAACCCAAATATACGTTCAAAAGTTGAGCTATAACCTTTGTTTATGATCGCATTGTATAATTCTTGTTGATTTGGGTCTTTTTCTAATAATTTATATATTTGATTTCCAGTACTTAAAGATTTATTTAGAAACTGTGAAGAAAATGTGTTTTTTTCTGTGGCACTCCAAGTGATTTGTCCGACTCCTTCTTGCTCGCCAGAGTGGATTTTCATCACATGATTTGCCATCGAATGACCGTCAGAATAAACTTTGACAAACAGCTTAATTTCATTTGCATAAAATTCTTTTTTAACTTCTTGAATGTAGTTATAAGTTTTAGGATATAAATCTTTGATAAGACTAGCTGTATCTCCTACTAGTAGCTTTAAAGCAGTAAGACGCCTATTACCATCATAAACTGTGTATTCATCATTGGTTTTTAAAGCAATAAAGTCTTCCAGTACAGAGTGGTTTTCAGCAATATCCTGGATCAATGCCTCTATTTTCTTAGGTCCAACCTTTTTTAATGAAAAAAAGGTTAGGATAGCTTCCTCTTCAGTATTTACCGGATGCGGGAATCTTGGGTTAGTTTTAGACAAGGACAATTCAGTTGCAAACATCTCTTTCATAATCGGTCTTTCAAACAAGTGATACCCTCCTTATGTACGCTAAATTACTATAAGTACCATAATATTAGTATGATGAATAAACAAAAAAGTACTCTCAAGTGCTGTTCATCCTTTGCGCCTTTGGCTCTACCGCTGTTTTAGCTGCTGCGCTTGCAGAATCAAGATCTTCCTCGCTTGTAACTATCAGTACCGCCTAAAAAAGCGTGTCCTGTATAGGATGTGGATTTTCTTTTCTATTAATTGGTGTTTCGACAGTACGTCGAATCTTTATCAATTCCAATTGAATAGAGTACTTGATAGGACTTCATGTCTAATAGATTATACTCCATAAGTCACATTTTGGCGATATGTGGAATATTGAGTAGATATATGAATAACTGTAAATAAGACAAACCCTGCTTACCTTAATGGTTAGCAGTTTTTTTGTTAACATTTGAAAATTAGTGACAAACCTCGGCGAACGTAATAACCTTTTTAGAAATCGTACGCGCGCCTTTATCCGCAGTTGTAGATAAATAATTATTAAAATAGTGAGTTTTACTAGTTCCCCATTCCCGGATAACATTAGAGGATAGGATATAAAGGTATTTGCTGATTGTTTGTTCTACTAGACTCATGTCCTTACCTATACTATATAATTATCAATGAAAAATGTTCCTTATTATGATACCAATCAAGATACCGATAATTACAAAAACTATTTAAAATAAATCTATTATTTACATAATTTACCCATTACAATTAAGCATAAGCAATTGTTGCTATTACTTATATTTATTATTTCTTTCTCTGTTCAAGCATTGTCATGGGCTTATCCTTTTGTTGCTTAGAAAGGAAATGTTTATGGAGTTAAGCAAGGAGAAATTATCCAAGACAGCAAGATTGGTGAAATAATGGTAAAGTAAAGACCAAACAAATGATATGACTGGGGCTTATTACTGAAATGCTTCAAATAATTATCCAAAAGGAACAAAATATTATGAAAAGGGATATCAACTTTTACTGCAATTGCTGTTAAAGAAGAGAGCCAGTGGTAAAAGTTGATTATGTCCATAAAGCATCCTTTCACATTATGAATGTAATTTCTAACTTCTATTTCATATGTGCTGTTATAATAATTTCACTTATTATAGTCATAGTAGTATTGCGTAATAAAAAGTTGAAATATCAACGATAATTGTAGAAATCAACGCATTTTTGACCTCTTAGTGGGGTCTTTTTTTATGCTAATTGATGCAGGCTTATTTTGATAAAGCATAAGAAAGTTGGTCAACAATTGGTCAACAACATAATTCATTTAGGAATCTTTAACAAGTGAAAACCCTTATATATAAAGGGTTTATTTAAAAAAATCGGAGCCCTCTTTCGAGAGCTCCATACATGGGAGAGGAGAAACCGGACGAAGAACTTATGGGGAAACGTAAGTCTTCTCCGCGGTTGTCTACGGCATCTTCCGACGCCGATGAACTTATTTTGTCCGCTTTTAAAATGTTTATACCTGTATGCCCTGAAATATTTGGCTGCTGAAAGGATATTGACAATTTGTTAGCGGCGTGTCATAGATATAGTCACCTGAAATCATTAAGAGAGGATACGTGAAGGATGCTCCAACGGCTGCTGACTTTTTTAATGAATCGTTCTTTATTTACAAAAATATTCGTATCGATAAGCTTAGTATCGATGATCGGCGTATTCAGCATTGCTACGGTTTATCAAATTTATTTTAAGGATATTTTGATTGGCAACGAGATTGACCGCGTTCAGCGTTCGATCAATCAAGCGGCTCTGAATCTGGACAACCAGCTGAAACGAATCGTCAACGATATGTATTATTTCTTTGAATACTCCGAAACAGGTCTGGATTTGATGAAAGCAGAAATATCAGATATAAAGACAACAGAGGATATGCTCAATGCTTATAAAGTTTTGGAAGCGTTTCAAATGAGGTATTCAGGGGATGTAGAGTCCATTTTTTTAATCCGTAAGGATGAAGACGGCAAGGAGCGGTTTCTCTATGATCCGCGCTTCGTGCGCAATGAAGCTATAGATTACCGAACTCATCAATGGTATTACAATTTTACCCGAAAACAGAAGGCGCTTTGGTCGGAGTTGACGAAGGAGCATATTTTTTATCAGGATCGTTCGCTTCATTCTGTATATTTGACGATGGCTAAATATGATATTGACGGCAGGGACGGGATGATTGTAATACGGCTGAACGCCAAAATGTTTGGGGACGCCTTTCACTTGCTGGCAGATAATGATTTGTACATTGAGCTGATTCATACGACAGGCACCAAATTATTTGCTTCTTTCCCGCCTAAACCGGAGGAGAGCGCTGATTGGATCGCTATGACCGCACCTCTGGAATATTCAGGATTTGAGGTCCGCGCTTATGTAGATAAGCAATCGCTGCTTGATAAAGTGATGAAAATAAAAACCTTCCGAACGGTTGTCGTAGCTGCAGTGTTTATGATCACGCTAGTCATTTCGATTTTGCTCTCTTTAACTTTGGTCAGACCTATACGCAAGCTGCTGAAGCTGATGAGGCATGTGGAGAAGGGAGATTTCGACGTCAGGTTTCCGACTAAATATAAGGATGAAATCGGCACACTAGGCCTTGGTTTCAGCAAAATGATAGCACGAGTATCAGAGCTGATCCAGCGGGTTTATGTCGTAGGTATGGAAAAGATGGAATCCGAGCTTCAGCAGAAGGAAGCAACGATAAAGGCGATGCAAAACCAAATCAATCCTCATTTTCTTTATAACACACTAGAAACGATCAATTGTCTTGCAATTGTTCATCAAGTGCCAAGCATTAATCATATGAGCAAGGCGCTGGCCGATTTTTTTAGATATTCTATTGAAAAACAGCGTATTGAGGTTACGCTCGGAGAAGAGCTGGAGCATGTGAAAACCTATTTGCTTATACAGGCGGAACGCTATCCTGATATCGAAGCTGACTTATCAATCCCAGAGCATTTATACGATTATTCTATTATTAAACTTACTTTGCAGCCGCTTATCGAAAATGTTTACTATCATGCTTTTACCGGAGAAAGAGATTATTTTTTTACAGTATCAGGCTACGAGGAAAGTCATGCATCCTATGTCATTCAAATTGAGGATAATGGAGAGGGCATGGGCGAGGAGCAAATGCTGAGCATGATGGACTTGTTTCGTTTGGAGGATGTAAAAGAAATGCCGGAAACTATACCGGTGCATCTGAATACCCGTCATGGCATCGGCATGCTGAATGTGCATTTTCGGATTCGCTTGCGCTTTGGCGCCCCTTACGGCATCGAGCTGTCACATTCTGACTGGGGAGGATTGATTGTACGGGTAAGGCTGCCAAGAATCTTACATCAGGAAGGGGGAGCGACAGCGTGAAAGTGTTGGTTGTAGACGATGAGGCGATTATAAGGCGAGGCATTATTACGCTGCTTCAGCAAATGCATGCGGATATTGCATTGTGCATGGAAGCGAAGAACGGCAAGGCTGCTTTGGAAATGATGGAGCAAGAGCTTCCGGATTTAATAGTATCTGATATAAAAATGCCAGTGATGGATGGCATGGAGCTGATTAAAGCGGTAAAGGAACGCCAGCCGCATATTGCAATCGTTATTTTGACGGGATATGCCGATTTTTGTTATGCGCAGCAGGCTCTTAAATACGGGGTTTCGGACTACTTGCTTAAGCCGGTTACAAAAGAAAAGATGGAAGAGATGCTGCTCAAAATAAGGCTGAGAACGCCCGATGCTTGGGCATCAGATTATCAGCTTGTGCGAGTCATGAAGGATACGGTGATACAGCTGACTCGAAGCATGCTTGGCGAGCGAATGGATGAGGCTGAGCATTTGCTGGCGCAATGGAAGCAGTTTTGTTCGCAACGGAAGCTTACTCTGCTAGAGCTGCAGCAGCTGATGTCTCACTTTTATGTAGCATATACAGCAGAGTTAATTCAGCACATTCCTTCAGTTATAGAAGAAGAGCTTCAGCTTCAGCAAGCATCAAGCTCGGCTGAGGAGTTATTTCATAACTGGCAGTTATTCCTGCTAGAGCAGGTTCAGCTTATTGCAGATAAACGAGCGCCGCGCAACAAGCGTGTAGTTGATTTGGTAATAACTGAAATTGCGGCCAGCTTCTCGCGCGAGGACTTAAATTTGCAATATTTATCGGAATGCGCCGGAGTATCCCCTGCTTATTTAAGTAAAATGTTCCGGGAAGTGATGAATATGCCTATTACGCAGTATATAAGCGAGTACCGTCTGGAGCAAGTCAGGACAAAGCTGGAAAATGGGGATGAGGAGCGGATAAGCACCATTGCCGAACAATGCGGCTTTTATGATTACCCTTATTTCTCCAAAGTATTTAAACGAGCCTTTGGCGTCTCACCCTTGGAATATAGGGAAAAGGCTTTATCTTAGACCGCTGATGCGGTCTTTTAGTTTTCTAAAGACAAGCGAGGGCGTTTGGCGACATGGTTGAAAGCCTTTTCACATTTTATAATCACAATTGTAAGCGCTAGATTAGCTTCAATAAGACATAATCAGGGAGGTTCACTATGTACGGAAAATCGTCTAAGTCGGTACTCGTTTTTTTCTGTCTTGTATTAATGGCTTCGTTAATTGCAGCTTGCGGAGGCTCGTCATCCGGCAAGCCGGCTCCGAGCGAAAGTAATTCGGGCGGCAGTGCAGCACCTCAGGAGTCGGATAACGGCAGCGGAACGGAAAACGGTCCATTATCACTGGAGGACTGGGGCAAGAAAATAGCAGAAAAGCATAAGGGAACTGAGATCAAGCTTGCATTTGCCAGCCATCCGTCCACTGATGCTTTTCAAAAGATGACAAAAAGCTTCGAAGAGTTGACGGGCATCAAAGTGCGCTGGGAAGTAATGGAACAAACCTACTTGAAAAATAAGCAGCTTATGGATATTACAGCGAAAACAGGCACGTATGACGTATTAATGGTAGATAATTTTTGGAATGACGAGTATATATCCAAAAATGTAGCAACACCGCTTAACAGCTACTTGGATGACAGCAGCTTAACGCCAGAATGGTTCGACTATGATGACATCGTTCCTGCTTACCGCAATATGTTTGCGAAGCAAGACGGTACGGTCTATGGTATTCCTACGGCAGGAGAAACGCGCTTTATCGCTTACCGCAAAGACTTGTTTGAGAAGTATGACAAGCAACCGCCGAAAACGATGGATGAATACTTGGAGCTGGCGAAATTTTTCAACGGCAAAGAGGACGGCTTGTACGGTGTAGCGATGCGTGCGCAGCGCGGCATTCATTTTGCATCAGGGCTTATGAGCATTATGTATAATTTCTCCGACGGCATTTTGGATCAGAAGACAGGTGAAATTACGATGGACGATCCTTCTATGGTGCAGGCGTTGCAATTTTATGTAGATTTGCTGCAAAACGCCCCGCCAGACGTAGCTTCTTACACGCATGAAGAAGCAGTATCGGCTTTTATGTCAGGCAAGGTAGCGATGTGGCTCGATGCGACAGCGATTGCGCCCTGGATTCTTGATCCGAAAAAGTCAAAGGTGTATGACAAGGTAGGCTTTATGCCTACACCGGAAGGGCCGGCTGGACGTGCAAGCGCGCTTGCGGGCTGGACGATGGCGATTTCTGAGCAATCTAAAAATAAAGATGCGGCTTGGGCGTTCATTGTTTATATGAACAGCAAGCTGAGCAGCAAGGAGTATATCCAGCATGGCGGCGTATTGGTGCGAACCTCGCAATTCGAAGATCCTGAGCTGGCTGGCGATGATGTTATGTATCCGGTTGTGCTTGAAGCGCTGAAGGATGCCAACGCTCTTATGGAGCGCGGTGTTTCCTGGGTTCCGCCGCACGAGAAGCTGGGACAAATGCTTGACCGTGTAGGTTATTACGGCAGTATGGCATTAAGCAATGAGATGACGGTCGCCGATGCTGCCGAAAAAGCGCAGAAGGAGCTCGAAGATATCGTCAAGGAGTAGCAGATAAATTAGAAGAATGAGGAGTGCTGAGCCTGATGGATAATGCACTCCTCTCTTCAAGAAGTGAGAGGATATAATTATGCTGCGATCATACTTTAAACAACGGCCGTATATGGTTTATATACTGCCTGCGGTGCTTCTGCTGGGCCTGCTCACCCTCATTCCGACATTAGCGCTCTATTTTTTAAGTATTACAAATTATGAGCTGGGCGCTTCGTCTTTTAAAATAGTCTGGTTTGAAAATTATTGGCGTTTAATAAAAAGCGTTGAGTTCCGCAATTCCTTTTCGCTGAGCATTTATTTCAGTGTTCTGGTAACGGCAATTGAGCTCGTGCTCGGTTTTTTCCTGGCCAAGCTGCTCGATCGCGAGATGAGATTCAAGTCAGTCGTTTTTGCCTGTTTAATTGTACCGATTGCGATGACACCGAGCATTACGGGACAAATATGGAAGCTGATGCTGAATGCAGAATATGGCGTGCTTAACTTTTTACTTGAAAACTCGCTTGGACTTAAAGTTGTATGGCTCGCTCCAGAAAATGCGCTGCTTTCAACGATGATGGTTGATATTTGGCAAAATACTCCGTTTGTAGCTTTAATTCTTTATGCCGGATTGCGATCGCTTCCTATAGAACCGTATGAGGCCGCGCTTACGGATGGCGCAAGTAAATGGCAGGTTTTTCGTCATATTACGCTGCCTTTGCTTAAGCCTATGATATTGCTCGCTCTTATTTTCAGACTAATTGACTCGCTCCGTACCTTTGATATCCCGTTCTCCTTGACGCAGGGAGGGCCTGGAAGCGCTACTGAATTTTTAAGCTTGCACGTCTATAGGCTCGGATTTGCTCAAACGGGCTGGGTTGGCCGGGCATCGGCCGCCGCTTTGGTGCTGATGGTGCTCATTACGGTAATTAGTATGATATTACTGAGAATATTCCGCAAAGGAGTGGAGGAGAAAGGATGAAAACGATGAAGCTTGCCAAGCATACCAGTCACATGAGCCTGTCACTGATCACTGTTTTCGTCTGCGTTGTATCTGTCTTCCCGCTCTTTTGGATGCTGCTTGTAAGCTTTAAGACAGGAACGCAGACCCTTGATCCAAGCGTATGGTTTTTTAAACCGACATTGGATAATTACAGAGAAACTTTCATGTACCGCAACATTACGAGCTATTTGAGCAACAGCTTTATCGTGGTTGTCTTTACGACGCTTATTTCAATTATAATCGGCGGGCTGGCGGCTTATGGGTTTGCCCGGTTTGAATTCAAGAAGAGGGAGAATATGGCTTTTTGGGTATTGAGCTTGCGCATGCTGCCGCCTATGGCGACGGTTATACCATTTTTCGTGATGGCGCAAATGCTGCGAATTCTCGATACTCATTTGGTGCTCATTATTTGCTATATGCTTTTTAATATTCCTTTTACGATTTGGATGATGAGAGGCTTTTTTGAAGAAATTCCGCTTGCTATCGAGGAGGCTGCTTTGGTCGACGGCTGTTCAAGGTTTCAGGTGTTTATGAAAATATTACTGCCTCTGGCCGTGCCGGGACTTATTGCTACCGCTATTTTTTGCATTATACAATCGTGGAATGAATTTGCCTTTGCGCTGTTTCTTACCAGCTCGGATGCGAATACGCTGCCGACAACTGTTACGCTATTTCTCTCGATTACAGGTGTCGTATGGGGCGAGATGTCCTCAGTTGGCGTAATCACCATCATTCCTGTGCTTGTGTTTGCCATGATCGTTCAGAAATATATGATCCGGGGTTTAACCTTTGGCGGAGTTAAATAGAAGATGTCGGGGGCTGCTCATTTATTGTGGGAATCATTGGTAAGCAATATGAAAGGGGAACGGAGAGCAAGATTGGGACTGGAGAAGCGGCAGCGTCCGCCTTTGTAGGCCAATTTTAACCTTTAAATGTTTTAAATAATCTAAAAAATTGGCGTACAACAGCGGTCGGAAGCCCAAACTTGATCGTAGTGTCCATCCATTATCATTGCTTGATGCTTAAATCACAATCGACAGCCACGGCAGATATGTTTAAAGACAAATGTAGGGAATGTATGATATGGGGCAAAGGAGAGCTTGAACATGAAAGTGGCCATTATCGGTTGCGGTTTTATGGGATTTACGCATGCTGCGGCTTACCAGGCTATGGCAAATGTGGAATTGGTCGGCATGTGCGGTATGAGAGAACGGGAGATGCGGGTTGTTGAAAGAGGCATTCCTTATTTTGATACGCTGGAGCAAATGATTTCGGAGGCGAAGCCTGAGGTTATCAATATTTGTCTGCCGACACATTTGCATAAAGAAATGACAGTAAAGGCTGCCTCCGCGGGCATACATGTTATATGCGAAAAACCGATGGCCGGTAATTTAGCAGACGCCAAAGAAATGATCCAGGTATGCAAACGAAATAAGGTGAAGCTGTTTATTGCACATGTTCTTCGATTTTTTCCAAGCTATCAAAATATGACCGCGCACGTCAGACAAGGCGAAATCGGCGATCTTGGCGTGATTAACACGAGGCGGGTTGTCGCCCATCCGGGCAAGGAGCCCGGCTCCTGGTATAACGATGACGCCACAAGCGGCGGAGTAGTGATGGATCTTATGATTCATGATACGGACTTTGTAAGCAGCCTGCTGGGCGAGGCAGATACGGTATATGCTATGAAACGAAAAACGGCAGAAAAGCAGTATGCGCTTGTGACTATAAAATTTACGAACGGAACGCTTGCTAATTTGGAAGCATTATGGGGCTATGCGGGACCATTAACTTATTCCTGCCGCATCTCCGGGAAGAAGGGAGTTATTCGTTTTAACAGCGAGAGCAGCTCGAGCATTCGGATGATTAAAGATGTAGAGAAGGAAAAAGTTTCTGGTGCGGATTCCGGATCAGCAGCCGAAGCTGTCAGGCTGCAAAGCCCGCTGCTTCGGGATCCTTATCAAACGCAATTGGAGCATTTCATCGCTTGTATAAAAGATGGGACTGAGCCGGTTATTTCGGAGTACGATGCTTACAATGCGCTGCTTCTCTCTTTGGCTGCCAACCATTCTGCGGAGATTGGCCAGCCAGTAAAGCTTTCAACTTTTGCAACTGGAGGGGAAGTCTGATGACAATTCTAAAGGTCGGCATGATAAGCTTTGCTCATGCCGGACATCCCGAAAATTATTTGAAAGGACTGTTGAACCATCCTAACGTAATCATTGCAGGAATTGCCGATGAGAAAAAGGAACGGGTCGACAAATGGATCAGCGAGCATGACATACCTTATTACGCTGATTATCGCGATCTATTGCTGACGGATTGTGATGCGGTCATTATTTGCTCAGAGTACAGGGATCACGCTCGCATTACAATCGACGCCGCAAAGGCTGGAAAGCATATATTATGCGAGAAGCCGCTAGGCTTGTCCATTGAAGAAATGAGGCAAATGATCCATGTATGCCAAGAACAGCAGGTGCAGCTTATGACGGCGTTCCCTTGCCGTTATCTGACTTCGATTATTGAGGTTAGAGCTGCTATTCAGCGTGGTGATATTGGTGAGGTAATCGCGATAAAAGGGACGAATCGCGGTGTCAATCCGGGACATTGGTTTATTGATGCGGAGCGGTCAGGCGGCGGCTCAATAATGGATCATACCGTTCATATTATGGATGTAATGAACTGGATTATGGAGGTGCCGGTGAAGGAGGTTTATGCTCAGGCAAGCACCGTGTTTTACGACATCGACGTCGATGATGCAGGCATGGTGCATGTGAAATTCGAAAATGACGTGATTGGTGTTATCGATACGAGCTGGTCGCTTACGGAGGCATTTCCGATGATTTTTGATGTGACGCTTGAAGTGATTGGCACGAAAGGCGTCATTTCGGTGGATGCGCTAGCGCAAAACAATGAAATTTACGGCGGCAGCAGCAACAAAGCACAGTGGAGCTTTTGGGGAGATGATCTTGACCGTTATTTGGTAGAAGGGTTTCTCGATGCTTTGCTAAGCGGGAAAAATGTGCCGATTACAGGCGAGGACGGCTATAAGGCGACTGCTGTTGCATTGGCTGCCTACGAATCGATTCGTCGCGACGAAACGGTGGCGATGGCTCCTTTCGAGAAAGAGAGGCTTGCATGATAAAAGTCGGCGTTGTAGGGATGGGAATACGCGGCCAGTTATACGCGCAGACTGTGCAGCAAAATAATTATGCCAAGCTGCAAGCGGTCAGTGATGCTTATGAGCCTTCATTAGCTGCAGCTTGCGAGCGGTTCGGAGCAAATGGGTATAGTCATATCGAGCACATGCTGGAGCAAGAGCAGCTTGATGTTCTGATTGTGGCTACGCCGGATTATTTGCATAAGGCTCCGGTGCTTGCGGCAGCAAGCAAAGGTGTTCATATTTTAGTAGAGAAGCCTTTCTCCACTAGCCTGGAGGAAGCAGAAATCATGTATTCAGCTGTTCAGAAATCAGGCATCAAATGCATGGTAGCATTTGAAAATCGTTGGAATAGCCCTTTTGTTGCGGTTCAGGAGGCGATTAGGCAGGGGGAGATCGGCCGTGTACTTACGATGAATTCGCGTCTTAATGATACGATCTACGTGCCGACAAAAATGTTGAAATGGTCGCAAGGCTCTTCTCCGGGATGGTTTTTGCTGCCGCATTCAATCGATTTGGCATTATGGTTCAAAGGCGTAAAGCCGGTTAAGGTGTTTGCAGCAGGCTCAAAAGGCAAGCTGGCCGGCATGGGCATCGACACCTATGATTC
The DNA here is from genome assembly GCF_036541265.1 of Paenibacillus sp. IITD108. Taxonomy (NCBI): domain Bacteria; kingdom Bacillati; phylum Bacillota; class Bacilli; order Caryophanales; family Paenibacillaceae; genus Paenibacillus; species Paenibacillus sp. IITD108. The sequence goes on along the minus strand of NZ_JAZHCT010000005.1, from coordinate 251,607 downwards.
AATCCAGGCAATCATTTCGTTTGAGGATGGAACACATTCGTCCTTTACGACGAGCTGGGTTTTACCTGAAAGCATGCCGATGATTTATGATTTCAAATATGAAATTATAGGGTCAGACGGAGCTTTATATGTTGATTTGGCCGATCAAATGGTACGTCAGGCGTCAAGCAGCTATAGACATATGCATACGCTAGGCACATCGATCAATGGACAGCTTGGTGCAGCGCCCAATTATATGCTGAACGCTTTTATTGATAATGTGCGTCTGGATACCGAGCCGTTGGCATCCTCAGCTGACGGGCTGTTGAATACGCGAGTTGTAGCTGCTATTCATCAGTCGATCAAATCAGGAATTTCAATTCATATCCAATAAATTCAGCGATAAATCACTTGTTTGACAGGCAAGCTCAAAGGAATGACATGCTCCCGTCCTTTGTGCTTGCCTGTGCTGTCATGCTATCCAACGCCTCTTTTAAAGACTTCATTTCCCCGAAATCCAATATCATTAAATCGCCATTCTTACTAATTAAAATAAGCTTATACTTTATTCCCTTACAGAATGTATGTTACTATAAGCGGGAATAGTCAAGAAGAATGCTTGGCTAAAGATATACAGTTTTTTGGTGAATAATAAGAACATCTTGAGGTGGATATCTGGGGTTCTTATATTTTAGAAAGGGGCAACAGGCAGTGAGAGTAATTGCAGGCGAAGCAAAAGGACGAGCCCTAAAAGCGGTTCCCGGCAATCAAACGCGGCCAACCTCGGATAAAGTTAAAGAGGCGATCTTTAGTATGATCGGTCCATACTTTAATGGAGGTATTGCGCTGGATTTATTTGCTGGAACAGGCGGACTCGGAATTGAAGCCTGGAGCAGAGGAGTGGAACGGGTTATATTCGTAGACCGCGAAAAGCAGAGCACGGATATTATCCGCTTGAATGTCCAGACCGTCAAAATGGAGCCATTTGCTGAAATTTACCGGAATGATGGAGAACGTGCCCTAAAAGCGTTAGCGCGGCGTGGGCTGAAGCTAGCTATCGTGTTTCTTGATCCGCCCTATCGCATGACGAATATGATAGAGCTGATGGAATCGCTTGCAGAGCTGCAAATGCTGGAGCAGGATGCTGTTATCGTCGTGGAGCATGACGCAGCTGTCAGCTATCCCCAGGAGCATCCGAGGTTTGAATTAAAAAAAGCTGCCGAGTACGGTGATACGGCGGTTACTATATATCAGTATAAAGACATCAATAGTTTTAGCGGGAGTGATTCTAATGTCGAATGAGCAAGCGTCCGATACGAAAAAAATAAGAATTGCAGTTTATCCAGGCAGCTTTGATCCTGTTACATATGGCCATCTGGATATTATTCAGCGTTCAGCCAAGCAATTTGATCGTTTAATCGTCGCTGTTCTTAATAATACAAGTAAAAATCCGCTATTCTCGGTAGAAGAGCGGAAAGAGCTGCTGGCGGAAGTGACGAAACATATTCCTAATGTCGAAATCGACAGCTTTCGAGATCTGCTCGTTCGATTCATGAAATCCAAAAATGCGAATGTCATTATAAGAGGTATCCGTTCCGTTACTGATTTTGAATATGAGCTGCAGCTAGCTTCAACGAATCATTTGCTGGACGACGAGATCGACACCATTTTTATGATGACTAATCCTAAATTTTCTTATCTAAGCTCTAGTATTGTAAAGGAAATTGCACATTTCAACGGTGATGTACATGAGCTCGTGCCTCCTTATGTAGAGATGAAGCTGCAGGGAAAATATTTAGAGCGCTCTAAGAAATCGTAATAAAATAGAATAAACAACGAGCAACAATCCTGCTGCTAATATAGTAAACGGAAGCGATAGCTGCCAAATATACGGCAAATCATGAAAGTAGAATAACAGTCGATGTTCTTCGGTTTGCCCGATCCATTTTTCTGTGAAAATCCGTACAACAGGGAATGTATTTTCCTTTACCATATGTGAAAGCAGCCAGGATAATGGTTTCCATAGTATAATCGTAAACAGAAAAGCATGCGCGGCATGCAATATACGATACAGTACGAATGGGAAAATGGAAATTCTAGAGCCGAAGGTAGTATAACTGGCTTGCAAAATACCGCTTATGCCGCTCCAGGATAACGCTGCAGCGATAATAGCAGCAGGCAAGGCCAAGCTTTTTCCCGGCTCAGCGTTAGCTGCAATGGCATGTGCTCCAAGATGGCTTTCAAGCAGTGCCTGTCCCAAATAAGGGAGCTGGGCGGACTGAAACAACGGTGAACATAACTTGGCTACCATAGCTGCAAAAATCATAAATCCGCCTACGACGAGCAGCTTTTGAACAGATGCGGCGACAGCATCGCCCAATACTTTGCCGAAGCTTCTGCCGTCCTCCAATCTGGCAAGCCGCATCGCTGCTGCAGCTCTATGAAGCAGTTTTTTATTCATCAACGATTTTTGAATATGAGCTGGCCATTCATGATTCGATGCTACAGCTTCAGAGAACTCAGCCGCTGAAGCTTTTTTTTCATTGGTTGAGGCATGTTGCTGGTGTGCTTTTTTTCTAGGGAGCAGCATTTGAACACTAAACATCATCCAAAGGCCTGACAGCCAAATGGCAGCCAAAATCATGATTCCTGTAATGGGCTCCTTCAAAAAAGCAGAGCCTACGATAACTAAAACGAAAAGCGGGCTGGGCATGTGGGCAATTGCCATCGTCCGCGCTGCTTCCGATTTATTCAGCAAGCCGCGCTTCATTAAATTCATAGCGGCATCGGAGCCGGCGGGGAAGCCGCCGAACCAGCCGATTGCAATTGGAACAGCAGCAGTGCCAGGCAGCTTGAAGCAGCGCCTTATTGCAGGCTCTGACAAAGTTGCAAAGCCGCGGATCAATCCAAAGGCAAGCATAATTTCAAACAGAATAAGAAAGGGCAGAAGCCCGGGGAAAACTATATTCCACCACACGCCAAGCCCTTGCAGTGATGCTTGAAAGGAAGCGTCCGGCTGGATAATGATCATACATACTAGACTGAGGGAGAGGGCTGCAAGCAATAATGTTCTACCCAACAGCGTCAGCTCCTTTGCTATAGATTGGACAAACGGTGCTCTGTAAATAGACTACGCTTAGCGGTGCGAATATAGACCTGTCTAGTTAAGCAATGAGTAATTTCAGTAAGGACGGAGGCAAAATGTACAATAAACTTTCCTATTGGCATAAAGCATTGTTAAGTGCGCTAGCAACTGCTGTTATGATGTGGCTGCTTTTATATTCTCCTACTCCATATGTGATTTTCGAGCCTGGTATTGCAGTTCCAGTTAAGCCTATGGTAGATATTGAGCAAATAAACGGAGAGGAGAGCAAGGGGAAGCTGTTACTAACCGCAGTTAAGCTTTCGGAACCTAATTTTTTTGAAATTATTAAGTCAGCTTTTGACCGGGATAAAGAAGTTTTTTATAAATATAAAGTGTTTCAAGGTCAGTCCAAAAAGCAATATGCCGAGCAGCTTGCGCACGTTATGCAAGGCTCGCAAAACGCAGCGATAGAAGCCGCCTACCACTTTGCGGGCATTCCATATAGCTACAAATTAAAAGCTATTTCAGTAGCCGCAGTGAAAAGCCGCGAAGAAGGTGGGGAATTGCTGCACGCAGGGGATATCATCCTGGGATTAAAAGGAAAAGAGCAGCCGGATAGCTTGAAGGATATGGTGCAGCAGCTAAAGCCTGAGCGAAGCGGCCAAACCTTTGAGCTGGAAATTATAAGAGGAACAGAACCGAAGGATCTGCTTGTCACGCTTGATCTCAATGTTGATTCGGAGCAATGGTCGCTCGAGCAATTGGCGGACCAGCTAGGTGTACAAACCTTTGCGGAAGCCAGGGAGCTGGTACCGGCACAGAGCGATGCTGCCATTGATATTAAAGCTGGAGAAATCGGCGGGCCATCAGCAGGTTTAGTATTCGCTCTGCATGCTATTGATTTGCTGACGGAAGGGGATTTGACCGAGGGGCTTGTTATCGCAGCTACAGGTACGATTAATTCAACGGGGCAGGTAGGCGCGATAGGAGGCATAAAGCAGAAGGTTGTCATTACAAGCAAGCAGGGCGTCCAATTATTTTTAGTGCCAAAGGCGAATGAAAAGGAAGCAGTGGCAAAAGCGAAATCGCTGCATACAGCGATGCAGGTTGTTGGGGTATCAACCTTGCAAGATGCTATAGCAGCGATCCACCAAGTTAAGGGGCGATAATCGGTTTTTCCCGGTAATCTCGATACAATTGTATGCGGGCTTCTGAAGCCGGCTTTGCCAGCTCGTAGACGTGGCTGGCGCGAATATCAAGCTCCAGAAAGTCTGTTAGCTGCTTTGGCCTTGCTGCGCTCATTAGAACAGGCAGTGTGGCTTCTTTGCGCATTCTGCGCAGCAAGCTGCGGCCCTTTTCTGTGAAGCCGAGCACACGAATATAGGTTACGCCCTCAGCAAGCCGCTTGGCCTCGAAGTCTTTTTTACGATGTCCAAGCAGAATAGCCAGCAGTGCACGCTGAAGCTTCGTTCTCGTATAGCGCTTAGTTTTCAGGGCACTCAACATTTCCTCCACAGTTGAAAACGTATTAGCTTGCAGCATATGATGAATGCGATACTCTAGCCCTTCTGTAATTTCATGAATGCTGGCCAGCTCATGAATTGGGGTTGTAAGCAGCTTGTGCAGCAATTGGCTGCGGAAACGTTCCCAGTCCATAGGACAGTGCCTGTTGCGCCAATGCTTTTCAATGATCTGAAAGGTAGCTTCTGGAATATATCCCTTTATTGCTTGCAGGTCTTGCTGTTCAAGCAGCATTTTGCGAATTGCCGTAGCGCTTGCTATCGTGCCGTCTTGAGCGGATGTGTCATTATATTGCGATTTTTCCCGGGCGATAGTGTAAGGCTTCATCGTGCCGTTTATCCGTCTTAGTGCAGTCAAGTAATGCAGTCCTAAAGTGTGGTTAGGCATATCGAATGAAAATTGTGCCGCATCAAGATCTCCGCAGTGCAACAAATATTGTTTGATTGCTGAGCTGTATGCATTCGGATAGCTGGCGCCAGCTTGGAGCAGCTGCTGCAGCAATGTTTTGAAGTCCTCCGGTTCATTGGCAACGATTCGCGCGGCAGTCTCCAACGGTTTGATGTTGCCGCTCTCCGTTCCAAAGCAGAAGCTGTCCACGACGCCAGTCGCCTGCAGCAGCGATACAGCGCCAAAGGCAAACCACTCCGCCGCTTGTGTCGCATAGGCAGCCGGCAGCTCGATAACCAGGTCGCAGCCGTTAGCCAGCGCCATCTCGGCCCGCGCCCACTTGTCCAGAAGCGCAGGCTCGCCGCGCTGCAAAAAGTTGCCGCTCATTACGGCTACAACAGCATCTGAGGATGTCATTTCTTTTGACTTTTGCAAATGGTAAAGATGTCCGTTGTGAAAAGGATTGTATTCTACAATTAGCCCGACTGTTTTCATGCTTGAATTCCTCTCAAGATGAAGTAATATTAATATAATGGTTATACTATAGCATAGCATATGACAGGGCTGGTTTGAATTTCTAACTGAATCAGGCGCTTAAATAAGGCATTGGCACTCAGCTTGCTGCCGGTTTGGAAGTTTTGACTAATCTTGAACAGTGAAATTGTTGACAAAACGCAGTACAAATAGATATAATAAACTTTGTTTGTTTGAGGTGATCTTATGCAATTTCATATTCAAGAGATGATGTCCAAGGGCTTGCAGGCTACGATCGATCAACAGATTGATGTTAGCGAGCTATTCAAGGGACGGCGTGATGTACTTAATGCAGGACCGCTGCATGTTTCACTTCAGGTAACCGGTTATGATGACTTCATAGCAGTTGACGGTCAGTTGACGATCGACCTGGAGCTGGCTTGCTCGCGTTGCCTGGAACCGACAAAGGAACATACGGTGATATCTTTTTCCGAACAATTCAAGCCTGTTGAATCGATTGAGGATACAGACGAAGAGGAAGAAGCAGACAGCGAGTTTATAGAAGTGACAACGGATAAATTGGACTTGCTGCCCTATTTAGAAGAATCACTGCTGCTGTTTATGCCGTTTGCACCACTATGTGCTGATGATTGCAAAGGTCTTTGCCAGCATTGCGGACATAACCTCAATGAAGGCTCATGCAGCTGCGAGACCGATCACATAGACCCGCGGTTTGAAGCTTTGAAGGATTTGTTTAAAAAATAGTGTATTGATTATGTGAAGGAGGTGGGAAAGATGGCAGTACCTCAACGTAGAACATCCAAAACTCGCCGCGACAAGCGTCGTACACACTTTAAACTTGCACTACCTGGTATGGTGAAATGTGAGCAGTGTGGAGAGTTCAAAATGTCTCACCGTGTTTGTAAAGTTTGTGGTTTTTACAAAACGAAAGAGATCATTTCCCAATAATCAATTTATTACAGCAATAACGCTTCATCATCCGATGAAGCGTTATTTTTTTTGAAATTAGTGAGGCTTTGTTGCCCGGCAGCTGTTATTTCATATATAATTTGCTAATCCATTGCACATGGACACATTTTTTTATATACTGTTTTAGTACCAGGTGATAAATTTGAATTAGATTGATTATATTTTTGTTATTTAAATAATGGAATCGTTTCATCTTACAGAAAATATAACTAGTATAAAGGTGGTGCCGATCATCGAACGGATGCCTAAACGGCAGCGGCATCAGCAGCTGGCCCAGTTGATTGAGGAAAATCCATTTATTACCGACCGAGAGTTAACGCGCTTACTGAAGGTAAGTATACAAACGATACGGCTTGATCGCATGGAGCTTGGCATACCGGAGCTGAGGGAAAGAATGAAGCTTATGGCTGAACGTTCCTATGACTCGGTCCGCTCTTTGCCTCTGCATGAAGTTATAGGTGATATTATTGATTTAGAGCTGGATCGTAGCGGTATTTCTGTATTTGAAATTAAGGAAGAGCATGTATTTTCAAGAACATCAATAGCCAGGGGGCATCATGTGTTCGCCCAGGCTAATTCGCTTGCAGTCGCCGTTATTGACGATGCTATCGCTTTGACAGTTACTGCAGATATTCGTTTTATTCGCCCCGTTAGACTAGGCGAGAAGTGTATTGCGAAAGCTTATGTACGCTCCATTTCTGGCGAACGCAGTAAAGCAAAGGTAGAGCTGTTTACTTATGTTGGCGATGAAATGGTTTTTCAAGGCAATTTCGTTATATATCGATCCGCAGGGGAGTCTGATCAAGAAGGAGGAGAAGCAATTGCGGATCGCAATTGATGCAATGGGCGGGGATAATGCCCCCGCTCTTATTGTGCAGGGAGCTATTGAAGCGGCAAGACAGTTTCCGGATACGGAACTGTTGTTGGTCGGGAACACAGCTGCAATTGAGCCCTTGCTTGGCAGAGGCTGCCCGGGCAACGTGTCGCTTCATCATGCCGATGATATTATAGAACCGGATGACGAGCCGGTTAAGGCGGTTAGACGCAAGAAGGGCGCGTCCATGGTAGTGGCGGGGCAGCTCGTTCGGGAAGGCAAGGCTGATGCGATGCTGTCAGCTGGCAATACAGGAGCACTTATGACAACAGGCCTGTTGGTTGTTGGCCGCATGGAAGGAATAGAACGCCCGGCGCTTGCGCCAATGCTGCCTACGATGGACGATTTGGGCGTGCTTGCGCTTGATCTTGGAGCAAATATGGATGCAAAGCCCGATCATTTGCTGCAATACGCGATTATGGGCAGCTTGTATCGTGAAAAGGTGCATGGACTACAAAAGCCGCGGGTAGGACTTCTAAATGTCGGAACAGAAGCGAAGAAGGGCAATGAAGTATCTCGTGCTGCATTTGATTTGCTCGAAAACGCCCCAATTCATTTTATAGGTAATGTGGAAGCCAGAGATGTGTTGAACCGCAACTGCGATGTGCTCGTTTGCGACGGCTTTGCAGGAAATATACTGCTTAAGGCGATGGAAGGCGCAGCCGGCACTATTTTTTCAGAATTGAAAGGGGCTTTCGGCCATTCCTTAATGACTAAATTAGCAGCTGCCATTATGATGCCTCGCCTGCGCGCTCTAAAGAAAAAAATGGATTATAAGGAGCATGGCGGCGCTCCTCTGTTAGGATTGAAGGGGCTTGTCGTGAAATGTCACGGGTCTTCGGACGTAGTAGCCGTCAAAAATGCAGTACGTCAAGCGAGATTAGCCATTCAAAGTAATTTGATTCATTCGATTGCAGCAGAAATTAATGGGAAGTGAGTGTGTGTAATGAGTTTGCGTCCAGTCGGCATTATTGGAACAGGCAAGTACGTTCCGGAGCGGATATTAACCAATCATGATTTAGAACAAATGGTAGAGACGAATGATGAATGGATCGTCACTCGAACAGGTATTAAGGAGCGTCGCGTTGCCTCAGCTGGCGAGGCTACTTCTGATTTGGCCTACGAGGCATCGCGACTAGCGATAGAGGCAGCTGGGCTTACTGCCGATGATATTGATCTTATAATTGTAGCTACGATTACGCCGGATATGTTTTTTCCGTCAACAGCCTGCTTGCTGCAGGATAAGCTGGGCGCCAAGAAGGCGGCTGCCTTTGATCTGTCAGCAGCTTGCTCCGGCTTCATCTATGGGCTTTCAACAGCTTCCAGTATGATTGCTACCGGTATGTACAAGCATATTTTGGTTGTAGGTGCCGAGACGCTTTCGCGCATTACAGATTACACGGACCGCAATACTTGCATCTTGTTTGGCGACGGCGCTGGAGCAGTTGTGCTGGGCGAGGTTCCGGAAGGCCGAGGCTTCAAATCGTTCGTGCTTGGCGCGGACGGCAGCGGCGGCGAACTGCTTAAGGTTTCTGGCGGCGGTTCAAGAATGCCGGCTACTGAACAAAGCATAGCGGATAAAAAGCATTATATTTATATGGCAGGGAATGATGTGTTTAAGTTTGCTGTTCGCATTATGGGCAGTGCTGCTGAGGAAGCGCTGGAGAAGGCTGGCATGACCAAGGATGAGATTGACTTGCTTATTCCGCATCAAGCCAATATTCGCATTATTCACTCAGCGATGAACCGATTGGAGTTATCTGAGCAGAAAGCAATGATTAATTTGAACAAGTATGGCAACATGTCAGCTGCTTCAATTCCTGTCGCATTGGCTGAAGCAGTCGAACAACAGCGTATCCAGACGGGAGACAAGCTTGTATTTGTTGGTTTTGGCGGCGGTTTGACATGGGGTGCTTCTGTGCTTGTATGGTAAATTTATAATAATATGGTAGTAATTGCGGCAGCGAGCGTCAGGTTGTGTGATGGCACTCCTTTCAGCTCGATGGGAATGGGGGAAACATGGGCAAAATAGCATTCATATTTCCTGGGCAGGGGGCTCAGGCTGTAGGTATGGGGAAAGATGCTTATGAAAAGCATGAAGCTGCTCGAGCTATATTCGAGCAGGCGAATGAGGTGCTTGGCTACTCTTTGACAGACTTGATCATGGAGGGACCTGAGGAAGTTTTAAAGCAAACAGCCAATACACAGCCTGCGCTGCTTACAGTAAGCACTGCGCTGCTCCAGGTTGTAAAGGAAAAAGGGCTGAAAGCTGATTATGTAGCCGGCCATAGCCTTGGTGAATACAGCGCGCTTGTCGCTGCGCAGTCTCTTACGTTTCAGGATGCTGTTCTGCTAGTCCGCTCACGCGGTTTGTTTATGGAGGAAGCGGTGCCTGGCGGGCAAGGAGCGATGGCAGCTGTGCTTGGAGCAGAGCGAGGAGCGCTTGACGAGCTTTGTAAGCAAATTTCTTCAGAAGTAAGCGTTGTTGAGCTTGCCAATGTGAATTGCCCTGGACAAATTGTTGTATCAGGCAGTGCTGCGGGTGTACAGGCGGTTGCCGAGCGAGGCAAGGAAGCAGGTGCGAAACGTGTTATTCCACTGGAGGTAAGCGGACCGTTCCATTCCTCATTGATGAAGCCTGCCGCTGAACGATTAGCGCAAAAATTGGCTGAAGCGGCTATTGCTCCGGCAGCCATTCCTGTTGTTGCCAATGTTACAGCCAAGCAAGTAACGGCATCAGAGGAAATTCGCGCGCTGCTTGCTGAGCAGGTATATTCTCCTGTATTGTGGGAAGACAGTATCCAATACTTGATCGGACAAGGGGTAGATACCTTTGTTGAGATCGGTTCAGGCTCTGTTTTATCTGGATTAATTAAAAAAATAGATAAGACCGTTCGTATTATTACTTTGAATAGCCTAGAAGCCATTGAGGCGCTAGATGCTATTGAAGTATAGGAGGGATAGCTTATGTTTGCGAGCTTAGAAGGCAAAACAGCATTAGTTACTGGCGCTTCTCGCGGAATTGGCAGAGCGATTGCGATTGCGCTTGCTGAAGGCGGAGCTGATGTTGCAGTGAATTATTCCGGCAGCGAGGCTGCTGCGGCCGAAACTGTCCAAGCGATTGAAGCGCTTGGCAAGAAGGCGATAATGATTAAAGCAAATGTAGGTAAGGCCGATCAGTTTGACGCCATGGTTAAAGAAGTTATCGATCAGCTAGGCGGCTTGGATATTCTAGTAAATAATGCAGGCATCACAAGAGACAATCTCATTATGCGCATGAAGGAAGAAGAGTTCGACGAAGTAATCGAAACGAATCTCAAGGGCGTTTTTAACGGCATTAAAGCAGTGACACGCTCGATGATGAAGCAGCGTTCTGGCCGCATCATTAATATTTCATCGGTAGTTGGTGTGCTTGGCAACCCTGGACAGGCGAATTATGTCGCTGCAAAGGCTGGCGTAATCGGTTTGACAAAGGCTAGTGCCAAGGAGCTTGCATCGCGTGGAATTACAGTCAATTGCATCGCTCCAGGCTTTATTCAAACGGATATGACAGATCAATTGCCAGAAGAGATGAAAAATACTCTTTCTGCACAAATTCCGCTGGCTAAGCTTGGACAAGCATCTGATATTGCGAACGCGGTGCGTTTTCTGGCCTCGGATGCAGCATCCTATATGACAGGTCAAACGGTTCATGTAGACGGTGGTATGTACATGTAGCTTTCTTTTTAAAATATAGGAAAGTATAAGAAATTGCTGGACAAAGGTTGCAATAGCATTTTATTATTAATTTTCGTATAATACGGTGGAGGAGGTGAACCGGATGAGCGATATAGTAGAGCGTGTAAAACGCATTGTCATCGATCGCCTTGGCGTGGATGAAGCAGAAGTTACTCTTGAAGCTTCTTTTAAAGATGACCTCGGCGCTGACTCACTTGACGTTGTAGAACTAGTCATGGAGCTGGAAGACGAGTTTGATATGGAGATCTCTGACGAAGATGCAGAGAAAATTACTACTGTAGGTGAAGTTGTGAACTACATACAATCCCTTGCCTAATAAGCAGTAGTAAAAGAAACGTTTATGGCGTCCTTGCTTGAGGACGCATAGTTTCTCGAAAAAATATAAGAACAAAGTAAGTGAATATGCTTATTCATTCTTATGTTTCAAGAAAAGTCCCGTTGCAAGACGGGACTTATCTCCATCTATTACGGTTATTTCGCGACTTGTCGCATTTATATAGAAGCAGTATTAGAAATTAGCATCATCTATATTGCTAAGTGCAGGGGTGAATGGAATGAAACATAGAGTAGTTGTAACTGGTATGGGCGTCATTACTTCTCTAGGGTCTGACCTGGAGCAATTTTGGGGCAATTTAATGGAAGGCAAATCTGGTGTTTCTGAAGCAGAAGCATTTGATTTTTCGGACTATACAACTCGAATTGCTGCAGAAATCAAAAACTTTAATCCCGAGGATTACGGTATTGATAAGAAGGAAGCTCGCAAAATGGACAGATTTGTTCAATTTGCTGCAGTAGCCAGCAAGCTTGCCATTGAGGACTCCGGTCTTCGCATCGGCGACAATGCTGATGCAGAGCGCGTAGGGGTTATGGTCGGGTCCGGCATCGGCGGTCTTGGCACTTGGGAAGATCAGCATAATATATTGCTTGAGAGAGGCCCGAAGCGGGTCAGCCCGTTTTTTATTCCAATGATGATTGCGAATATGGCATCTGGACAGGTTTCCATTATGACTGGAGCTAAGGGTCCTAACAGCACAGCAGTTACAGCCTGTGCGACAGGCACGCATTCAATCGGAGATTCTTACAAGCTCATTCAGCGCGGAGATGCAGACGTTATGATTGCGGGCGGTGCGGAAGCGACAATCAGGCCTACAGGAATGGCGGGATTTTGTTCAATGCGCGCTATGTCGGTCCGCAATGATGAGCCAACAAAAGCCAGCAGGCCGTTTGATATTGATCGCGATGGTTTTGTCATGGGCGAAGGGGCAGGCATATTGGTGCTTGAATCACTTGAGCATGCCAAGGCGCGCGGCGCAAAAATCTATGCCGAGATTATCGGTTACGGCATGAGCGGCGATGCGCATCATATGACGGAGCCAGATCCGAACGGAGCGGCGCTATGTATGAAAAAGGCAATTAAGGATGCAGGCATTGATCCTTCAGAGATCGACTATATTAATGCGCATGGCACATCAACGCCTGTAGGTGATATTTCCGAAACGAAGGCGATTAAAATTGCTTTTGGCGATCATGCTTATAAGCTGGCTGTCAGCTCGACCAAGTCCATGACAGGCCATTTGCTTGGCGCTGCCGGCGGGGTAGAGAGCGTAATTATCGGCTTGACGCTGCAAAATGGCATGATACCGCCTACGATCAATTTGGATAACCAAGACCCGGAGTGCGATCTTGATTATGTGCCTAACCAGCCGCGCAAGGCTGAAGTGCGTACAGCGTTGTCCAATTCCTTCGGATTTGGCGGCCATAACGCGACGATTGTGATGAAAGTATATGAAGAATAATTCATTTGATGAGCTGCAGCGTTCGCTGCAGCTTAATTTCAAACAGCCAAAGCTGCTGAAGCAAGCGTTTACGCATACCTCATATGTAAATGAACAAAGAGGCGTTGTTCAGCATAACGAGAGATTGGAATTTTTGGGCGATGCGGTGCTTCAACTGCTCGTTTCAGAATATTTGTATACAACTTACCCCAAGCGCCCTGAAGGGGAGCTGACCCGCATGCGCGCCTCAATCGTTTGCGAAGCCTCGCTGGCTTATTTTGCCGAAAAGCTGGAGCTCGGCGAGCATATTTTGCTTGGCCGCGGTGAGGAGCAGCTTGGCGGCAGGCAGCGTCCGGCCCTGCTTGCAGACCTGTTCGAATCGTTGCTTGGCGCTCTTTATCTGGACGCCGGTCTGGAAGAAGTCAGACGATTTCTAGAGCGGTATATGTTCCCTAATATTGAGTCCAATGATTTCGGACTCGTTATGAAGGATGCCAAATCGAAGCTGCAGGAGCGAGCGCAGCATCACGGGCTAGGGGCAATCGAGTATAAAATTACGGAAGAAAAAGGCCCGGCGCATGACCGGGAATTTGTCGTAGAGGTATATCTCGGCGAAGAAAAATACGGTACAGGCACCGGCCGCACGAAAAAGGAAGCGGAGCAGCGCGCTGCTGCTGAGGCGTGGCAAAAGCTGCCTCAGGAAAAGTAAACGCATACGGCAGAAGAGCTGCTGAAATGAAAGGCGCTATGTATGCAAGTGAGCAGGATAGATTACTATACGGAGTGAATGCGGGATGCTGTTGCACGATATGCGATAGCATTCTTTTTGTATTTTTATAAATGCAGGAAAGTATAAGTTTTCACCTTATACCAGTTTTTATATTGTTTTTATATTAGTTCGGTAAACGTTACTACTTCATTAAAGCGAAGAATAAGGGAGCCGTTTGTCCTTGTCAAAAAAAGACGGTGAAGCAGCCGTTTCTCGTGCATATGCTAGTCGTTTCTTAAGAGTTAATATGATACAATATGCTATGAGGTGAAAGCCATACCATGTTTTTGAAACGGATCGAATTATCAGGTTTTAAATCATTTGCCGACAAGACCGAAATGGAATTTGTCAACGGCATTACAGCTGTCGTTGGGCCGAACGGCTCCGGCAAAAGCAATATTTCAGATGGCATTCGCTGGGTGCTGGGCGAGCAAAGCGCCAAAAGCTTGCGCGGCGGCAAGATGGAAGATGTCATTTTTGCCGGAAGCGATGCCCGCAAGGCAGTCAATTACGGAGAAGTATCTCTTACTCTGGACAATGAGGATAATGCGCTCCCGCTAGAGTACAATGAGGTAACCGTCACCAGGCGTGTTCACCGCAGCGGGGAAAGTGAATATCTCATTAACAAGCAGCCATGCCGGCTTAAGGATATTACTGAATTGTTTATGGATACCGGTATCGGAAAGGAAGCTTATTCCATTATTGGACAAGGCAGAATTGAAGAAATATTAAGTACAAGATCAGAGGATCGCCGCGGTATTTTTGAGGAAGCGTCAGGAATCGTCAAATACAAATCGCGTAAGCGTGAAGCGCAAAAAAAGCTCGATGAGACTGAGCAAAATTTATTGCGCATCCATGATCTTGTCTCGGAGCTTGAGGATCAGGTCGAGCCATTGCGCAAGCAATCCGAGAAAGCTATTCATTATAAATCGCTCAGAGAGCAGCTTAAAACAAAAGAGATCTCGATGTACGTACATAATATCGAGACGGTCCATCGATCCTGGGAAGAGTCCAATCAGAAGCTGGAGCAGCTCAAGCAACAGCAGCTGCAGCTGTCCACGGTCGTAAGCAAGCATGACGCCCATTTGGAAAATGACCGCCAGCTGCTGCGCAATATTGAAGCCGAGCTAGATGAGCTGCACGCTTTGATGCTGCAAATTAGCGAAGAGGCAGAAAAGTGCGAAGGCTACGGCGAGGTGCTGAAGGAACGCAAAAAAAATCTGGAGCAGAACAAGCAGCAGCTTGAGCAAAGCATCGCTGCGCAGGATGAAAGAATCGTACTGCTTTCGAAGGAGGAAGCCGAGTACCGCAGCAAAGCTGCCGGCTTGGAGCTTCAGCTGTCGGAATTGAAGGCGGCGCTTGCCGAGGAAGAAGCTAATTTGCTCGGCGTATCTGGCGAGGCTGTAATGGATGCTCAGGAGCGACTTAAGGCAGAGCTGCTGGAAGTGCTGAGCAGTATGGCTCAGCACCGCAACGAGCTGCGCTATTACGCTCAGCAGCAGGAATCGCTGCAGCGCAGAATGGAACGTCTGGATGAGGATGAAAATAAATGGACGGAGCAGCAGGAACGGCTGAAACAGCGCCATTCTGAGCTCCAGCGGACAATTAATGAAACGTTGGAGCGGCTCAGCAAGATCCGTAACGATTCTATTACGGAATCCGAAAAGCTGAAAGAGATAACATCTATGCTGGACGAGGTGTCGCAGTCGCTTCGCAAATGGGAGCAAAGGCTGGACAGCTGTATTTCGCGACGGGATACGATGAAGGAAATGCAGGATGCGCTCGACGGTTTTATGCAAGGTGTTAAAGAGGTGCTTAAAGCGTCTAGGCGCGGTGCAAGCGGAATTTCCGGTGTGCATGGCGCGATAGCCGAACTGATTGTTGTGCCGGAACGAATTGAAGTTGCGGTAGAGACAGCGCTTGGCAATGCGATGCAGCATATTGTAATGGAAAATGAACAGACAGCTAGATCAGCCATTAGCTTTTTGAAGCAAAGGCAGCTGGGGCGTGCGACGTTCTTGCCGCTTGATGTAATCAAGGCGCGGCATATACCTGAGCAGGACAAGCGCATGCTGCAATCCCTCGACGGCTTTGTCGGCGTTGCTGCCGAGCTTGTTCAGTGCAACAGCCAGTACAACGCTGTTGTGTTCAGTTTGCTGGGCAACGTCCTGCTTGCAGAGACGTTGGAGCAGGCGAATCGGATCGCTTCGAGATGCCAGTACCGTTTCCGTGTCGTAACACTAGAAGGCGACGTCGTTAATGCGGGCGGCTCGATGACTGGCGGCAGTCTTCACAAGAAGGGTGCAAGCCTGCTTGGGCGCCAGCGCCAAATTGAAGCGCTGGATCAAGAAATTGTCCAAGCTAAGAGCACTGTAGAGCATTTGCGCGATAAGCTATCCGATTTGCGCAAGGAGCAATCAATCCGCAATCAGAAATTCGATCAGCTGAGAGAGCAGGCGGAGCAGTGCCGTTTTGAAGAACAGCAGGCAAAGTCCCAGCTGGATCAGCTGCAAAGCGAAGAGCGTCATATGAAGGAGCAGCTGGAAATTTCGTCGTCTGATCGCGCTACGCATGTTTCGGAGCAGACAGCTGCCGAGGAAGCGATTAAGCTTGCCAATGAGCGGCTGGAGAAATTGACAGATGATGAAGCAAGATTGCAAGAGGCGATCAAGCTTGCGGAAGAGCAGCGCAAGGCTAGCGAGAATGCCAAGGAGCAGCTTCAGGGACAGTTGACCGACCTCAAAATTGCAGTCGCCAAAACCGATCAGGAGCGCTTGTCGAGTCTGGATCAGGCTGCTCGCGTCCGCACTGATATTCAGCATGCGAAGCAGGAGCTTCAGCAGCTGCGCCAGATTGCAGAGCAGCAAGCTGCTGAGACCATTCGCCATGAAGAGGAAACGAGCAATCAAATCGAGCAGCTCAATGAATTGCGGATTAAAAAGCAGCAGTGCGCAGAGCAGACCGATTTCAAGCGTGCTGCAAGGGCGCAAAGAATTGCTGATCTGGATCAGGGCGAAAATGAAACGAAGGAGCAGCGCAGCCAGCTTCGCGATATTGAAGAGCAAATGCGACAAACTGAAATAGCAGCTAATCGTATGGATGTTGAGCTTGAAAATTTACTGCGCAAGCTGAGTGAAGAGTATGAGCTAAGCTTTGAGCTGGCCCGCACGCAATACCCGGTACCGGAGGATATTGCCGGAACGCAGCACGATGTCAGAGATTTGAAGCGGCAAATTACTGCGTTGGGTGACGTCAACCTAGGGGCGATAGATGAGTATGAGCGCATCAAGGAGCGCTATGAATTTTTATCCGAGCAGAAAAATGATTTAATTGAAGCAAAGACTACTCTTTACCAGGTTATAAGCGAAATGGATGAAGAGATGTCCAAACGCTTTAGGACGACCTTTGAAGCGATCCGCAGCCATTTTGTCGTCGTATTTGGAAAGCTGTTTGGCGGCGGCCGCGCAGATCTGGTTATGGTGGAGCCGGATCGTGTCCTTGATACGGGAATAGATATCGTGGCTCAGCCGCCAGGCAAAAAGCTGCAAAATTTGCAGCTGCTATCAGGCGGAGAGCGGGCGCTGACGGCAATCGCCTTGTTGTTTGCGATTTTGCAGGTGAAGCCGGTTCCGTTCTGCGTGCTGGATGAGGTTGAGGCAGCATTGGATGAGGCCAATGTGTCCAGGTTCGCTCAATATTTGCGTGAGTTTTCTGAACTGACGCAATTTATTGTCGTTACTCATCGTAAGGGTACGATGGAAGAAGCAGATGTGCTTTATGGCGTTACGATGGAGGAAGGCGGCGTTTCCAAACTTGTCTCCGTACGGCTGGAGGAGGAAGAAAACCAAGTAACTGCGTAAATGGCTGTCTTTGATAAAAGATAAAAGGTTTTGAAGGGTTATAGCAAAAATGAAGGAGCTGCAGCAATGAGTTTTTTTAAAAAGCTGAAGGAAAGCATCGCTTCGAAAACAGAGGCGGTAACTAATGTATTTAAGGAAGGCTTGTCCAAGACGCGGACTGCTTTTGTTGAAAAAGTAGAGGAGCTCATTCTTCGCCGCAAAAAAATCGACGAGGAATTTTATGAGGAGCTTGAAGAAATTTTGATCGGTGCAGACGTCGGGGTTATGACGGTTATGGAATTAATCGATGATTTGCGCAAGGAAGTCAAAAAGCAAAAAATTGAAGATGCTGCTGAGCTGCAGCCTATTTTGTCAGAGAAGCTGGTTGCCTTGCTTAAGGGTGACGACAACGCTGAGCTGCGCATGGCGAAAGACGGCATTACCGTTATTCTATTTGTTGGCGTAAATGGAGTAGGCAAAACGACGACAATCGGCAAACTTGCCCATAAATTCAAAAGCGAGGGCAAGAGTGTCCTGCTTGCTGCCGGCGATACTTTTCGCGCGGGCGCAATCGAACAGCTTGAGGTATGGGGGACCCGCGTCGGTGTAGATGTAGTGAAGCAGCAGGCCGGCTCTGACCCGGCGGCCGTCATGTTCGATGCCGTTCAGGCTGCCAAGCAGCGCGGAGTAGACGTATTGCTCTGCGATACCGCAGGCCGTTTGCAAAACAAGTCCAATTTGATGGAAGAGCTGAACAAAATTTTTCGTGTTATACAGCGTGAGATTCCGGATGCTCCTCATGAGGTGCTGATGGTTCTTGATGCTACGACGGGACAAAACGCATTAAGCCAAGCCAAGCTGTTTGGCGAGAAGAGCGGCGTTACAGGCTTGGTGCTTACGAAGCTTGACGGCACAGCCAAGGGCGGTATCGTCATCGCGATTCGCAATGAGCTGAACTTGCCGGTTAAGCTTGTAGGGCTGGGCGAAAAAATGGAGGATCTGCAGCAGTTTGACTCGGAGCAATTTGTACATGCACTGTTCGCAGGCTTGATTGTGAAAGAAGAGCAGCAGGACGCAGTAACGCAGGACAAGTAAACGATAGCTAGGAGGACCGGTTTAATAGGCGGTCCTTTTATTTTAAAATAAAAAACATATTGATGTGACAAGTAAAAAGACTTGACAGGCTGAGTGAACTCAAGTATGATAAGTATCGTTGATATGCTGTAAAGGGATGTTACTTGACAGGTTTGCGAAATGTAAGAAGGGGGCGAGGCAATGAGTGCTGAGGAAGCGAATGCCCTGGCCAGAACGACGCGGATTAATTTGTTGTTTGACTTCTACGAGCCTTTATTAACAGAGAAGCAGCGTACTATACTTTCATATTACTATCATGATGATTTCTCGCTTGGCGAAATTGCGTCTGAATTTAATATTAGCCGCCAAGCTGTTTATGACAATATAAAAAGAGCAGAACAGGCGCTTGAAACCTATGAACGAAAATTAGAATTGCTGGAAAAGCACGAACGGCGTGAGCAGCTGATTGGACAGCTGAAGCGCGGTATCGAGCAGCTGGCTTTGACTTCACAAGACAAGCAGTGTCTGATGGAATGGATTCAGGCATACCATCAAACCGAACAATTACAAGAAGGAGGTGACGGTTCATGGCAGCATTTGAAAGCTTAACCAGTCGATTGCAAAATGTATTCAGCAAGCTGAAGGGAAAAGGCAAAGTATCCGAAGAGGACGTTTCGGAGGCGATGCGCGAGGTGCGGCTTGCCTTGCTTGAAGCGGACGTTAACTTCAAGGTTGTAAAGGATTTTATCGCGAAGGTAAAGGAACGCGCAGTCGGCATTGATGTGACGAAGAGCTTTACTCCAGGCATGGTCGTCATCGATATCGTTAATAAAGAGCTGACTGAGCTTATGGGCGGTACACAGAGCAAGCTAGCCAAGGCTAACAAGCCTCCGACTGTCATTATGATGGCCGGCTTGCAGGGTGCGGGTAAGACGACTACATCAGGAAAGCTTGCTAAGCTTCTGCAAAAAAGCAATCACAAGCCGCTTTTGGTAGCATGCGATATTTATCGGCCTGCAGCTATCAAGCAGTTGCAAGTGCTTGGAGGCCAAATCGGCGCGCCGGTATTTGCAATGGGCGATCAAGTATCGCCGGTTGAAATTGCCAAAGCAAGCTTGCAGTTCGCAAAGGACAATGGTAACGATTATGTTATTATCGATACAGCCGGCCGTCTGCATATTGATGAGGCGCTCATGGAGGAGCTCAAGCAGATCCATGCGTTTGTAAAGCCGGATGAAGTGTTGCTCGTTGTAGATGCAATGACAGGTCAGGATGCAGTTAACGTTGCGAAGAGCTTTCATGAGCAGCTTGAGCTGACAGGCGTCGTATTGTCCAAGCTCGATGGCGATACGCGAGGCGGTGCCGCTCTGTCGGTCAAGGCCGTAACCGGCCAGCCGATCAAGTTTGCAGCAATGGGCGAGAAAATCGATGCGCTCGAGCCGTTCCATCCGGAGCGCATGGCTTCAAGAATTTTAGGCATGGGAGACATGCTTTCGCTTATTGAGAAGGCACAAGCGAATATCGATAGCGAAAAAGCGGCTGAGATGGAGCGCAAAATGCGCAATGCCGAATTTACCTTTGATGATTTCCTTGAGCAAATGGAGCAGGTGCGCAAGCTCGGACCGCTTGATCAGCTTATGGATATGTTGCCTGGCATGGGCAAAATGAAGGCAAATATGAAGGATATGAAGGTAGACGACAAGCAGATTTCTCGCGTTGAAGCGATCGTCAAGTCGATGACGAAGGAAGAGAAGCAAAAGCCGGAGCTGCTTAATCATAGCAGACGCAAGCGCGTCGCTGCCGGCAGCGGAACAACCATCGTTGAAGTCAACCGCTTGATCAAGCAATTTGATGATATGCGCAAGATGATGAAGCAGTTCTCATCCATGATGGGACCGAAGGGTCCGAAAGGCAAAGGAAAAAAAGGGCTTAAGGGCTTGATGGGAAGAAACATGAAATTTCCGTTTTAATATATAGAGGCTTTTATTTGATTGAAGGAGGTGAATTATAAATGGCAGTTCGTATCCGTTTGAAACGCATTGGTGCTCATAAAGCTCCTTTCTACCGCGTAGTGGTTTCTGATTCTCATTCCCCGCGCGATGGACGTTTTATCGAAGAAATCGGTACTTACAATCCGGTTGCTCAACCGGCTCAAGTAAAAATCGATGAAGATAAAGCTTTGAAATGGTTGCAAAATGGTGCTCAAGCATCTGATACAGTTCGCAGCTTGCTTTCTCAAGCAGGTGTATTGAAGAAGTTCCATGAGCTTAAGCAACAGAAATAACTGTTGAACAGCGGAGGGCTTTGTGATGAAAGAATTAATTCTTGTCATAGCGAAGGCTTTGGTGGATCATCCTGAAGATGTGCGAGTACAAGTGAAGGATGATGAACGCAGCGTGATTTACGAGCTGTCAGTACACCCCGACGATATCGGTAAAGTAATCGGTAAGCAGGGGCGTATTGCCAAGGCGATACGTACGGTTGTAACGTCAGCTTCAGTCAAATCGAATAAGCGTGTAGTCGTCGATATAAATTCATAGTTCGCACGCGACTAGAGAGGGCTGGGATCATGATCCTGGCCTTCTTGGCGTGTTATAATAGATTGTATGAAACAGATAAAATAAAGGGGCGGTATGATGAGCGAAAAATGGTACACAGTCGGCAAGCTAGTAAATACGCACGGTATTCGCGGCGATGTCAAAGTGCTGCCGCAAACTGACTTTGCTGATGAGCGCTTTGCGCCAGGCAGCGAGCTGCTGCTTGTGAATGAGTCTGGTAAGGAATCGCTGCAGGTTACAGTTACAGCTGCAAGATTGCAAAAAAATATGTATTTTATTCGATTTGCAGGCTTGGACAACATTAACGAAGTTGAAAAATATAAAGGCTGGAGCTTAAAAGTATCAGAGGCGAATCAAGGGGAGCTTGATGAAGGAGAATACTATTATCACCAAATTATCGGCTGCACGGTTGTGTTGGAAGATGGTGAGCAGCTAGGAACGATCAGCGAAATTTTATCGCCGGGCGCCAATGATGTGTGGGTTGTGGATCGTCCAAAAAATCAAGGCAAGCAAATATTGCTTCCTGTCATAGACGAAGTTGTACTTGACGTGGATGTAGCAAACAAGCAGGTGACTGTTCGACTTTTGGAAGGATTGATTTAGTGTGAAAATAGATGTGCTCACCTTGTTTCCAGAAATGTTCGATGGTGTATTTAATGCCAGCATTCTTGGAAAGGCTAGGGACAAAGGTATTGTATCCTTGCAGGCTGTCAACTTTCGCAATTACTCCAAAAATAAACATCAGACGGTCGATGATTATCCTTATGGAGGCGGCGGAGGAATGGTGCTGCAGGCAGAGCCAGTATTTGAGGCGGTTGAGGCGCTCATAAAAGCCAATGAACCGGCTGGCAAGCCGCGCGTCATACTTATGTGCCCGCAGGGTCAACCGTATTCACAGAAAAAGGCGGAGGAGCTTGCTAAGGAAGAGCATCTCATTCTTATTTGCGGACATTATGAAGGCTATGATGAACGTATTCGCGAGCATCTGGTTACAGATGAGCTGTCTGTCGGCGATTACGTGCTGACCGGAGGCGAACTGCCAGCTATGACTATAATTGATAGCGTTGTCCGCCTTCTTCCTGGAACGCTCGGCAATGCTAGCTCTGCTGTTACAGATTCGTACAGCACGGGCTTGCTGGAATATCCGCATTATACTCGGCCAGCTGTATTTCGCGACTGGAGTGTGCCGGACGTGCTTGTTTCGGGTCATCACGCCAATGTTGAGATATGGCGCAGAGAGCAGTCATTGCTGCGTACGCTGCGCAGGCGTCCTGATATGTTAAGCGCTGCAGAGCTGACAGATAAGGAACGGCAGTGGCTGAAAAAAATTGCGGAGGAAGAGCAAATAAAAATAAACGTTTAGCACGGTTTTAGTGTTGAAATATTGCGCTGGTTATGGTAGAATTTGCAGTGTTGTTCTTAAAGTCGGACGGTCCGCTATACGCCATGAAGCGATTCAGAGGAATCGTGGAGCCTAGGAGCCTATAAGAACGTCTATGGTGGAAGGAGTGAACGAAATGAATATCGTACAAGCAATTACACAAGATCAATTGCGTAAGGATCTTCCGAGCTTTCGTCCTGGTGACACTTTGAAAGTTCACGTTAAAGTCGTTGAGGGTTCGCGCGAGCGTATCCAGTTGTTCGAAGGCGTTGTAATCAGACGTCGCGGCGGCGGCATTAGCGAAACATTTACAGTGCGTAAAATTTCTTACGGTGTAGGTGTGGAAAGAACTTTCCCGCTTCATTCGCCTAAACTCGATAAAATCGAAGTGGCTCGCCGTGGTAAAGTACGCCGTGCGAAGCTTTACTATCTTCGCAGTCTGCGCGGTAAAGCTGCTAGAATTAAAGAGATTCGTTAAAACGACAAGAGGGGCTTGCGCAAACAAGCTCCTTTTCGTTTTTCAGGAAAAAAGTTGAACGTATTGGGTGTAGGCTGCCTTCTCTTTCGATTTTGTAACCGATCGCACCCTTTACGAATGAGGCGGCTGTTACGTATAGCAATATGACTAGAAAAGGAGAATTTGATGAGTGTGAATAAACATGATAATGATCAATGGAATGAACAAATAACGGACCAATCTCCTTCTTCGCAATCAGAACATGCAGATATGCCCGACCGTTCCGCGGTACATGGAAGCAAAGTAAAAAGTAAAAAAGCCGGCAATGAGTATTTGGAGTGGACTAAAGCGCTAGTAATAGCCATCGTGCTTGTTTTTATTATCCGACAGTTTCTGTTTTCGCCGTTTATTGTTGATGGCGCGTCGATGCAGCCGAATTTTGAAACGGGTGAACGGTTGATCGTGAACAAATTGATATACAATATAGGGAAGCCTAAATATGGAGATGTAATCGTATTTAATGTTCCTGAACAAGGAAGAAAGTTTATTAAGCGTGTAATTGGCGTACCTGGCGATACAATTTCGCTTAAGGGCGATGATTTATATATTAACGACAAGCTTATAGATGAGCCGTATATAAGAGAGGTTGTAGCAGCCAAGCATGCTCAGGGCATGCTGTATAATGGCAGCGGCAATCAGTACAATTATCCTAATTCCAAAAATGGTGAAACTGTCGTTCCGGAGGGAACTGTATTTGCAATGGGGGATAATAGAGGAGACAGCACAGACAGCCGTTATTTAGGTTTTATTAATGAAAAAGAAATTATTGGTCGTGCAGAGGTAATATTCTGGCCGCTCAACCAAATCAAATTCATTAATCATTACTAGTACGGCTCAGTATACACCATGAGGTGAGTAGATGAATATTCAGTGGTTTCCAGGTCATATGACGAGAGCGCGCCGGCAAATACAAGAGAAGCTCAAGCTGATTGATATCGCAATCGAGCTGCTTGACGCTCGTGTTCCAATGTCGAGCCGCAATCCGATGGTCGATGAAATTTTGCTGCATAAGCCAAGGTTGATCGTATTGAATAAAAGTGATTTGGCTGATCCGAAGGCGACGGAGCAATGGATGGCGTATTTTGCGCATGAAGGGCATGAATGTATCGCTGTCGATTCGTCGACAGGCTTCCAGGTTGGTCAAATTGCTGTGAAATCCAAAGAGATATTAAAAGAGTGGATCGACAAGCAGGTTGCCAAAGGAATTAACCCAAGAGCAATCAGAGGATTGATAGTCGGTATTCCGAACGTTGGTAAATCGACGCTAATAAATCGATTGGCCGGAAAAAAGATAGCTGCTACCGGGGATCGTCCAGGCGTAACAAAAGGCCAGCAATGGATCAAGCTGGCGAGCGGTGATATGGAGCTGCTGGATACGCCGGGTATATTATGGCCCAAATTCGAGGATCAAAAGGTAGGCTACCGCTTGGCTGTTACAGGCGCAATCAAGGAAGAAATTCTTCATGTAGATGATATTGCCTTTTACGCTGTGAAGGAGCTAGCCAAGCGATACTGGCCGGCGTTGTCTGAGCGCTATGATTTGAAAAACAAACCGGAGGATTTCGAAAATCCAACAGCAATCGTTGAGTTGATGGAAGAAATCGGGCGACGCAGAGGCTGTGTCGTGAGCGGCGGTCATATTGATTTGGAAAAAGCATCAGTATTAATATTGCGTGATCTTCGTTCAGGCAAGCTGGGCCGCTTGACGCTGGAGGAGCCGTATGAAGATATGCCGGTTCGTTCGATTGGCTCGGAGGAGTAAACCTGCGCGTCGCCATCAACGATAGATTCAGGCAGGGGGAAAAGATAGTGCTGCAGCATGAACAAATGCTATGGGAGATGGGATACACAGCAATAGCGGGGGTGGATGAAGTTGGGCGCGGCTGTTTGTTTGGCGATGTAGTGGCCGCGGCAGTTATTTTGCCCCCGGGATTGATTATTGAAGGCATAAATGATTCCAAAAAGTTAACAGAGCGCAAGCGTGAACAGCTGTATGAAGAAATTATTGCAGAGTGCATCGCTTGGTCTGTAGCAAGAATTGACGCATCGGAAATTGACCGGATCAATATTAAGCAAGCGTCCAGGCTTGCAATGAAGATTGCGGTGGAGTCGCTGGAGCCGGCGCCTGACTATGTATTAATAGATGCTGAAAAGCTGGATATTGCAGCGCCGCAGCAATCTTTAATAAAAGGTGATGCGATCAGCCAGACGATTGCTGCCGCCTCAATTGTTGCAAAAGTGACCCGAGACAAATTATGTGTCAATGAATGGGAAGAGAAATTTCCCGGATATGGGATCGCGGTACATAAAGGATATGCAACTAAGCTTCATCGCGAGCAGCTTCTGCTAAGAGGACCTAGCTCTGAGCATAGAGCGACATTTTTGAAAAAAATTTTTAGCGAGACAAGCAAAGTTTAGCGAGACAAGCAAAGCATAGACTGCGAAAGACTCGCCTGTAATGCTTGCCCATAATGGGGCGGCGTTAGGGGCGAGTTTTTTTATAGGTCATTAATATAGTTCGTTAATATAGGTGATAAATGTGACAATGTGGAATTTCTCAGGCTGTTGGAAAACCGTAACACACGCTTTGCGACGACGGCTAACTCTGTTATGTGGTAAGAGCACTCACGCGCTTATGCTAACTTTTGAGTAACAAGTACTCGCGCGCTAAAGCTAACTGTATTTCATCAGGCTGTTGAAAAAGCTCCGCAACAGCTTAATAGCCCGGAAAACAGACCAAAAGCAGTAAGCGGGAAGCCGTCGATTCGTTGTAGTAGTTAAATAACCGAGCAAAAGTCGTAATGCCATCTGTTTAGAATTGTAACGGAACTGAGAGGCTCTATTTAGCAATAAAAAGGTGTTTTAAAACTGTAACGGAACTGTGGAGCGCTATAGTGATCTTTCCCCCGTTTAGGTAGTGAATTTGAGTAAATAAAGTTTCTCAGTTCCTTTAGATTTTAGAATAAGCTGATTTCCGTACAATAGCGTGTCTCAGTTCCGTTAGCGTTTTTCAACAGCCTGATTTCATGCGCTTAGTTTTAAGAAATTTGGCTTTTTGTGATTCTAAGGGGAAAAACTACATCTAGTTTGGCGCAATTCGCAAATAATAGAGTAATTCAATAAAACTAGATGCATGAAATCCATTTGAATCATTTATTCGATGAAAAAGAAAATCTGGATGCACAAAATGTACTTAGTTACCACGAGCTGAATGTAGACTTGTCTATTCTCCATACTGTACTTTATCAATAAGCTCAATTTCGCACAATGAGACTCACGACACTCCTCAGTTGCGCAGTTTGTATGGTTTTTCGTACAAAGTGACTCACGACACTCAACAGCCGCGATAGTTTGTATGTTTTTTAGCACAATAATGTTTTTCGAGTCATTTCGGTTTATTCTATATGAAATTTCGAATTAAACTTTCCCCATAAAAGTGCAGCAGTAGTGTTCATTAGGACGGCAGATTTCAACTTGCTTGCAGCTCGCTCTTCATGGAACAGCCTTATAAGCCGATATAAAGATAGAGTGAGAAATGCCTCTGAAAGGAACGAGCTTATGAATATCAGTCACTTAATGAGAAGCTTACTCGGCGAACAGACGGTTGGCGATTCGCGGACGCTGGAATTAAAAGTTGGTCAAACAGTACGCGGCGTAGTATCGCAGCTGCTTGATAATAACGAAGCGATCGTTCAAATACAAGGAGTGCAGGTTAGAGCAAAGCTTGAATCTCCGTTGCAAGCGGGCCAGACTGCCTTTTTGCAGGTTCAGCCGCAGTCAAGCGGCTCTACAATTATTATGAAACAGGTGGATCCGGTTGCCGCCGGCATGCTGGATGATACCTTTAGAGATATTGCTAAAAAGCTTGGACTGCCTGATCAAAAATGGGCTGTCGAGCTAGTAAAGGATTTACGGCAGGAGGGTTTTACTTTTAACCGGGCTACTGCTGCCGCTTTTCAGCAGGCAGCCTCCTTGCTGCCTCCTGGCGCTAATATGGAGCAGTGGATGCAAGCTGCCGCTGCTGCATTTAAACGCGGCATGCCATTGACTGCTGCAACGATCTCCGCCATGCAGCAAATCATGTTCGGCCAGCCGCAGCATGAATTGCTGCAATCATTGCGCAACATGCTAAGCGGGGCTTTGGCCAATCAATCTGCATCACTCGTTTCTTCAGGAGCGGGCTCCGCAGCCTTCCTTCAAGCTGCAGCGAAAGTATTGTCTTTGCTTGATGCCGGTAATTCTTTTTTGCAAGGATTAACGAGTAGTGGAAAAGGTGTAACAAGCGGTATGGCAGCAAGCTTACAGCAAGCTGGCAGCGCGGGTGGTACGCTGAATCATTTCCAAGGTGAGGGCAATGTGCCAGGTCAAGGAGGAGGGACAGCACAAGCTGCCCAAGCCAGCCAGTCTCAACCAGCGAACTGGCTTGGCGGCATGATGAAGTGGTTGGGGGTCGATCATGAACTGCAGCTTGCCAAACAAGCTACGAAGCAATATTCAGAGCAGCTGCAGCAGGCTTCCTCGAGCGGAAGGGGCGGGTTGCAAGCTGCAGCACAAGCTCCAGCTCAAGCAGCAAACACTCCCAACGCTGCCATTTTGAATAATGGTGCAGCGCAGCAAGCGACCGCAGCAACAGTTCCGCAGCCGCAAGCTGGCCCGCAGGCTCCATCTGCGATGACAGCGCAGATGACAAATCAAGCGGGCGCTTCCTCCAGCAGCGGCGGCGCTCAGCAGTCTGCTTTTCAGCCTCCAGCACAAAGCCTTCAGGCGCAGCCAGGGCAGCAGCAGGCGACTGCTGCTGTACAAGCGAACGCGGCGAATACGTCAGCGGTCGCGTCTGGCGGCTCGCAAGCGATGCAGACTGACCTGCAGCCGTCTGCCCCGAGCGGCAGCGTATCACAGCATCAGCAAGCTGCTGCTCCGGCATCGCCTGCGCATGCAAGCGGCCATCCGCTTGCAGCCGATGCGCGTGTGCTGCAGAATAGTCATGAGGCAGCTGCAGTTATGCAGCGCTCAGCAGCACATGCCGAGCCTATTCAAGCTGCTGAATCGCTCAAAGGAGCACTGCTGCAGCTGATTGCTGCGGCCGATGCGCCGGCGGCTGCCAAAGAGCTTGCCAATCAGCTTGTATCTCAAATAACCGGCCAGCAGCTTATGCTGACAGCGGAGCGCAACAATTCCTTATTCACACATATAACGATGTATATTCCGCTCCAGGATCAAGAAGGCGGTCAGACAGCCTCTGTCCATGTTCAGACGAGAAGGGGCCGCAAAGGCGAGCTTGATGCAGAAAATTGCAGACTGTTGTTTAATTTGTCAATGAAGACAATTGGAGAAACGATTATTGACGTATTTGTAGCTGATAGAATGGTAAGCTTGCATATTTGGAATGATCATCCCGCAACGGCTGAATTGACTGAGGCGACCAGGCTGACTATGGCAGAGCGTATGCAGCAGATCGGTTATCAGCTGTCCTCTCTTAAGGTAACAGCTATGCCTGATGAGTCGAAGCAGGAGGAAGCTGAGGCTGCAGTTGAGAGCAAGCACAAGCCAAAGCTTGCGCCTCCAGACTCCTCTTTATTCTCGGCAACTCGTTACAAAGGAGTTGATTTCAAAGTATGAGCAAGGAGCAGCTGGGTGAAGCAGCAGAAAGAACGGCGCCGCGGAAAGCTGTAGCGCTCAAATACGAGCCGGAGAAAGGTACGGCGCCTGTATTAATAGCGAAAGGGAAAGGCGAGCTTGCAGATCGAATATTGGCTTTGGCAAGTGAGAATAATGTACCAATCCAGGAGGATGCCTCTTTGGTCGAGGTATTGTCCAAGCTCGATGTCGAGCAAGAAATACCTGCGGAGCTGTTTACATTAGTAGCAGAAATATTATCCTTTGTATACCAATCAGATCGTAAAGCGAGGGATTGGCAGCATGAGCTTGGATAAAAAGCAGACAGGCCAGCTGGGCGAGCAGCTGGCCATAGCTTATTTCATCGAGTCCGGCTATCATATCCTGCATACCAATTGGAGATGCAAGACAGGAGAAATTGATATTATAGCCGAGAATGATGGCAGAGTTATTTTTGTCGAAGTCCGTACGCGAACAGGCAGCGGCAAATACGGCACAGCCGCCGAATCTGTACATAACCGAAAGCAGCAGCGCATCAGATTGAATGCACAATATTATTTGCAATCAAAGAAGTGGAATGACCGCCATGTAAGATTTGATGTCATTGCAATAGAGCTTGGTAATACTGCTCAATCGCACCAATTGAAACATATCGAAGGAGCATTTTAACGATTGTCGGTTGTTTTTTCTTCCAGTTTTCTATACTGTATCGCTTCGGCAATATGTTCAGCAGTAACGGTCTCCATTTGCTCGATATCGGCTATCGTTCTGGCGAGCCGTAACAGCCGATCATAAGCACGCATGCTGATACTTAACTTTTGGAATGCATAATCAAGCAGGCGGGCTGCGGATATATTCATATTGGCAGCTTTTTTTAATGCTGCTCCGGCAAGCTGGCTGTTATAGCGTACGCCATATATGCTGTTGCGCTGCCAGGCCAGCTCTCTTGCTTGCTTGACAAGTCTTTTCATATCAGCTGAGTTATTTCCATATTGTTTGGCGGTTGAATCTGCGGAAGCCGCTTCTTCTCGCAGGCTGGCTGGGCGGGAAATCTCCAGCTGCAGATCAAAACGGTCAAGCAGCGGACCCGACAGCCTCGATAAGTAACGAGCGATAGCCGCCGGGGAACAGGTGCACAGCTTACTGCCATATTCTTGATTTCTGAACCCGCATGGACATGGATTATACGATGCGGCAAGAATAAAGCTCGCTGGAAATTGAATCGTTGCTCTAGACCTGGCAATCGTCACCTGCCTGTCCTCAAGCGGCTGGCGCAGCATCTCCAGCACACTGCGTGGAAATTCAGCAAGCTCGTCAAGGAACAACACGCCGTGATGAGCTAGTGTAACTTCGCCCGGCTTCGGAATAGAGCCGCCTCCTATTAAACCTGCGGCGGAAATTGTATGATGAGGAGCGCGGAAGGGCGGGGCTGACATTAACCCGCTTATCTTCTGCGGGAGTTTGCCTGAAACGCTGTATATTTTCGTCACCTCGAGTGCTTCTTCCTCTGTAAGTGAAGGTAGAATAGTCGGTAATCTTCTAATCATCATCGTTTTACCAGTGCCTGGCGAACCGCACAGCAGCATATTATGCTTGCCTGCAGCTGCGATCAGCATAGCTCTTAAGGCTAGCTGCTGACCTATAATTTCAGCATAATCCTCCATAGTATTGGCTTCATGACAGTCAGCAGGCTGGGCGAGGCTGTCAAGGCTTTCAATAGCTTCAAACCTGAGTGCAAGCAGCTGCTTCAGATGGTGGATGCCGAACAGCTTCATCCCCGATATCCAAGATGCTTCATGAGCATTGGCGGCCGGCAATACTATATTAGTTAACCCGCAGTGTTTAGCCTGCTCAATCATGGCAAGTACGCCGGGCACTGGCTTAACGGTGCCGTCAAGCGACAATTCTCCAATAATAAGCACATCCTTAAGCTGACTGCCAGCGATTTGACCGCTCGCTGCAAGAATGCCTGAAGCGATAGCCAGATCAAAGGCAGTTCCTTCCTTGCGCAGATCAGCCGGAGCCAAGTTGACTGTAATGCGGTCCATAGGAAAGGTGAACCCGCTGTTTTTAATAGCTGCCCGCACCCGCTCAACAGATTCCCGAATAGCAGGGTCGGGCAATCCAACGATTGTGAGCTGAGGCAATCCGCTTGAAATATCAACTTCAACTGCTATTTCTCGGCCATCTACGCCATATACACTCGCGCTTCGAATACAGGAAAACAAAAAAACACCTCCATGTTGAATCAGAAGGTGCTTCCTTACCGAAACGATATCAAAAAGTTATCATTTAAATCCATTTGCTTGACTGCCGTGAGCATATGCAAACGCTTCAGTGAATGTAATATTACGCCTATTTAAAGACGGGGCAGCAACACTAGCCAATTGGTAACAATGTTAGAGTATATGTGAAATAATGTCAACGGCATATATGACGGAGTAACTAAATTTTTTCATAAAAATGATTATAAAAGGCAACAATATCGACATAATACCGCTCAATCTGACGTTTGATCTTGTTTCGAGATGATACCCATATCAAAAAGGATGTATTCTTTCGACATGAAAGTGAGGTATTGGACAAGAAAAAGTGTTACAATATGCTTGTATGTGTACATATGACTGATTGAGTCTGTGAAATGGAGGATTTCGACAATGAACATCCATGAGTATCAAGGCAAAGCGGTTCTTAAACAGTATGGTGTAGTCGTACCAGAGGGGAAAGTAGCATTCTCTGTAGACGAAGCTGTTGAAGCTGCCAAGGATCTCGGAACACCCGTAGTCGTAGTAAAAGCTCAAATTCACGCTGGTGGCCGTGGTAAGGCTGGCGGTGTTAAAGTGGCAAAAAGCTTGGATGAGGTTCGTGCATATGCAGGAGAAATTCTTGGCAAGGTGCTTGTAACTCATCAAACTGGCCCAGAAGGTAAAGAAGTTAAACGACTTCTTATCGAACAAGGCTGTGATATTAAGAAAGAATATTACATCGGCGTAGTGCTTGATCGCGGAACTGGTCGCGTTACGATGATGGCGTCTGAAGAAGGCGGAACTGAAATTGAAGAGGTTGCAGAGCATTCTCCGGAGAAAATCTTCAAAGAAGTTATCGATCCGGCTGTTGGCATGCAAGCATTCCAAGCCCGCAAGCTTGCTTATGCGATCAATATTCCTAACGAACTGGTTAATAAAGCAGTTAAATTTATGCTTGCTCTATACACAGCATTCGTTGAAAAGGATTGCTCCATTGCAGAGATTAACCCTCTTGTAGTTACAGGAGACGGTAATGTAATGGCGCTTGATGCAAAGCTAAACTTTGATTCCAATGCGTTGTACAGACACAAGGACATCGTAGAATTGCGCGATTTGGAAGAGGAAGATGTAAAAGAAATCGAAGCGTCCAAGTTTGATTTGAGCTACATTGCACTTGATGGCAACATCGGCTGTATGGTTAACGGTGCGGGCCTTGCAATGGCGACTATGGACATTATTAAATATTATGGCGGCGACCCAGCTAACTTCCTTGATGTTGGGGGCGGTGCTACAACTGAAAAAGTAACCGAAGCGTTCAAAATTATTTTGTCCGACGAGAAGGTTAAAGGCATTTTTGTTAACATTTTCGGTGGTATTATGCGCTGTGACGTAATTGCTAACGGCGTTGTAGAAGCGGCTAAACAAATTAGTCTAGACAAACCGCTTGTTGTGCGTCTTGAAGGTACAAACGTTGAGCTTGGCAAAAAAATATTGAATGAGTCGGGATTGAATATAGTAGCTGCAGATTCCATGTCGGATGGCGCTCAAAAAATTGTCGATCTCGTGAAATAAGAATGCTTGCTATGCGACTTGCGCGCATATGAATTCAATCAGGGGATGTGAGTTAGTTGAGTATTTTGGTTAACAAAGACACAAAAGTTATCACTCAAGGGATTACTGGCGCTACTGGCTTATTCCATGCCAAAGGTGCTTTGGATTACGGTACTCAAATGGTTGGCGGTGTTACTCCGGGTAAAGGCGGAACAAACGTTGATATTACACTTGAAAACGGTTCTGTAGTTTCCTTGCCTGTTTTTAATACAGTTGCTCAAGCTGTAGCAGCTACTGGTGCTACTGCTTCAGTAATTTATGTGCCACCTGCTTTTGCAGCTGATGCGATCATGGAAGCAGTTGATGCAGGTCTTGAGCTAGTTATTTGTATCACTGAAGGAATTCCTGTCCTTGACATGGTTAATGTGAAGCGTTACATGGAAGGAAGCAAAACCGTTCTAATCGGACCAAACTGCCCAGGTGTTATTACTCCTGGCGAGTGTAAGATTGGCATTATGCCAGGCTACATTCATACAGTAGGCCATGTAGGTGTAGTTTCCCGTTCTGGAACACTTACTTATGAGGCTGTTCATCAGCTAACCACTCGCGGCATTGGTCAGTCCTCTGCAGTAGGTATCGGCGGCGACCCAGTAAAAGGCTCTGAGTTTATTGATATTCTTAGCCGTTTTAATGATGACCCTGACACTTACGCTGTTATTATGATCGGTGAGATCGGCGGAACTGCTGAAGAAGAAGCAGCTGAGTGGATCAAAGCAAACATGAAAAAGCCAGTTGTTGGTTTTATCGGCGGTGCAACAGCTCCTCCGGGAAAACGTATGGGTCATGCTGGCGCAATTATTTCCGGCGGCAAAGGTACTGCAGCTGAAAAGATTGCTACACTTGAAGCATGCGGAATCAAAGTTGCTCCTACTCCTTCGGATATGGGATCTACTTTGGTCAGCGTTCTTGAAGAGCAAGGCCTTCTTGAAAAATGTATCACGCATAAATAAGACCCTAGGTCTAGGTAAGCAGCCTATTCTCATTATGAGAATAGGCTGCTTTTTTATATAAGTTTCACACTTTGCCTGTTCTTAACTTTCAATGTGCTATGGTTCAATTTCGGATGAAATACGTTTAAAATAAACCGTTAAACTGCAAATTACTGCCGAAAAGAATGAAATTCAGCTAAAAAACCTATAATTTTGGGAGAGTCTACTTGCATTATAAGGCGCAGTAACGCACAATAGAAAAGTATGCAAGCAGGCCTCCGTTCAGGAGGATGGTTACGATGTCAATCAATCAAACCGATTTAGAGCTTGCCAAACAAATGGTTATAGCGCTTCATCAACTGCCGGGCATTGGCTGGCATGCGATTAATAAGGCTGTATCCAGCAGATTGTGGACAAGGCGATATTGGAAAGAGCAATTGCTATTGGAAGCGGGAATGAGCCGTGTGCAAGCGCAAATAATTTTACGCGCCAACGAGCATGAAGATTGGACAAGTCAGCCGGCTATTCCGGCAGAGCACGAACATAATGGAATAAAGGTTTTGACTCCTTTTGATTATAGCTATCCACAAAAGCTTCAAGAAATTTCACAGCCTCCTTGGGTGTTATATGCGCTGGGCAGAATGGAGCTGCTGACAAGACCTGCTGCAGCTGTCGTCGGAACCAGAGTGCCTACAGCTTATGGGAGGCATGCTGCGCGTAAGCTTGCTCAGGAGCTGTCAGACGGTGCTGTAACGGTCGTTAGCGGCTTGGCGAGAGGCATTGATTCAATCGCTCATGAAACAGCGCTAGCGGGCATTGGAGGAACGATAGCGGTGCTGCCTACAGCTATCAATGAATGCTACCCTCCTGAAAACCGTCATTTGTATGCCAGACTATCTAATGAAGCGTTGCTGCTTTCAGAAACCCCATTCGGCATGAAACTTCATCCTGGTCAATTCCATCAGCGCAATCGAATAATTGCAGCAATGTCTGCGGCAACTGTTGTCATAGAATGTGCGGCAAAGAGCGGATCACTTATAACAGCAAAGCATGCTTTTGAAATGAATAGAGAGCTGTTTGCTGTCCCCGGACCGATTCATTCGCCTAAAAGCGAAGGAGTCAATGAATTGATACGCAATGGAGCAGCACGCTTGATCAGCAGTGCGCATCAAATATTCGAAGAGCTTCCTTGGCTGAAGACGGAAGCTGATTCGATTATGAATAATCGTCAACATAAGAAGGATACTGAAGCTATTAGCATTGAACAGCTTTCATCGGATGAACAAAAGATCATCGGATTGCTGCAAGTGGAATCATTGACTTTTGATGAAATATTTGAAAGATCCTCAATTCCGTTTGGACATTTGAACGCAGTTCTGCTAAATTTATGTATAAAACAAAAGATTGAGCTTCATCCTGGTTCAGTATATATGATTTTGTAATATATAAATTGCAGTTTGATATAGAGAGAGGAGGCACCTCGCATGGCAGATTCATTGGTTATTGTAGAATCACCTGCCAAAGCCAAGACCATTGGTAAATATTTGGGAAGCAAATATATAGTGAAGGCTTCAATGGGCCATATTCGTGATTTGCCAAAAAGCCAGATCGGCGTTGAAGTGGAGAACGATTTTGAACCAAAATATATTACGATTCGCGGCAAGGGCAGCGTGCTGAAGGAATTAAAGGATGCCAGAAAAAAAGTAAAACATGTTTATCTGGCGGCTGACCCTGATCGCGAGGGCGAGGCAATCGCATGGCATTTAGCACATTATTTGGAGCTCGATGAGCGTGCAACATGCCGCGTCGTATTTAATGAAATAACGAAGCAGGCTGTGAAGGATGCTTTCAAGACGCCGCGGGCGATTAATATGGATTTGGTTAATGCACAGCAGGCGCGAAGAATTTTGGACCGGCTGGTGGGCTATAAAATAAGTCCGTTGCTTTGGAAAAAGGTTAAGAAAGGCTTGTCCGCAGGCCGCGTGCAATCGGTAGCAGTTAAGCTTATCATTGATCGCGAGAACGAAATCGATGAATTTATTCCTGAGGAATATTGGTCGATCACGGCAAAGCTATCTTTTGACAAATCGGTTTTTGAAGCCAGATTCCATTCTATTAACAATGAGAAGCGAGAGCTTGGCAACGAAGACCAAATGAATGAAATATTAAAGGCGATGGACCGAAAAAACTTCACGGTTGAGCAAGTGAAGGAGAAAGAGCGGCAGCGTCATCCGGCTCCGCCGTTCATAACGAGCTCGCTGCAGCAGGAAGCCGCCAGAAAGCTTGGCTTTAGAGCATCCAAAACGATGTCAGTCGCTCAACAGCTTTACGAGGGTGTAGAGCTGGGCAAAGAAGGAACCGTCGGTTTAATTACGTATATGCGTACAGACTCGACGAGAATTTCGCCTGTTGCACAAGAAGAGACAAAAACATTTATCGAGCAGAAATACGGCGCGGACTATGTCCCGGAGCAGCCTAGAGTGTATACTAAGAAGAACAGCAATGCCCAGGATGCGCATGAAGCGATTCGTCCTACATCCGCCTTGCGCGAGCCTGATGCAATGAAATCTTTTTTAACAAGAGATCAATTTAGGCTGTATAAGCTGATTTGGGAACGCTACATTTCAAGTCAAATGTCTTCAGCAGTCCTTGATACGATGACTGTTGATCTAAAAACAGGCGACGTGATGTTTCGCGCAGCAGGCTCAAAGATAAAATTTGCTGGATTTATGAAGGTTTATGTGGAAGGCAACGACGATGAAACAGTAGAAGAGCATAAGTTTTTACCGCCGCTTGCTATTGGCGATAAGGTTAAGGCAGAATCGATCGAGCCGAAGCAGCATTTCACGCAGCCGCCTCCACGCTATACCGAAGCGCGACTTGTACGCACGATGGAGGAGCTTGGCATAGGGCGTCCAAGCACGTATGCGCCAACGCTGGAAACCATTCAAAAACGCGGCTATGTCGCAATTGAGGAGAAAAAATTTATTCCTACGGAGCTTGGAGAGCTTGTTATTCAACTGATGGAAGAATTTTTCCCTGAAATACTGGATGCGGAGTTCACTGCCAACATGGAAGGCAATCTTGACCATGTAGAGGATGGCGAGGGCAATTGGGTTCAAGTGCTTGGCGAATTTTACAAGCAATTCGAAAAACGTCTGGAAGTAGCAGAAGAGGAAATGAAGGAAGTTGAGCTGCAGGACGAAATATCTGATGAGCTTTGTGAAAAATGTGGCAAGCACATGGTATACAAGCTAGGCCGCTTCGGCAAGTTTCTGGCTTGCTCCGGATTTCCGGATTGCCGCAATACAAAACCAATCATTAAAGATATAGGCGTAACTTGCCCGAAATGCCACGAAGGCAAAATTATAGAACGCCGCAGTAAAAAAGGAAGAATTTTTTACGGCTGTGACCAATACCCTGGATGCGACTATGTGTCATGGGATAAGCCTACGGATAAATCCTGTCCGCAATGCGATACCAAAATGGTTGAGAAGCGCAATCGCAGCGGTGCAAAGCTGCTATGCCCTTCTTGCAGCTATTCAGAAGAAATCGTGGAAGAAGCCGATATGGAGATAGAAGAATAAAGAAAGCTTTAACTAGGAAGCTTACTCGGTCGACACCCTCCCACTTATGGAGGGTGTCGACTGTCATCTTACTATATATAATGAAGAGAGAGGAAAAGTTGCTATGTCACAACAACGAGTTACAGTAATAGGCGCCGGGCTTGCAGGCAGTGAGGCGGCATGGCAAATTGCCCAGCAGGGAGTGCCGGTTACATTGTATGAGATGCGTCCGGTCAGACAGACCCCGGCTCACCATACATCCCAATTCGCTGAATTAGTATGCAGCAATAGTCTGAGAGCGGCTGGACTTGCCAATGCGGTAGGCGTATTAAAGGAAGAGATGAGAAAACTGGACTCCATTATTATAGACAGTGCAGATACGCATGCCGTACCGGCAGGCGGCGCACTCGCAGTCGATCGTGAAGGCTTTTCTGCTGAGGTTACCAGCAGGCTGAGAGAGCATCCGCTAGTGGAGATTCGCAATGAAGAAGTGACAGAGATTCCGAAAGACGGTATTGTAGTAATCGCTACAGGCCCGCTTACAGCGCCGGAATTATCGGCTTCTATCCAGGAGCTTCTTGGCGAGGAATATTTTTATTTTTATGATGCGGCAGCACCTATCGTTGAGAAGGATTCAATTGATATGAGCAAGGCCTACTTGGCCTCGCGCTATGACAAGGGAGAAGCTGCCTATTTAAA
Organism: Paenibacillus sp. IITD108; assembly: GCF_036541265.1. NCBI lineage: Bacteria > Bacillati > Bacillota > Bacilli > Caryophanales > Paenibacillaceae > Paenibacillus > Paenibacillus sp. IITD108. The sequence continues at coordinate 213,979 of NZ_JAZHCT010000005.1, read as the reverse complement.
TTGCCCGATGACGGAAGAGGAATACGACCGCTTCTATGAAGCTTTGATTACTGCAGAAAAAGCAGCTATTAAGGATTTCGAAAAGGAAATGTATTTTGAAGGCTGCATGCCGATCGAGGTAATGGCTGAAAGAGGAAAGCAAACGGCGTTGTTTGGTCCGATGAAGCCGGTTGGACTAGTTGATCCTCATACGGGCAAGCTTCCGCATGCTGTTGTACAGCTGCGCCAGGATAATGCAGCTGGGACGCTATATAATATGGTAGGATTTCAAACACATTTGAAATGGGGAGAGCAAAAGCGTGTATTCTCCATGATACCTGGGCTTGAAAATGCGGAGTTTGTCAGATTTGGCGTTATGCACCGCAATACTTTTATTAATTCTCCACGCTTGCTGAATGCATCCTATCAATTTAAATCGCGTGATACCTTGCTGTTTGCTGGTCAAATGACCGGAGTCGAAGGATATGTTGAATCGGCTGCCTCAGGACTTATTGCAGGCATCAACGCGGGCCGCATCGCTCGCGGGCTTGAACCACTTATATTCCCGGAGGCATCAGCGATAGGGAGTCTTGCGTATTATATAACAACGGCTGACTTCAAGCATTTTCAGCCTATGAATGTCAATTTCGGCTTAATGCCGCCATTGGGCAAAAAAATACGCAACAAAAAGGAAAAAAATGAAGCCATCGCATTGAGAGCACTTGAACAAATAGATTCATTTATAAAGGAACATTTGGAGTAACTTGCCGTACAGTAATGAGAAAAGAGCTATAAGGAGGTATACGAATGGAAATGCAATTCCATGCAACAACAATATGTGCAGTTCGCCATAATGGAAAAGGTGCAATCGCCGGAGACGGGCAGGTGACATTTGGAAATAACATGGTTATGAAAAATTCTGCCAAAAAGGTAAGGCGGTTATACCGCGGTCAGGTTGTAGCAGGCTATGCCGGATCAGTTGCGGATGCGATTACGTTGTTTGAAAAGTTTGAAGGGAAGCTTGAAGAGCATCATGGCAATTTGCAGCGTGCTGCTGTTGAGCTGGCCAAGGAATGGCGTTCGGATCGTGTTTTGCGCAAGCTGGAGGCGATGATGCTTGTCATGGATAAGACTGGATTGCTGTTAATCTCCGGTAATGGTGAACTTATCGAGCCTGATGACGGCATATTGGCTATCGGCTCCGGAGGCAGCTTTGCGCTTTCGGCCGCACGAGCAATGCAGCGTCATGCCTCTCATATGGATGCAGCTGAAATTGCCAAATCGGCATTGACCATTGCTGCTGAAATTTGTGTATATACGAATCATAATATTATTGTTGAAGAAATCAACTGAAATAGAATGGAGGAGATGAAGTGATGAGCAAGGATGCATTGACACCGCGTCAAATTGTTGCGGAGCTTGATAAGTATATTGTCGGTCAGAAGCAAGCTAAGCGCTCAGTCGCGGTTGCTCTGCGCAATCGATATCGCAGAGGCAAGCTGGATGAAGCGATAAGAGATGAAATCGTCCCTAAAAATATATTAATGATCGGTCCTACCGGCGTCGGTAAAACGGAGATTGCACGCAGGCTAGCCAAGCTCGTTAGAGCACCTTTCGTCAAGCTGGAAGCAACAAAGTTTACAGAGGTAGGCTACGTAGGCCGCGATGTTGAATCGATGGTTCGAGATTTGATTGAAACAGCTATCCGCATGGTGAAGTCTGAAAAGACAGAAGAAGTGAAGGAGAAGGCGGAGCAACTAGCTAATGAAAGAATTGTATCGCTGCTTGCACCATCGCCAGTAAAAGCGAAGGCATCCAAAAATCCATTTGAAATGCTGTTTGGCAGCAGCCAGGAGGAGCAATCCGAGCCGGAGGCGCCTGAGGCTGATCAGCAACTGCAGCAAAAGCGTTCCACTTTGCGCCAACAGCTACAAGCAGGCGAATTGGAAAATGAAATTATTGAAATTGAAGTCGAGGATACGACGCCTAATATGCTGGATATGCTTGCTTCTGGGCAAGGACCTGAAGGCATGGGCATGAATATGCAGGAGCTGTTTGGGCAATTGATGCCTAAAAAGCCTAAGAAGCGCAAGCTGGCTGTTCGTGAGGCGCGCAAAGCGCTTATTCAAGAGGAAGCGAATAAGCTCATTGATATGGACGATGTAATAGCGGAATCTATTCAACGCGCGGAGCAGAGCGGCATTATTTTCATCGACGAAATAGACAAAATTGCGAGCCCTTCTCGCGGATCGGGACCAGATGTTTCACGCGAAGGGGTTCAACGGGACATCCTTCCAATTGTCGAGGGATCGACTGTAATGACAAAGTATGGGCCGGTTAAAACAGATTATATATTATTTATTGCTGCTGGAGCGTTTCATATTGCCAAACCGGCTGACTTGATTCCTGAGCTGCAAGGGCGTTTTCCGATTCGGGTAGAGTTTACAAGCTTGAGTCTGGAGGATTTTGTCCGGATATTGACAGAACCTAAAAACGCTCTGACAAAACAATATACCGCTCTTCTTGAAACGGAAGGGATAGAGGTTGAATTTTCAGAGGATGCCATTAAGGAGCTTGCTTCGATTGCTGCTGATCTTAATCGCAATACAGAAAATATTGGAGCCCGCAGGCTGCACACCATTTTGGAGAAGCTGCTGGAGGATCTATCGTTTGAAGCGCCGGAGTTGTCGCTTGAGCACCTATTGATTACGCCTGAATACGTAAAAGAAAAGCTGGGAAGCATTGCGCAAAATCGAGATTTGAGCCAATATATATTGTAGTGGTTATGAGTTGTAGGAGGCAATAGGCACATGAGTTTATTATCAAAGACAAGGACGCTGAACCGGCTGCTGCAAAGAGCAGCCGGCAAAGCAGTTAATTTCAGGGAAATGGCAGAGGTGCTCAGCTCAACGATATCGGCAACTGTGTTCGTTGTTAGTCGCAGAGGCAAAATATTAGGCTGCGCCGCTGCTGATCCGTATGACCATGATTATTTTCGTTCGCTGCCTGCTGAAGAGCTGCGTTTTGCACAGCATATTAATGACCGATTTTTGGACATGCAGGAGTCGATGCCGAATGTAGCGCCTGATCCGGGACTGAAGGAAACGTTTCACACTCTGATGGATCAGCAGATTATGACGGTAGTGCCGATTATAGGCGGAGGCGATCGCCTTGGCACGCTTGTCATTTCACGCGCTGACGGGCAGTTTGACGAGGACGATCTTGTGCTTGCGGAGTACGGTTCGACAATAGTAGGCATGGAAATTTTGCGCGAGCGTGCGGAAGAGATTGAATTGGAAGTGCGCAGCCGCGCAGTTGTAGCTGTTGCGATCGGCTCGCTGTCATTTAGCGAACTGGAAGCTGTTGAACATATTTTTGAGGAGCTCGACAGCAAGGAGGGGCTGCTCGTTGCATCCAAAATTGCAGATCGGGTTGGCATTACACGATCTGTGATCGTCAATGCGATGCGCAAATTAGAAAGTGCCGGCGTCATAGAGACTCGTTCTCTCGGCATGAAAGGAACATACATTAAAATTTTGAATCAGCAGCTTTTACTGGAATTAAATAAAAAGAAGTGAAAAATCATTTATAGAACTAAAGTTCTACTCGAGACCTGTCTTTCCACAAAAAGACAGGTCTTTTTTCTTATTGCCAAAATCATGAAAATTAGGACCATTTTTTACATGTTTGATAAATCGACAAAAAAATCAACTTTATAATAAATTTATGTCGAACTAAGCAGGAATGAGAGAAATTCTGTTGAATACATTAAATTAAGATTTTCTAATTGAAAGTGGTGAGATAGTGATGAAGTTATTGAATAGCGCGTCATTCCAACGGTTGGAAGCAGCTGTTCAAGCCGCAGAAATGAGACAGCGTATCATTTCCAACAATATTGCTAATGTGGATACACCTCATTTCAAAAGGTCAGAAGTATTATTTGAATCGATGCTAGAGCAGTCTCTTGGTAACAGTAGGAAATTGCAATTTGCAGGAAAAAGGACTGATGATAGGCATATAGCCTTTGGTTCTGAAGTAGCTAAAATTCCTGTAGCAAAGGTTATAACGGACCAGTCAACCTCGATGGGAAATAATAACAATAATGTCGATGTTGACAGTGAAATGGCTTTGCTGGCAAAAAACCAGCTGAACTACAGTTTTTACATTCAACAATTGAACCATGATATGAAAATGATGAACATTGCAATTGAAGGGAGAGGCTAGTAGTTGAAAATTTCTAACGGCTTTGATGTAAGTGCCTCAGCTTTAACTGCACAGCGTATGCGTATGGACGTTATATCGTCGAATATCGCTAATGCTGAATCCACTAGAGGAAGCTTTGTTGATGGGAAATTTGAGCCATACAAAAGAAAAATGGTCGTATTAGCACCGAATGGCCAAACCTTCTCTTCTATGTTCAACCAGCAGCTAGGCCAGACCAATCAAAAACATGGCGTAAAAGTGGCAAAAATCACAGAAGACAGCTCTCCGGATAAGCTAGTATATAATCCGACGCATCCCGATGCTGATGAAGCCGGCTATGTACGAATGCCAAATGTAGACGTGACGAAGGAAATGATCGATATGATATCCGCATCCCGTTCCTATGAGGCTAACGTAACCGCAATTAACGCTTCAAAATCAATGTTTGTCAAAGCGCTGGAGATTGGCAAGAAATAGTGACTTTCACATTAGACTGGAGGGATATTAATGATTCAAGCAGTATCACTTAGTCAGATTGTTCCAATTAAGCAGATGGAATCCAATCCGGTAGCGGATAAGACTCCTGCTCAATTGACGCAGTCTTTCGGTGCATATTTGCAAAGGGCTCTTGAAGGCGTAGAAGCTCAGCAGGTAAATGTTCACAAATTAAACGATACATATATGGCAGGACAAATCGATGTAACCGAAGTACTTATTGCTTCTGAACAAGCCCAGCTCAGTTTGCAACTTACTGCACAGGTGCGCAATAAAATGGTTGAAGCGTACCAGGATATTATGAGGATGCAAATTTAATGAACTTTATACTCAGCAGAGAGATTGGGTGAGGTGACAACGTGAACGAGAAATTCGCCCAATATCGAGAAAGGCTCACACAATTCTGGGGCCAGATGGGCAGAAAACAAAAAATATGGTTAGGAGCCTCTGTTTGCGGAATTTTGGTGGCCATCATTTTAATGACGGTTATATTTACAAAAACCGAATATGAATTAGCCTTCAAAAACCTCGATGCAACAGATGCGGCAGCAGTTATTCAATATTTGGATGACAACGGAATCGAGTATCAAATAAGCTCGAACGGCAAAAACATATCTGTGCCGAGCAAGGTAGCTTCAAAAGTTAAGATCGATGCGGGCTCACAAGGCCTCGTACAAAACGGATCAATCGGTTTTGATTTGTTCAGTAACAAATCGTCTCAGCTGGGCACCACTGAAAATGAATTTAATGTCATGTATCAGAGCGCTTTTAACGGCGAGGTGCAAAAGCTGTTGAACGGCTTGCAGGGGGTAGAGAGCAGCAAGGTGCTGATCAATCGCCCGGAGGAAAGTGTCTTTCTAAGACCTGAAGATACTAGTAAAGCAACTGCGAGCATAAGAATTAACTTTGTTCCAGGCTATCGTCCTTCGCAAAAAGAAATCGACGGTTACTATAATTTAGTTAAAGTGGCTGTTCCGGATTTAGAGCTTAAAGATATTGTAATTGCGAGCCCGCAAGGCGTGCTGACCTCATCTGAAGCAGGCGGCAATGATACAAGCGGAATGGATGCGATAGCGCTGCAATTCCAAATTCAGCAAAAATTCGAGTCCGAGGTAGCAAAAAGTGTTCAGCAATTTCTAAGCTCCTTTGTAGATATCAATAAAACGGTAGTCAGCGTATCCAGCAGCATCAACTTTGACAAAAAGGTCAGCAAGGAAGATTTGGTCAAGCCGCTGGAAAACAACAATAATAACGGGATTATCATAAGCGAAGAGCTGAATAACAGCAGCTTTACTGGAAGCGCAGGAGCTGCCGGCGGTGTTGCAGGAACTGGCGAGACGGATATACCTTCTTACGACGCAGCCTCTCAAAACAGCGGAAGCTCTGAAACGAGCAGCCAATTTCGCAACTATGATGTGAACCGCATTACGAATAACATCGAATCTGCTCCTTTTGTATTAAGGGATTTAAGCATTAACGTAGCTATTGATGAATCAGCAATAAGCGATGAAGCTAGCCGAACGCAAATTATGAATTATTTGACTACATTTGTACGCGGCAAGCTGGCGGATTCCGGACAAGATGTTAATAATGATCAATTAATTGAAAAGAAAGTTTCCCTGATCGCACGCAAGTTTTCTGAAGGGAATGCTACAGCTTCTGCAGGCGGAATTTCTACAACTTGGGCAATTGGCATCGGTGCAGCATTGCTGGCATTAATCGGCGGCTTAGTTGTTATGCTCGCACGCAAGCGAAAACAGCCGATTGAGGAACAGATGGAGATGGCTCCTCCGGCGAAAGTGGAATATCCAACGCTTGATCTGGAAACTGTCAGCAGCGAAAATCAAGCGCGCAAAAATCTTGAAACACTTGCCAAACGCAAGCCTGATGAGTTTGTTAATCTGCTTCGTACTTGGCTTGTGGATGAATAGGGGTGCACGAATTGGCAAGAACGATGCAAGGATTGACTGGTCGGCAAAAAGCAGCCATTTTATTAATCACGCTGGGACCAGAAGTATCCGCCCAAATCTTCAAGCATTTGCGAGATGATGAGATCGAACAATTGACGTTGGAAATTGCTAACGTACGTAAGGTAGATAGCGAAGAGCGAGAGACGATACTTTCTGAGTTTCATCAAATTTGTTTAGCTCAGGAATATATTTCACAAGGCGGTATTACTTACGCCAAGGAAATATTGGAGAAGGCTTTGGGTGCTGAAAAGGCGCTGGATGTTATTAATCGACTTACTGCCACGCTGCAGGTTAGGCCGTTTGATTTTGCCAGAAAGGCTGATCCATCACAAATTTTGAATTTTATTCAAAACGAAAATTCTCAGACGATTGCTCTCGTCCTATCCTATTTGCAATCTGATCAATCGTCGCAAATATTATCATCCTTGCCTCAGGACAAGCAGGCGGATGTCGCTCGCAGAATAGCGCTTATGGACAGTACCTCCCCTGAAGTTATTTCTCAGGTTGAGCGCGTTCTGGAGCAGAAGCTGTCTGCTACTGTGACGCAGGATTACACAAATGCAGGCGGTATCGATTCCATTGTACAAATTTTAAACGGGGTAGACCGTGGTACAGAGCGTACGATTCTCGATGCGCTTGAAATTCAGGACCCTGAGCTGGCTGAAGAAATCAAGAAGCGGATGTTTGTATTCGAGGATATTGTCAATATCGACAATCGTTCTATCCAGAGAATTATCCGTGATATTGAAAATGCAGATTTGCAGCTTGCTCTTAAAGTGGCGAGTGAAGAAGTGCGAGAAGCTATATTCCGCAATATGTCCAAGCGCATGGCGGATACGTTCAAGGAAGAAATGGAGTTTATGGGACCTGTTCGTCTGCGTGATGTCGAAGAAGCCCAAACTCGCATCGTAGCAACGATTCGCAGGCTGGAGGAGTCTGGCGAAATCATCATTGCTCGCGGCGGGGGAGATGATATCATTGTCTAATCTTATTAAATCTTCCAGAGTTATACCTGTAGGCGAGCATAAGCAGCTTGAAAGAATTCATCAATATGAAGCAGCTTTACAACCAGTGGATTTCGAGACTCAACAAGCAGAGCAGGAGCCGGATGCAGAGACGATTTCGCTGAGGGATCAAATATTGAATGATGCTCAATTTGTAGCGGAAGAGAGAGTTAAAGAAGCTACGATAGAAAGCAATAGACTGCTGGAGGAAGCCGAACAGCAAATCGATGTATGGTGGCTGCAAAAGCGCGAAGAGGATCAAGTGATCGCCGAAGCTGCCCGTCAGGAAGGCTTGGAACGCGGTTATGCGGAAGGGCGTGAACAAGTAAAACACGAGCTTTCACAGCAGTGGGAAGGCAAGCTTCAGGAAGCAGCCCAATTATTGCAATCAGCCTATGAAATGAAAGAGCAGATTATTCAAGAAGCCGAGCCTTTTTTGGTCGAACTAAGCTGCTCAATCGCTGAGAAAATTATTGGGAAACAGCTGGCTGATACGAATGATCTTGCCCTTGAGCTGATTCGCAAGTCGCTGTCCAGAAGGCGGGAGCAAGGCGTTATAACATTATGTGTATCGCCTTCTCAGCTTGCTTTTGTACAAGCGGCCAGGGAAGAATTGCAGCTATCGATCGATTCACAAGCTGAGCTGCAAATATTGCCAGATTCAACTATTACAGATCACGGCTGTGTCATACGTTCAGCCTTTGGCAGCATTGATGCGCGCATTGATACACAGCTGGAAGAAATTAAACGTGAGCTGCTCCAGCTTGCCAATCAAAGCCTCGAAGAGAATCGTGAGCGTGATGGGTATGAGTAAGCTTGATGCCATTAAATATGTAGAACATTTGCAAACCGTAGATCCAGTGCGAATCAACGGTAAAGTAACACAGGTTATAGGACTTACGGTTGAGTCCGAGGGACCGGATGCCAGCATTGGAGATGTATGTCATATTTACCCTACTAAAGGCGCAAAACCGTTAATAGCAGAAGTAGTAGGGTTTAGGGAAAATAAAGTAATTTTGATGCCGCTAGGCGATTTGCATGCGATAAGTCCAGGATGTGATGTCGTTGGCACAGGCAAGCCGCTTACGGTCCAGGTAGGCTCAGAGCTGCTTGGCAAAGTGCTTGACGGGCTGGGCAATCCGCTTGACGGCTCGTTCCTGCCTAGCCGTATGCCTCATTATTCGACTCATAATGAGCCGAATAATCCGCTTCAAAGACCGCGTGTAACAGAACCGCTTAGTATAGGCGTAAGGGTTATCGATGGTTTGCTTACAGTAGGGCAAGGCCAGCGCGTTGGTATATTTGCCGGTTCAGGCGTAGGAAAGAGTACGCTGCTCGGCATGATCGCGCGTAATACATCAGCGGATGTCAATGTTATTGCACTAATTGGCGAGCGCGGCCGCGAGGTGCTCGAATTTATCGAGAAGGACCTTGGTCCTGAAGGCTTGGCGCGATCGGTTGTTATAGTAGCGACTTCGGATCAGCCTGCACTTATTCGAATGAAGGGCGCACTCATTGCAACGACGATTGCTGAGTATTTTCGTGACCGCGGCTTGAATGTCATGCTCATGATGGATTCCGTTACGCGTTATGCAATGGCGCTTCGCGAAGTCGGGCTTGCGATAGGCGAGCCGCCTGCGACGCGGGGCTACACGCCTTCCGTGTTTGCAGCGCTGCCGAAGCTGTTAGAGCGCGCAGGTACTGGTCCGACAGGTACGATAACCGCTTTTTATACCGTGCTTGTTGACGGTGATGATATGAATGAACCTATCGCAGACGCCGTCCGCGGTATTCTCGACGGACATATTGTGCTGAGCAGGCAGCTGGCCCATAAAGGACATTTTCCTGCTATTGATGTGCTGGCTTCCGTAAGCCGCGTTATGAATGCGATTGTGCCTGAAGAGCAGCAGGATGCTGCTAATGAATTAAAACGGCTGCTTGCCATCTATCGCGAGTCAGAGGATTTAATTAATATCGGCGCCTATCAGCAAGGCTCCAATAAAGATATTGATCAAGCTATCGCTTATATAGAAGAGATTAATAGCTTTACAAGGCAAAAGACGACTGAGAAAGTAAGCTATGACGAAGCACAGCAAAGGTTGCGAAATGATTTTATTGGGAGTTGAGTAATCAGTGGCAGCTTTTCATTATTCATTCCAAAAGGTAGTCGATTTGAAAACAAGCGAGAAAACGCAGGCGGAATGGATTCTCTCCAGCGATCTGAGCGTTCTTCATTCCGAGGAGCTTTCCTTGAAGGAGCTTGAGGAAGCAAAAAAGCACTGGGAGGACAAGCTTCACGAAGCCTCGCATGGCGGAGCCTCGTTATCGGAGCTTCAAATGATCCAGCAATATACGGAGTATTTACATACCAGAATTGAAGCGAAGCTGAAAGATGTTAGAAAAGCGCAAATTGCCGTTGACAAAAGCAGAAGCAAGCTAGCGGATCGCATGAAGGATGAGAAGGTATGGCTTAAAGCCAAGGAAAATGCCTACGAACGGTTCAGGCATGATGTGCAGCTAAAGGAACAGAATGAGCTTGACGAGCTTGCAACCGCCCGATTCATGGTGACTGTCCCGTAATAATGAATCATTGCTATGCCGGCTAGAGGGAGTGAATAGAATTGGCGGAAACGAGTGTGGAAAAAGAAGGTTATGGTGGCTTTGCAAGATTTATGATGCTGATGGTGCCAGTCGTCATGGTCGTTATTTTGCTTGTCATTCTTGCTGCCTTTGTGGATGTCGATTTTCGAAATCGCGTTTTTACAATCGGACAATCGATTCCTGTTGTGAAAAACATAGTTCCTGATCCTAAAGTTAAAGGGAACTCCATGGATGATGATCAAATTAGAACAATTAAGATGTCAGAGAAAATCGAAGAGCTTCAAAAAAAGGTTTCTGAGCTGGAAAGTGAATTGCTCGCAGCTAATGAAAGCAAAGGAGCTTCCGAGCAGACGCTTAAAAATTTGGAAAGTGAAAATGCGCAGCTGAAGGCTTTGAGTGAAGAGACATTGCTGGATGCTGAACAGTATGAAGCGAAAATTCAAGAGCTGGCAAGTATGTTTTCCAAGATGACACCAAGTAAAGCAGCGCCAATTATTCAGAATATGACAGTGGAAGAGTCGGTGCTGTTATTCTCATCGATGAGACCGGATGATCGAGTGCGCATTATGGAAAAGATGAATCCCAAGCGTGCTGCGGACGCTACAATGATGCTGAAAGACAACGTCCTTTCAAAAGATATGCAAATATCGGCGTTGCAGTCCCGCCTGCAATTAAATGAAGATGCGCAGCCTGGAGCCCCGGTGAAAGGTTTGGAATCTGACGAGCTGGCAGCGACATTTAATGTAATGGAAGCTAAGAGCGCAGCAGAGCTGCTGCTCAAAATGAATGAAATTAGCTCAGCTAAGGTGCTAAGCCTGCTAGAGTCACTGAATGATGCGGCAAGATCAGGCATTCTTACAGAAATGTCTAAACGCAATCAAACGACAACCGCTCAAATTGTATCCAAACTATTAAATGATAACAAATAAAATGCTTGCAAATTGTACTAGGAAAGGAGGTGAAAGAAATGGAAATGGCTACATCAACTCTTCCATTTGCAGCTGTCCCGGCTGCGTCAGCAGCATCGGGAAATAGTGCGAATGGCGCAATGAAGAGCACCGGTAATGCATTGTTCTCCAAAGTGCTGTCCAGTCAAGTCAACACACCTGCCGCATCCGCTGCAACAGACACAAGTCAGCCAGTCGGAATAGTTGAACAAATCATAAACAGCACAGTGACAGCTGGAGCTTCAAATGAACTGCAAATATCCGCAGAGGAATTGCTGAAGCAGCTGGAGCAGCTGTTAGATAAGCTGGACGAGGCAATCGCAGCTGAAGAAGAAGCAGCAGTTAGCGAGGACGAACTTGCAGCTATGCTGCAGCATAGCTATGCACTTATGGCTTTGCTGGGCGTGCAGGTGCAAGCGACACAAGTACAGCAGCCGCAGGAAGCAAATGACCTAGCAGCATTAGGAGCAAAGAAAGTATCGAATAAGGCAGCGACTATTATTCAACTGCAAGATGCGTTGCTGAATTTGCAATCTGCTCTGCAGCATGGAGAAATAAAAGCTGGCAAGCTTCAGGATCCGTTTCCGCTTCTAGCCCAATTCGTTCAAAAGCTAGATGAGCTATTAGCTAACAAATCGGTAACTGAAGCCAAACTTCCAACTGAAGCTGCTGATAATAAACTTCCAGACTGGGCAGTAGCGAAAACGAATGGAAGCGATGCCGATAAGCATTTGGAGAAATTGCATCAGCAATCCAATCGCGTTAGCTTGACAGCAGAGCAGCAGGCAGTGTCAAGCTCAGCCAACCAAGCGGTAGCCGTGAATAGTGGCGCTGAAGTGAATGCTGCTGTTCCGGTTAATCAGCTGATGCATGCCCGCACAGTTCCGGTATCGGCTCCGTCCAATCAGGCTGCAACGACTTTCGTATTTGCTGACAAATTTGCAGACACGATGTCCGGCATGATTGTTCAAAAATTCAGTATCGCAACCTTCAATGGCATTTCGGAAGCAAAGCTTAAGCTTTATCCAGAGCAGCTGGGACAAGTCGATGTCAGAATTACGATGCAAAACGGACAGCTTACAGCAGTATTTCAAACCGATACATCGATGGCCAAGGAACTGATCGAGAATCAAATGGCGCAACTGCGTGCTGCATTGCAGGCGCAAGGCTTGAACGTGGACAAATTGAACGTCACGCATGAGCAGGCTGCAACGCTTGAATTTGATCAGCAGCAAGAGAAACAGAGCGGAGGCCGCTTTACTAATCAGGAAGATCAGTCAGACAATAGCCATGGCGAAGCAAGCTTCGAAACTGAGCTGATCGAGCAGGTCGTCATCCAGCAGCTGGGCTTTGGGCGAGCTGTTAATGAAACGGTATAAAATGCAGGGCCTGAAAATTGGCGTCGAACGGAGGTGACTAGCGTTGGCAGACAACATATCGACAAGGAATGTTTGGCCGAACTACCATCAATCTAATGTACAAACGGCTTCCAAGCGCAATACAGGGGATACGATGGGTAAGGATCAATTTCTAAAAATTTTAGTGACGCAGCTGAGCAATCAAGATCCGATGCAGCCTATGCAGGATAAAGATTTTATCGCGCAAATGGCTCAATTTACGTCTGTTGAGCAGTTGATGAATATGTCTAATGAGCTGGCTTTGCTGCGGCAGAATATCGGATCCGCCTCTAATATAATTGGAAAAGCGGTAGAGTGGTATGAGTATGATGAACTGGGCGAAGTAATTACTCTAAGCGGTATTGTAGACGCAGTAGTAGCTAAGGATGGCAAGCTGCTGGCCAAGATAGGCAAAAATGAAGTGGCGATTGATTACTTGATTTCCATTTCTGAGCCAAAAGCTGACGGCGGCGAAGAAGAAGTTGAGGATGGCGATAACAGCAACCCAGGCGGCGAGGATGAAACGCCATGAATAACAGCATAAAAATTGGACAATTGTTTCCTGTTACTCATGCCCCGCTGCAAAGCGATAAAAGCCGGAAAGTAGTTTCGGAGCCAGCCTCCTCATTCAAGCAAATGCTGGATGACAAGCTCATCAAATTCAGTCACCATGCAGAAACAAGACTGGAGCAAAGAGGAATTAAGCTTATGCCTGAATCTATCAGCAAAATCAGCGATGCGGTGGATGCAGCGGCTCAAAAAGGAGCCAAGGATTCGCTTATCGTCTATCGCGATATTGCAATGATAGTAAATGTGCCAAGCCGGACGGTAGTTACAGCAATAGAAGGCAAGCAAATGCAAAGCAATGTGTTTACACAAATTGACAGTGCCATTATTTTATCATAGGGCTGGACCTTGCAGGAGGCCCGCAGCTGTGGACCGATTGAAGCAGCTGCTCCATGTACTTAATCCGTTTTAAGGAGGAAAATAAAATGTTGAGATCCATGTATTCCGGCGTATCCGGAATGAGAGGCTTTCAAACGAAGCTGGATGTAATCGGCAATAACATTGCAAACGTAAATACTGTAGGCTTTAAAGCTGGTCGGGTCATGTTTCAGGATATATTAAGCCAGACTGTTGCAGGCGTAACTGCCCCAGAAGAAGGAACACGCGGCGGTGTGAATCCTCGCCAGATCGGATTAGGCGTTTCGATCAGCAGCATCGATACGATTCATACGCCAGGAAGTGCAATGACAACTAATATCGCGACAGACTTGCGCATTGACGGCGACGGATTTTTTGTAGTATCGCCTGGCGGCGACGCTGAGACGCAATTTTTGACAAGAGCGGGTAATTTTACGCTTGATGCAAACAGACAGCTTGTTACGGCCGAGGGCTATTTTGTATTAGGACAAGACGGTGCTCCAATCGTACTTGAAGAAGAAATTACGGCCTTTACAATTAGCCAAACAGGTCAAATTATCGGAATTACAGCTGACGGTCAAGTGGAAGCAGGAACGCTTGGTATCGCAAAGGCTGTCAACCCTGCCGGTCTTGAAAAAATTGGCGGCAATATGTACCGTATGACAGTTAACGCAAACCCGGATGGCGAGTTTGAGCTGTTTACAGCAGGCGACGCTGAAGTCGGCACAGGTTCAATTATTTCAGGTCAGCTGGAAATGTCCAACGTTGATCTTACTGCTGAATTTACTGAAATGATCGTAGCACAGCGCGGCTTCCAAGCGAATTCCAGAATAATCACCACTTCTGACGAAATATTGCAAGAGGTTGTTAACCTGAAGCGTTAAGTTCGTAATGAATAAGGGAGGCGGAAGCCTCCCTCCATAAGAGGGGGCCAATAATGATTACCGTTACACGCTTAAACGGAACAAAAATAACGATTAATGCTCTTCTTATCGAAACTGTGGATGAGGCTGCAGACACTATAATTACGCTAACGACAGGAAATAGAATTGTAGTGAAGGAAAAAGCTTCCGAGCTTGTGAAGCTTTGTCAGCAATATTTTCAAGAAATAGGTGTTGTGGGGATAGCTCGCAGCAGTAAACAAACGGAGGGGCCTTTGACATGAAGAAGATGCTGCCGTGGATGATTACTATTTTGTTATCCATTACATTAATAGCTATTGTGTCATTCATTTTGTATAACAAGTTCTTTTCGGATCAGAGCAATAAAGGAGAAGCAAGCAACAAGCCTGTTGCAGTAAAGGTTCTAAGCGCCAAAGAGCGTGTGGAAGTTACCTCTGAGCTCAAGGATTACCGAAGAAATCTGAAAGATCCAGATTACATAGTGATTATGAACTTCGCATTCCAGCTGGACAGTAAAAAGACAAAAGAAGATTTTGATAAAATTATTGAGTTTGAGGTTAAGCCTATTATAAGCCGTACTTTGGCTGATATGATGCCAGAAGATTTGGAAGGCTCGGTTGGTGAGGATATGCTGGAGTCAAAGCTGCTTAATCTTATCAATCCGGTACTGCCAAAAGGAAAGCTCGTGAAAGTGGAAATTACTGACTTTATGATTTCACAAATCTAATGCACAAATGCAACATTCCTCGAAGGAGGTGAGATAATGGTTGATGTTTTATCGCAAAATGAAATAGACGCATTGCTAGCTGCGCTATCATCCGGTGAAATGGATGCGGAGGATTTAAAAAAGGAAGAGGTTACACGGAAGGTTAGTGTATATGACTTTAAGCGGGCAGTTCGTTTTTCAAAGGATCATATTCGCAGCTTAACTCGTATTCATGAAAACTTCGCGCGATATTTAACAACCTATTTCTCAGCACAGCTTCGTACTTTTGTTCAAATTAATGTTGTTGACGTGGAGCAGCTTCCTTACGATGAATTTATTCGCTCTATACCGAAAATGACGATCTTGAATATATTTGAAGCCGAGCCTTTAGAAGGCCGGATGGTGCTTGAGGTTCATCCTAACGTAGCCTATGCGATGCTTGACCGCATGCTGGGGGGCCAAGGAGTAGCACCTTCTAAAATTTCGAATTTAACAGAAATTGAAACGACAGTAATGGAGCGTATTTTTGCACGCACATTCGAAAGTTTGCAGGAAGCCTGGAAAACAGTTGTAGACATTTCGCCGCGATTGGAAGCGCTGGAAACGAATCCGCAGTTTATGCAAATTGTATCTCCTAACGAGACGATCGCATTAATTTCCTTTAGCACAAAAATCGGCGATACGACTGGGATGATCAATCTTTGTATCCCGCATGTTGTGCTGGAACCAATTATGCCAAGATTATCGGTTCATCATTGGTTTGTTTCACAGAAAAAGGAACGCATACCGGAGGAAGTTAGAACATTAGAGCAGCGTGTCCAGAAGGCGAAGCTCGATATCATCGCTGAGCTAGGAGAAACCTCTATTACAATCAAGGAGTTTCTTAGCCTGTCGGTTGGAGATGTGCTATCGCTTAATAAGCCGATTGATGAAGGATTGAAAATAAAAGTTGGTGAAAAGCTTAAATTTATTGGCAGCCCGGGTTCGACAAAAGATAGGCTGGCCATACAGGTTGACGAGATTGTAAGTGAAGGAGCGGAAGAAGAGTATGATGAGTAAAGACTATTTATCACAGGAAGAAATTGACGCCTTGCTTCGTCAATCCTCTAATGAGCCAGATGATGTGCCAGCACCCGCTAATGAGGTTCAATTATCCGATTTCTTGTCTTCAATAGAACAGGATGCGCTCGGTGAAATTGGAAATATTACATTTGGCAGTGCTGCTACTGCTTTGTCGACTCTATTAGGCAAAAAAGTAGATATTACAACTCCGCATGTTACGCTAGTAAAGCGCTCTGAGCTGGGAGATATATTTCCTAAGCCTCACGTGGCAGTCAGCGTACAGTATGTCGATGGCTTTGAAGGGATTAATTCACTCGTAATCAGAACAAAGGATGCTCAGGTTATCGCCGATCTTATGCTGGGCGGAGAAGGCGAAGTAACAGCAGAAGAATTAAATGAAATACATATAAGCGCTGTACAAGAAGCAATGAATCAAATGATGGGTTCTTCGGCGACATCGATGTCGACGATTTTCAATCGTATGGTTAATATCTCGCCTCCCGGCATTGATATTTTAGATGTTAACAATGGAGATGGCATGAACCATTTGCCGCCAGTAGATGTATTTATTAAAATCTCTTTCCATCTTACGATTGGGGACTTGATAGATTCTACAATTATGCAGCTGCTTCCAGTGTCGTTTGCGAAGCAGATGGTGTCTACGCTAATGGGAGATGTGGAGGAGGAGCATGCTCATGCAGCGAGTCAGACTGCGGCAGCTGCCGAGCAGCAAAGCCCGTCTGTTGCTCCTGCTCCAGCGCCGGCGCCAGCAGCGGAGATGCCTGCAGCTCAGCCAGCCATGAATGCGCCTCAGCATGCTGCAGCAGCGCCAATGTACGAACAGCAGCCGGTCTATCATGATCCATATGCGCAGTCAAACATTAATAGAAATGTGAATGTACAGCCCGTGCAATTTGCCAATTTCAATCAGAATGGCTACGCTCAAACCGATCAAACAAATCTAAATTTATTACTCGACATTCCGCTCAAGGTCACTGTAGAATTAGGAAGGACCCAGAAGCAGATTAAAGATATTTTAGAATTGTCGCAAGGCTCGATTATTGAACTTGATAAGCTGGCCGGTGAACCGGTAGATATTCTAGTAAATAACAAGCTCATTGCAAAAGGCGAAGTCGTAGTCATTGACGAGAATTTTGGTGTTCGTGTAACCGATATCGTAAGCCAATGGGATCGTATTCAGAAATTACAATAATAACTTGAACCACCTAGGAGGATATGAAAAATGGCAAATCGTATTTTAATTGTTGATGACGCAGCGTTCATGCGAATGATGATCCGCGATATTTTATCGAAAAACGGATATGAAGTAGTAGGCGAGGCACAGGATGGTGCTCAAGCTATTGAAAAATTTAAAGAAGTAAAGCCAGACCTTGTAACGATGGATATTACTATGCCAGAGATGGACGGTATTTCCGCGCTCAAAGAAATTAAAAAGATGGATCCTAATGCCAAGGTCATTATGTGCTCTGCAATGGGACAGCAGGCAATGGTAATCGATGCGATCCAAGCTGGCGCTAAGGACTTCATCGTGAAGCCATTCCAAGCAGATCGTGTTATTGAAGCGATCAAGAAAACTCTTGGGTAAGCTTTATGGTCGCAAAACTAGGTAGTGTTGGACTGTGGTTGGCCGCTAGCAGTGAAACAAGCGGCCTTCCTGAGGAGCCGACCTTTAAACAAACGTCTCCGGGCGAATTGCTGGGAAGCATCGTTTGGATCATGGTAGCACTTGGGATTGTAATCGTACTTATCGTTTTATTACTGAAATGGATGTCTAATCGCAATAAATTATGGGGGGTTAATCGCGCACTTCGTTCATTAGGCGGAACGTCTCTTGGACAGCATAGCTCGCTGCAGGTTATCGAAGTAGCTGGTCGTATATATATCGTTGGTGTAGGTCAAAACATTACGCTGCTCGATAAGATCGATGATCCGCTGGAGGCCCAGGAAGTGCTGGCTGCTTTTGAGCGAGATGCAGATCAAGGCTGGAGCTCCGGTCAATTCGGACTAGCCTTTATAAAAAAATGGCAGACTTCCAAAGCAGCCAAGCAGCAGGAAGCTGACAGCAGTACAGCCAATTCAGATTCCAGCTTTGAAGATTTGCTGCAAAATCAGCTGAACCAGCGAACTATGCGCAATGAACAGCTTAAGCAATTAATAAAGGATGCAAAATCAAACGAACGGTTGATGGATGATGAAAAGTAAAAGGTTAGTTTCCTTCGTAGCAATCTTGCTGTTGTCTATGTTTGCCGCTCAGATTGCTTCAGCGGAACCTTTGCCTGATATTTCAATAAATATTGGCGGCGGAGAAGAGCCAGCAGGCACTAGCGCTTTGTCCTTGCTCTTAATAATTACGGTGTTGAGCGTTGCGCCAGCTATTCTAGTGCTGATGACCAGCTTCACACGAATTGTAATCGTATTGGGGTTTGTCCGAACATCGCTGGGCACACAGCAAATGCCTCCAAACCAAGTATTAATTGGACTTGCCATGTTCCTTACTTTTTTTATAATGGCTCCGACTTTTGGCCAAGTAAACGATGTGGCGCTTCAGCCATACTTAAAGGGAGAAATATCACAGACTGAAGCATTTGAAAAAGCTGCAGTTCCGATGAAAAAATTCATGTTCTCCCATACAAGAGAGAAGGACCTGCTTTTATTTATGAATTACACCCAAACGGAAAAGCCGACAAGCTATGAGGATATTCCGATCACCGTGCTTATTCCGGCTTATGCTGTCAGTGAACTGAAAACAGCCTTCCAAATGGGCTTTATGATTTTTATACCGTTTCTCGTTATTGACATGATTGTAGCCAGTACATTAATGGCGATGGGGATGATGATGCTTCCGCCAATAATGATTTCACTTCCTTTCAAAATATTGTTGTTCGTGTTAGTGGACGGCTGGTATTTAATTGTCAAATCATTGCTTCTCAGCTTTAACACTTGATAGGGTAAGGAGGGAACAAAGATGAGTGCTGATTTTGTTATCGGACTAGCAGGCTCGGCAGTATATACCGTACTAAAAGCTAGTGCACCGATGCTTGTACTTGCGCTGGTTGTTGGCTTGCTCGTCAGTGTATTTCAAGCAACTACGCAGATTCAAGAGCAGACGCTCGCTTTCGTTCCAAAAATTGTGGCGGTATTTGTATCAATCATTATTTTTGGACCATGGATATTAAACACGGTTGTCGACTTTGCCTATCAGCTGCTGAATAATTTACATCATTACATCGGTTAGGTTGTGAGTAAAGTTGATGAATGCAATCGTACACGGTTTTCCTATTTTTTTGTTAATCTTTTGTCGAATTACAGCATTTTTCGTCGTGACGCCGATATTTTCTTCGCGCAGCGTACCGGCAACCTTCAAAATCGGATTAGGCTTTATGATTTCGCTGCTAGTATTTCTGTCCTATGGCTTGCAGCAAAACATAGTGCTAGGGCCTGAATATATACTGCTTGTACTGCGAGAAATTTTGCTGGGAGTTTTGCTGGGCTTCGTCGTATATTTATTTTTCTCAGTTGTTCAGACAGCAGGCGCCCTCATGGATATGCAAATCGGATTTGCAATGGCTAACGTGATTGATCCCAATACAGGGACATCGGCTCCGCTTCTAGGCAACTTCAAATATATGGTATTAATGGTATTGTTTCTGATGCTTAATGGCCATCATTACTTGCTGGCGGGGCTTATGAACAGTTATGCATGGATGCCGCTTGATAATGAGCTGTTTGCAAGGGTGATGAGCGGAAATGTGAGTGTTTTTCTCACGAAGGCGCTTAGCATGACCTTCTTGCTTGCCATTCAAGTTGCTGCTCCAATGATGGTAGCCCTTTTTTTGACGGATGTAGGGCTTGGTTTTTTAACAAAGACAGCCCCCCAATTTAACGTATTTGTCGTTGGGATCCCCTTGAAAATTATCGTCGGCTTATTTCTTTTAGTTGTATTGATACCAAGCCTGGCGGTCTTGTTTGAAAATCTGTTTTCTATTTTATTTTCTTCGCTTGAGCAGTTGTTTGGTATTTTACAGCAAGCTCCCGCGGCGGATGGGCAATAGGAGGCGGGAGCATGAAAACATTTCGTTTGCGGATGGATTTACAGCTTTTCAGCCAAGAAAAGACGGAAAAGGCAACGCCGAAGAAGCGTAGTGAATCGAGGAAAAAGGGGCAAGTAGCCAAGTCTTCAGATTTGCCAGGAGCATTTATTTTACTATTTGTGTTTGCCTCTTTTCTCATGCTGGGCAACTACTATAAGCAGAATATATTGCATTTATTCGGCAGCTTCTTTCAGGATTGGCTTCTGCTTGAAGTAACAACGAGCAATGTGCTGGATTTTTTTATAACCGTTGTTTCCAAGATCGTCATTTTGATGCTTCCTATTTTTGCTATCGCCGTCGTTTTTGGCGCTGTAGGGAATATCGTACAATTTGGTTTTCTGTTTACAGGTGAGCCATTAAAACCGCAGCTGAAAAAGCTGAACCCGATAGAAGGATTCAAGCGAATCTTTTCTGTAAGAAGCTTAGTAGAGTTTTTAAAAAGCGTACTAAAGGTGCTTATTATCGGAGTCATTGTTTATTCTACTATAACAAGCGAATGGGATCATATGATAGTCCTTTCGACTCAGCCTATTGAGCATATTTTTTCATACGCCGCAGGAATCACGATTAATTTAGGCATTCAGATAGGCGCTGTACTTGCAGTTCTGGCCATTGCCGACTACATGTATCAACGATATGAGCATGAAAAAAGTATTAAAATGTCAAAGCAGGATATTAAAGATGAGTTCAAAAAATCCGAAGGTGATCCGCTCATTAAAGGAAGAATTCGGGAAAAGCAGCGCCGAATGGCTTTACAGCGCATGATGCAGGATGTACCGACAGCAGATGTTGTTATTACGAATCCGACTCACTTTGCAATAGCTCTGAAATATGACGCTTCCCAAATGGAGGCGCCAACCGTTGTAGCAAAAGGGATGGATCACCTTGCTCTTCGTATAAAAGAGGTTGCGAAGGAACATGGTGTCATAACGATGGAAAACAAGCCGCTTGCCAGAGCGCTTTACGAACAGGCAGAGATTGGCGATGTGATACCCGGTGACCTGTTCCAAGCTGTGGCTGAAATACTGGCATATGTATATAAAATTAAAGGTCGGAGACGAACGACATAACAGGTGGGAGGAGGGAACGTCATGAAAGCAAGAGATCTGGTCATCATACTTGGAATAATTGGTATCGTACTCATGATGATCATCCCAATCCCATTATTGCTTATCGATATACTTCTGATTCTTAACATTTCGATAGCGCTCATGATTTTGCTAGTTGCGATGAATACAAGAGAAGCGCTGGATTTTTCGATTTTTCCAGCTATATTGCTTATTACGACGCTGTTCCGCCTTGCTTTGAGCGTATCTACTACACGGAGTATTTTATCTCGCGCAGAAGCTGGCGATGTCATTCAGACATTTGGGGGCTGGGTAGGCGGCGGCGAAGTCGTTGTCGGCTTTATCGTATTTCTCATTTTGGTCGTCGTGCAATTTATCGTTATTACGAAAGGTTCAGAGCGTGTTGCAGAGGTTGCTGCCCGCTTTACGCTCGATGCGATGCCGGGCAAGCAGATGAGTATCGATGCGGATCTGAACTCTGGGCTGATTAATGAGCAGCAAGCAAGAGAGCGCCGCTCCAAAATTGAACGGGAGTCAGATTTTTACGGGGCAATGGATGGTGCGAGTAAATTTGTCAAAGGTGACGCAATTGCTTCTATTATTATCGTTATCATTAACTTAATCGGTGGCTTTATCATTGGTATGTCTATACATAATCTTAGCTTTACAGAGTCTCTCGCCAAGTTTTCCATTTTAACGATTGGTGACGGGCTCGTTACACAAATTCCGGCGCTGCTGATTTCCACTGCTGCAGGCTTGATCGTGACGAGAGCGGCATCAGAGGGCAATTTGGCAGAAGATGTCACCTCTCAGCTATTTAAGTATCCAAAAATGCTGTATATAGCAGCAGGTACTGTAGCGATGCTGGGACTTACGCCAATCGGCATTTTAAAAACATGGCCGTTTGCGATTGTTATCGCTGTTGGCGCGTATATTATGCAAAAATCCTTACATAAAAAGCAAGCACAGGAAGAGCTGCTTGTTGAAGAGCAGCAAATTGAAGAGGTGCGAAGTCCGGAAAGTGTTATTAGCCTGCTGCAGGTTGATCCGATTGAATTTGAATTCGGCTATGGACTTATCCCGCTTGCAGATACGCAGCAAGGCGGAGATTTGCTGGACCGCATCATTATGATTCGCAGACAATGCGCGCTTGATTTAGGTCTTGTTGTACCAGTCATCCGCATTCGCGATAATATTCAGCTTAAGCCGAACGAGTATGTCATCAAAATTAAAAGCAATATGGTAGCTCGAGGCGACTTGCTGTTAAATCACTATTTGGCGATGAGTCCAGGATTCGAGGACGATTCGGTTATCGGTATAGAAACGACTGAACCGGCCTTCGGCTTGCCGGCCATATGGATTGACGAAGGCATGAAGGAACGCGCCGAGCTGTCGGGCTATACCGTTGTCGATCCGCCTTCAGTAGTAGCAACTCATTTGACTGAAATTATTAAAAGACATGCTCATGAGCTGATTGGCAGACAAGAAACGAAAATGCTGGTTGAAAATGTCAGGGAAACTTATCCTGCACTAGTAGACGAGCTTATCCCTAATATTCTTACCATCGGAGATATTCAAAAGGTGCTTGCCAAGCTGCTGCGTGAAAAGGTGTCGATTCGCGATTTGGTTACTATATTTGAAACGCTGGCAGATCATGGCCAATATACAAAAGATCCCGATGTGCTTACTGAATATGTCAGACAATCGCTATCGCGTCAAATTACTCAGCAGTTTGCTCCATCTGGAGAAACGCTTCGCGTAATTACAGTAGGACCGCAGCTTGAGAAAAAAATTGCGGAATCCGTACAGCAAACAGACCATGGCTCGTATATTGCGATGGATCCGGTAACGACACAAAGCATGTATCAGCTGATGAATGAACAAGTGAATCGTCAAATACAATCGGGCCATCAGCCAGTTATATTGGCATCGCCGACGATTCGAATGTATTTGCGCCAACTGTTGGAACGAACGATGCAGGAAATTCCTGTATTGTCTTACAGCGAGCTTGAGCCTAGCGTTGAGGTGCAAAGTGTTGGGGTGGTGAATCTATGAGAGTAAAGCGTTATGTAGTTGATCAGCTACCTGAAGCGGTTGCGCTCATTCGTTCAGAGCTGGGCAAGGATGCTGTAATCTTGGAATCGAGACCTGTTGCAGTTGGCGGCTTTATGGGCTTGTTTCGCAAAAAAAAGATTGAAGTGACTGCGGCGGTAGAGGAAAGTCCTGCCGCCAGTGAGACCGTCAGCAAGCCAAGTGCAGCCGATGTAAATCAAATTCTAGAGCAAATATTGAAAAGCTCTTCCCGGACGGCGGCACCCCCGCCGGAGCCGGCACCAGCAGTAAAGGATAATCCGGTCAATCCGGCGCATATGCCTGCTGCTGACCGCGGCATTTCTGATAAGCAAATTCTAGAAGAACTACAGGAAATGCGGCAGCAGATGATGAAACTATCGAAGCAGCAAGCAGGTCATAGCGCGTTTTCCGATGCAGTGCTTGCGCTTAGGCGGAGATTGCTGGATCAGGAAGTTGAGCTGGAATGGATTGAAAGGCTCACTAATGAATTGCTTGAACAGTATGATACTGAATTGAACAAGCTTTCGCCAGATGAGCTGTGGCGGGCAGCAGCAGATCGATTAGAAGAGTGGCTTGCAAGCTTCAGTCCTAATCAAATTCATCCGGAAGCATCGGTTGTCCATTTCGTCGGTCCAACGGGAGTCGGCAAAACAACGACAATTGCCAAGCTTGCGGCAGAATACAAAATTAAAAATAATAAACGAGTAGGCTTCATTACTTCCGATACTTACCGAATAGCAGCTGTCGATCAGCTGCGCACGTATGCGACAATTTTGGATATTCCGCTTGAAATTGTATTTTCGCAAGGCGATCTTCATAAAGCATACGATAATTTAAGCCAGTGCGATATTATTTTGATGGATACGGCAGGCAGAAATTACCGAAGCGAGCTTCATGTATCCGAAGTGAACAGCTTATTTCATTCATCCAGGCCGAGCGAGACGATATTGGTGCTTAGTCTGACAGGGAAAACGAAGGATATGGAAATTATTACGGAGCGTTTCACCAAGTATGGCATTACGAAGGTACTATTTACAAAGCTTGACGAAACGACCGTGTATGGGGCAATTTTGAATCTTATTTTAAAATACAGTCTTATTCCAACCTTTGTAGCTGGAGGTCAAACCGTTCCGGATGATATCGAGCGATTTGATCGTTCAAGTTATATACAGTTACTGCTAGGAGAAGTAAGCGATGAATGATCAGGCAGAAGCATTGAGACAGCTCGTCAAACAAAATAATTCGCAAAGCCAGCTTAAAAACACGCGTGTCGTTACGGTCACTAGTGGCAAAGGTGGTGTTGGCAAATCCAATTTCAGCTTGAATTTTGCTCTTTCCTTGCAGCGTCTAGGTCAAAAGGTTCTCGTATTTGATGCCGATATCGGCATGGCGAACATTGATGTGCTTATGGGACAAACGACCCCCTACAATCTGTATCATTTGCTCACTCAGGAAAAAACAATTTGGGACATTATAGCTGTCGGCCCAGAGGGGCTGCATTATATTGCTGGCGGATCGGGCTTTAAGGATTTGCTGGAGCTGACGGCAGAGCAGCTGGAAAGGTTTGCAGGCGAAATTGAAAAGCTGCACGGCAGGTATGATGTCATATTGTTTGATACAGGCGCCGGGCTGTCAAAGGAGACAGTAAAGTTTATTACTGCCGCGGATGAAACAATCGTCGTCACAACGCCTGAGCCTACTTCAATAACGGACGCTTATGCTTTAATCAAAATGGTAAGAGCGATGCATATCGATGTGTCCTTCAAGCTCGTTGTCAATCGGGCAACCAACCGCAAGGAAGGACAGCAGACATTGGACAAGATCAGCTTGGTAGCGAAGCGATTTTTAGATACGGAATTGCCTTCGCTCGGCATTATGTTTGATGATGGCAACGTGTCAAGCGCAGTTAAGAAACAAATTCCTTTTTCAATATGCTATCCTTCTACAGCTGCCTCAAAAGCTGTGATGGAAATTGCTAGGTCGTTTCTAGCAATTCAAGCGCCTGTGCAACAGAGTAGTGGTATCAAAGGGTTTTTAAGTAAAATGTTCAGACTAGCGTGATAATCCTTTGGAACGGGGGTAATGGAATGGCTCCTTATCGAATACTCGTTGTTGATGACTCTGCATTTATGCGTAAAATTATTTCAGATTTAATCGCGCAGGATAGACAATTTGTAATTGCTGGTACAGCGGTCAATGGGGCTGAAGCTTTACAAATGATTCAACAATTAAAGCCTGACGCTGTAACCCTTGATTTGGAAATGCCGGTTATGAACGGCATCGAGGCGCTGCAGGCGATTATGAAGCAGAGTCCGGTACCGGTTATTATGCTTTCTGGCATTAGCGAAGACAATACGCGAGAAACGATTAAAGCCTTGCAATATGGTGCTTTTGATTTTATAAGAAAGCCTTCGCTCGGCGCAATTTCGCAGCATGTAAGCGAAGTAGGCGAGCTGCTGCTAGAAAAGCTAAGAATTGCAGTAGTATCTAAACGCTCCATGCCGGCAGGGCTGCAGACTGCTGAAAAGCCAAAAGCCGTTTTGGGACATAAGCGCACGTTAGATTATCGCAAGCCCGAGGAGTCCGGCAAAGAGGCAAAGCCTTTCATGCGAGACAACGAGCAAAAGCAGGCTGCAGAAACTTCTATAAAAAAGCATGCGAATAATCCGTTAATAAAGAAAAAATTGCCAAGTGCAGAACCGATCAAGCAGCCTGCTTCTATCATAAAACCTGTACTGCAAAATCAGAAGCTGCAGAAAGCAACTCAAAAAAGTGCCGACAAAAATGATTTTACTCATTTGGTTGCAATCGGCACCTCTACCGGCGGGCCGCGTGCTTTGCACGAAGTCATCAGCTCCTTGCCGTCTGACTTTGCAGCGCCGGTACTTGTCGTACAGCATATGCCGCCTAAATTCACCAAATCGCTGGCGCAGCGGCTTAACAATTTCAGTTCCTTGCAGGTAGTAGAGGCGGAGCAAGGGGAGCGCGTCTATGCAGGCAAGGTGTATATAGCGCCAGGCGGCTCGCATATGGGACTTGAGAAGGATAAAGACGGATACTGCATCAAGCTTTCTAGTGAACCGCAGCGCAATGGTCACCGGCCATCGGTGGATGTGCTGTTTGAATCTCTCGTTTCTTTTACCGAGCTGCAGCGTCATGCCGTCATTATGACAGGGATGGGCAGCGATGGCACTTTAGGGCTGAAGCAGCTTGTAGCCAGCGGAGCGGCATCAGCAGTGGCAGAGGCGGAGGAAAGCTGTATCGTATATGGTATGCCGCGTTCGGCAATTGAAAGCGGCGCAGCTAATAAGGTGTTGCCATTAAGCCAAATATCCGCCTATCTTGAACAAGCGATTTTAACTAAATAAAGGAAGCGTAATTCAGACCGATTAACAGGGGGTGCGAGATGATGGATATGAATGCATATTTATCCATGTTTATTGACGAATCAAATGATCACCTGCAAGCATTGAATGAAAATTTACTGCAGCTTGAAAGCAATCCTGAGGATCTTACTATTGTACAATCCATTTTCAGATCAGCGCATACGCTAAAGGGCATGTCCGCTACTATGGGCTTTGAAGATTTGGCATCGCTGACGCATGAAATGGAAAATGTGCTGGACCTTGTTCGCAACAGCAAGCTGCAAATGGATAGCTTTATATTTGATACCTTGTTTAAAGGTCTAGACGCTTTGGAAGCGATGGTTCAGGATATTATTGGCGGAGGAACGGGCCAGGCTGACGTTTCTGCAATTGTAGCTTCATTGCAGGCCATTACAAAGAGCGATTATAAAGCTGGCGGAGCCGCGCAGCCCGCAGCTGCAAGCAGCGCCGAGTCTGCTCCAGCTGCTAATTCTTCAGCAGGCGGCCTGCTTGATCAATTTCAAGCATCCGTTCTGGAGCAATCGATAGAAAGCGGGCATAAGGTTTATTTTGTCCAAGTATCTGTGCTGGAAAGCTGCTTGCTTAAAGCAGCCAGAGCATATATGGTATTTGATTTAATAGAACGCAACGGCGAGGTTATCCAATCCAATCCTTCTGTGCAGGATCTGGAGCAAGAGAAATTTGACCGCTCCTTTACTATTTTTACAATTTCAAGCCTGTCTGAGACAGAATTAAAGGAACAGCTGCTAGCTATTTCTGAAATTGAATCGGTTGATGTCGCACTTATGGATAAAGAAACGCTTTCTAGCCTTGTACAAGGTCCAAGCAGCGCTTCAGTTGCAGCGGCAGTAGAAAGTCCGGCAGCTGCGCCGGCAGCTCCATCACCGAAAAGCTCGGCGCCAGGCAGCGAGGCTGCACCTGCTGCCAAAAAGCAGGCGCCGCCGTCAAATGGCGCGGTATCCCGTACGATACGTGTTGATATAGACCGCTTGGATACATTAATGAACTTATTTAGCGAGCTGTTGATAGACAGGGTCAGACTCGAGCAGCTATCCAGCGAAATTAATAGAAACGACTTGACCGAGACAGTCGAGCATATGGCCAGAGTCAGCTCCGATCTGCAAAATATCGTATTAAAGCTGCGTATGGTGCCGGTAGATACTGTATTCAGCCGCTTTCCGCGCATGATTCGCGATCTGGCAAAATCTATGGACAAAAAAATCGAGCTCGTCATAACCGGTGCAGATACAGAGCTAGACAGAACGGTTATTGATGAGATCGGTGATCCGCTAGTCCATTTGCTGCGCAACTCGATCGACCATGGCATTGAAACGGTGGAGGAAAGAATTGCAGCCGGGAAGCCTGAGACCGGAACGATTCAATTGCGAGCTTTTCATAGCGGCAATCATGTATTTATTGAGGTTGAGGAAGATGGCCGCGGAATCAATACGGATAAAGTGCGTCAGATTGCGATTAAAAATAAGGTATTGACAGAAGAGGAAGCGAAGAAGCTTTCAGTCGACCAAATTAATATGCTTATTTTTGCAGCTGGTTTCAGTACAGCTGATAAAATATCAGATATATCAGGACGCGGCGTAGGGCTTGATGTCGTCAGAAGTAAAATTACTTCCTTAGGCGGCAACGTTTCGATCAGCTCCGAGCAAGGCAAGGGCACTAAGTTTTCCGTCCAGCTTCCTTTGACGTTATCTATTATTTCGGCGATGCTTATTCAGATGGGGTCTGAAAAATATGCAATGCCGCTGTCATCAATTGTAGAAACGGCCATCATTAAGCGTGAACAGATTACGCTTGTACATGGACAGCCTATGATCCAATTCCGCAATACTGTAATTCCGATCGTTTCGTTAAGCAAGGTGCTGGAATGTCCTGATTTTGACGATTCAACAGAAGAGGAAAGCGAAATTATCGTCGTACGCAAAGGCGACAAGCATGCAGCTATTATTATTGACGAATTTATTGGCCAAAGCGAAATTGTCCTGAAGTCTCTGGGCAAATACTTGACTAATATTCATGCCGTAAGCGGCGCAACTATTCTAGGCGATGGCTACGTGGCGTTAATTATTGATCCAAATGCTTTAATTAAATAAGGAGGGATACAGATGGGAGAAGAATTGAAAGTAATTGTGTTTGCTCTGAATCATGAAGAATACGGTATCGAAGTTGATAAGGTACAAACGATCGAACGGCTGTCTCCAATTACTCGCGTGCCAAAAACTCCAGCTTTTATTAAAGGGGTCATTAACTTAAGAGGCGCTGTAGTGCCAGTTATCGATTTGCGCGGCAGATTTAATCTTGAAGAAACAGAGTTGAATGAAAACTCCCG
This sequence comes from Paenibacillus sp. IITD108, assembly GCF_036541265.1. Lineage (NCBI taxonomy): Bacteria > Bacillati > Bacillota > Bacilli > Caryophanales > Paenibacillaceae > Paenibacillus > Paenibacillus sp. IITD108. The sequence goes on along the minus strand of NZ_JAZHCT010000005.1, from coordinate 184,807 downwards.
TATTATCGTAGTGGCTGTAAATGATATCGAGGTTGGCTTTATCGTTGATTCGGCAAATGATGTCATCGATATTGATACGGATGAAATTGATTCTCCACCTGAAATTGTTGGTGGGATACGAGCGAAATATTTGCATGGCATTGCCAAGCTCGGAGAAGGCAGGCTGCTCATTATGCTTAATTTGAATGAAGTGTTGAATAAGCAAGAAATCATTCAGCTCGAAGGGTTAGAGGTGTAGCAAATTGGGTGTCTACAATCGCTTTGAAGCATTTGAACTCGATGTATTGCGAGAGGTTGGCAATATCGGGGCTGGCAATGCGGTTACTGCACTATCAACTTTATTGAACAAGCCGGTAGATATGGCAGTTCCCAAGGTTAGCCTGCTTCCGTTTGAAGAAGTTGCCGAGCGTGTAGGAGGCTCTGAAAAAATAGTGATCGCGGTGTTCCTTCGAGTAGAGGGGGAAGCGCCGGGGAATATGTTTTTTATAATGGATGATCATGCAGCCGATCGGCTGCTTATGCATCTATTAGTGCAAGAGGCGAGAACAGAAGGATCGTATTCGGAGATGGAGCTATCAACCCTATGCGAGATTGGCAATATTTTAGCTGGATCTTACTTATCTTCCCTTGCTGATTTTACTCAGCTTGCTTTGCAGCCTTCTGTGCCGCTTATTGCACATGATATGGCAGGCGCTATATTAAGCTATGGCTTAATGCAATATGGTGAAATGGGAGATTCAGCGCTTCTAATAGAAACTTCTTTTTTAGAAGGCTATCAATCGTTGGAAGGCCAGTTTTTCCTCATTCCGGATCCACATTCTTTTGACAAAATTTTTGGAGCATTAGGAGTCGGTTTGGAATGATACAGCACAATCTGGTGAAGGTCGGTATGGCTGATCTGAATATTGCGTTGAACGGCGATGTGCTTAAAACAACTGGACTAGGTTCATGTGTCGGATTAACCTTGTTTGATCCGCTGCGCAAAATTGCCGGAATGGCTCATGTTATGCTGCCTTCATCGAATATTGCTCGCGATTTGCAATTTAATGTTGCAAAATATGCGGATACAGCTATACCTGATTTGCTTCAAAAAATGATAGAGAGCGGCGCTAAGAGAGACAGGCTTCAAGCTAAAATGGCAGGCGGCGCCCAAATGTTTACATTCGCAGGCCAAACGGATTCCCTTCGCATTGGTCCGCGCAACGTAGAGTCATGTATGCATTTGCTTCAGGAGCTGGGCATACCTGTTTTAGGACAGGATACGGGTGGAAGCTATGGACGAACGATCGAATTTGACAGCAGCAGCGGAATTCTTTCTATTAGAAGCGTTCAGCATGGTATAAAGGAGATTTGAAATGATAGGAAGTTGGCGGTGGAACGTTGCGTTTGGCTTAGTAGGTGCAGTTTTGACGATTATATTTTCTTTAAGCAGTAATTTGATAGACGTCGTACTGCTCCGCAGCGTATACGCTTTTATTTCATTTTTTGTGGTGGCATATGCGGTGCGGTTGATTTTCGCTCAGATTGTTAAGCCGCCTTCTTTGACTCCCTCGCTGCATGCGAAGGAGGAGGATAAAGGGGCTCAGCTAGACCTTGTGACGCCGCCTCAAACGGATGACTTAAATGATTTGCTTAAGTCCCAATTAACAGACACTGACGTTCAGCAGACAGAGGATGAAAAGTCTATTAAAAAGGAACAGGAGCAGCAGAAGCAGGCTGAGTTCAAGCCTCTTAATCCACCACAATTTGTTTCATCCAAAAATACAGAGCCTGAGGAATTGGCGAAAGCAATTCGTCACCTGACAGGGGAGTGAGCTGATGACTGAGCTAAAGACACCTCATTTGATAAACCTTCAGCTGTGGAAAGAATGGCGTGAGCAAGGTGATCTAGAAGCGAAGAAACAGTTGATTGAAACGTATTTGCCGCTTGTCGATTATGTAACGAATCGCATGGCTATCGGTTTGCCCAAAAATATTATCCGCGATGATCTTGCAAGCAACGGAGTAATGGGGCTGATTGATGCTATAGAGAAATTTGATTATTTGCGCGGGCTGCAATTTGAAACTTACGCATCCTGGCGTATTCGAGGCGCAATTATTGACGGCCTGCGGCAGGGGGATTGGGTTCCTCGCTCGGTTAGAGAAAAAGCTAAACGAATTGAGGATGCCTATCAGCTTTTAGAGCAGCAATATATGCGTTCTGTGACAGATGCGGAAATTAGCGCCTACTTGCAGGTTTCAGAGAAGGAATTTGTTAATATGCTGCAGGATATATCTGTAGCTACCGTATGTTCTTTAGAGGATCCTATTCGCGAAGAGGATTCCGAGACCAGAATGTCGCTTTTGGTGGATGATAAAGCTAAAAATCCGGATTATAAGGTGCATGAGTTTTATTTAAAGGAATCATTGGTTAAAGGAATTGAACGATTGACCGAGAAAGAGAGAATTGTTGTGTCGTTGTTTTATTACGAGGAATTGTCATTAAGTGAAATTGCTGAAGTAATGTCTTTGTCGCCATCGAGAATATCGCAGCTGCATTCCAAAGCGATCTTAAGGCTTAGGGGTGTATTAGCCAAGCATAAGGACCAGCTAATGCAGCATTAATCTATAGACTAAAAGTAAAAACGTGAGAAGTAAGGAGGAAATCAAGTGGACGTGGAAAAGCTGGATTCATACTTGCGCATCCATGTATCTTCTGATAAATTATCTGCTTTCGTAACCTTTAATCGTTTGTCTGATGATTTTGTTGTTACGCCTGAACAACTTCAATCGTTTTTAGAAGCAAAAGGAATTGCGTATGGCTTGCTGCCAGATGTGCTGAAGCAAATATGCGCCAACCCGATCGCTTATTTCAAGGATCAAACTTTAGTGGCTGCCGGCAAAATAGCGAGGCCCGGTAAAGATGGCTATATCCGATTTTTTTATGATCTGGAAAGCGGACAAGAAAAACGCCCTGCCGAAGGCCAGGATGGAACCATTGATTTTAAAGAGATTACCAAGCTTAAAAATGTAAAGAAAGGCCAGCCGATCGCCGAGCTTGTTGAACCCATGCAGGGGGAGCCAGGCAGGACAGTCGATGGAAATGAGCTTGAAGCGGTATTTGGCAAGAAAGCACATTTTAAGCTGGGAAAGAATGTCGTTGTAGCGGGAGAAAAACCGATGCTTTACGCTGCAATTGATGGTATGATTTCGATAACGGATAAAGAAAAAATTAATGTTTTTCCGATCTATGAAGTAAATGGAGACGTAGATTATCGGGTCGGCAATATTGATTTTGTCGGGACGGTTATTGTACGGGGAAATGTGCTTAATGGTTTTAAGATTAAGGCTTCCGGAGATATTCGCGTTATTGGCGGCGTTGAGGGCGCAGAAATCGAAACAGGGGGCTCGATTGAAATTACCGGCGGCATTATGGCCAGCGGGAAAGGCTTTATTCATGCCGGACAGCATGTGAAAAGCTCTTTTATTCAAGATGCTAATGTTGTAGCTGGAGCCGATGTTACCGTCACTCAAAGCATTATGCATTCTAATGTGAAGGCAGGCCAGCATATTGTATGCTCAGGCACAAAAGGCTTGATTGTAGGCGGCCTCATTCAAGCTGGCGAGACGGTAACTGCAAGAATTATCGGCAATGCAATGTCTACTGCAACTACGATCGAGGTAGGCGTGCAACCTCAGCTGCGCGAGGAATTCCAGGGTTTGAGAAAATCTATCCGGGCTGCTATGGAAAATTTGGACAAAACAGAAAAAGCGCTCGTTATACTGGATCAAATGGCAGCAGCCGGCCAATTGACGCCGGACCGCCTGGCGATGAGAGTAAAGCTCACCGCTACCCGAAGACAAACCTCACTCGATATCGATCAGCAGAAAGAACGTATGCTGGAAATTGAAAAATCGCTTGAAAATACGGAGCTTTCGCGAATTAATGTAAGCGGCATAATTTTCGGTGGAACGAAAATCGTAATCGGCCGGTATACTAAATTTATAAAAGACAGCTCTGAGCATGTTTATTTCAAATATTATGAAGGCGACGTCGCGATGTTTCCATTATAATGGCAGTGCAAGGAGGAGATAGTATTGGCATTCAAATCGCTTGATCTGCAAATGTCCATTCCAAGAACACAGGATGTAAGCATTTTACAAAGTCAAGCTGCCCAAAAGCCGATAGTTGATCAAAACTTACTTGCGAATCAAACAGAAAGAGAAACAGAGGAAAAGAGGACGCAAAGCAGCCAGCTTGAAAAGTCGGCAAAAGCGCAAGTCCAAACGAGTGATCAGGGGAAAGCGCAGCAGGAAGGGCAAAAAGGGCCGCGCAGCAAAAGGCGCGATGCAAATGATGCTGACCCTAACGAAGCCCCTGCCCATCCCTACAAGGGACATCATTTGGATATTTCATTATAATAATCGCAGCTCGAGGGCAGCAAGCTAAGGTAGGAAAGGCGGTTAAACCTGTGTCGGAGCCATGGCATTATATTGTACTTCTAGGTGCTGCTATCGCAGTTATTGCTTATGCTATGCCGCGTGCGAAATCAAAAGCTGCAGCTGATGCTGCAAAAACTAAAGATATGGAGCAGCTGCTTGAGCAGTATATGTTTACGGCTGAGCAAGAGCATGAAGCGCTTGTTCAGCTAGTAAAGGAAACTCAACAAAGCTCTAAACAAACAGCTTCTGCGCATGAGAGCAAGGTTTCTCAGCTGGAGACGCAACTGGCTGCGCTGATGAACGAGCTGGAGCAGCAAAAGAAAAGCCGGGCGGAGCAGCATCTGCAAGCTCAACCAGCTGCTGCTGCACAGAACTTGCCAGCACAACAGGAGTCTATTGAGGAGAAGCCTGCTCCGACATCTTTGGAGCAGCGCTATGAGCAATTATTTCAGCTGCATAATAGCGGAAAATCAATAGAAGCGATAGCGAAGAAGCTTCAGCTTAACAAGGGCGAGGTTCAGTTAATTATACAGCTTGCCAAGCAGGAGGCGAGTGCTCGTGGATAAACGTTCGTTCCTGATAGGGCTTGGAATCGGCATCATTGTTGGTGCGCTATTGCTTCAATTGATTTCGCTCGGCAATGACAGCAAGGAAAAGCTGAATGAGAAGTCACAAGAAATAAACGGTAATTCTCAGCTGCTTGGTGATGGACAAGCCGATGGAGGAAGTGTTGGAATGGCTGGCCCGCAGGTTCAGGCTGACACGGACAATGGGACTGCTGAGCCGAGCAAGGAAGTTGAAAACAATACAGAAAACATTGAAAACAATGCAGAAACCGCTGAAATCGATACGGAGCAGGACGCGCAGGGACAGCCTTCTGTGACGGCTGCTCCTGCTGTGTCTCGGGAGCAGCTTATTCTGCGTATCGAGCCGGGTTTCACACTATCAGCAGCTGCCAAGCTTTTGCATGAGCAGAAGGTGCTGGAGGATACGGAGTCTTTTGTTGCAATGATGAAGAAAAAAGTAAACGGCAGCATCAAAAAAGTGCGAGCCGGCTGCTTCCTGTTCGAAGAGCAAATGAGTCCGGACGAGGTCGCTCGTATCGTTACGAGCCAACCCTTGTCCAAGGAGCAGGCACGTGAATACGCAGCCGAAAATAACGGAATGAACGTTCCAGAAATTTGCCTGTAGCGTGAAAAGCTATAATTTTTAATTGTTTCCTTGCACCTGGGCATTATCTATGATATATTAATTGACGGTGTTAAAAACACACGCTTAGTCAATTTTACCAATGGTGCTTATGCTCGGCATAAGTTTTGGTAGAAGATGCGACGAGCGGAGGAAATCAAAAAACCATATCAGGAGGTGTTGAAGAAATGGCGGTTATTTCCATGAAACAGCTACTAGAAGCTGGGGTACACTTCGGTCATCAGACTCGTCGCTGGAACCCTAAGATGGATCGTTATATCTTCACAGAAAGAAACGGAATTTACATTATTGACTTGCAAAAAACGGTTAAGAAAGTTGACGAAGCTTACAACTTTGTTAAATCCGTAGCTGCTGAAGGCGGCACAGTACTATTTGTTGGTACTAAGAAGCAAGCTCAAGATTCAGTTAAAGAAGAAGCTGAGCGTTGTGGAAACTTCTACATCAACCAACGTTGGCTTGGCGGTACTCTAACTAACTTCCAAACAATCCAAAAGCGTATCGATCGTTTGAAGCAGCTAGAGCAATGGGAAGAGGACGGCACATTCGAAGTTCTTCCTAAGAAAGAAGTAATCATTCTTCGCAAAGAAAAAGATCGTTTGGAGAAATTCCTTGGCGGTATTAAAGGAATGAAAGGTCTTCCAAGCGCATTGTTCATTATCGATCCACGCAAAGAGCGCATTGCAGTTGCAGAAGCTCGCAAGCTTGGTATCCCAATCGTTGGTATCGTAGATACTAACTGTGATCCGGATGAAATCGATTATGTAATCCCTGGTAACGATGATGCAATTCGTGCCGTTAAGCTGCTGACTTCCAAAATGGCTGATGCTATTGTTGAAGCTAATCAAGGCGAGCAAACAACAGCTTAATAAATAATTCATTCAGCTAAACGAAAAGAAATATAAGCCCTTGCATTTCATCGGTGAACGCACCTTTTTGAAGGACAGCAAAGCCGTTTATCCTTAACGGATAACTTGTAATATCTTATATTTCACACAAAGGGTGGTCAGATGGTGAAAACCTCTCACTGCCCTTTTTTTGAACAAAATTCAGATGTTAATTTATAGGAGGGTTTTTCATGGCAGTTACTGCAAGCATGGTTAAAGAACTTCGTGAAAGAACAGGAGCAGGAATGCTCGATTGCAAAAAAGCATTGGATGAGACAAACGGCGATATCGATAAAGCGGTAGCCTTGCTTCGCGAGAAAGGCCTTTCAGCTGCAGCTAACAAGGCTGGACGCGTAGCAACTGAAGGCGTTGTTGAATCGTATATTCATGCTGGTGGTCGTATCGGCGTTCTAGTTGAAATCAACTGCGAAACAGACTTCGTTGCAAAAACAGACCAATTCCGCGAGTTTGCTAGAGATGTAGCTATGCATATTGCAGCATCCAATCCGAAATTCGTTCGCCGCGAGGAAGTTCCTGCTGACGAAATCGAAAAAGAACGCGAAATTTTGAAAAATCAAGCACTAAATGAAGGCAAGCCTGAAAAAATCGTTGAAAAAATGGTTGAAGGCCGCATTTCTAAATATTACGAAGAATATTGCTTGCTTGAGCAATCCTTCATTAAAGACCCAGACAAAACTGTGGCAACTCTTGTTAATGAGAAAATTAGCACTATTGGTGAAAATATCTCCATCCGTCGCTTCGTTCGTTACGAGCTAGGTGAAGGCCTTGAGAAAAAAGTAGATAACTTTGTAGAAGAAGTTATGGCACAAGCTAAACTTTAATCCGAACGCACAGGCGGGGCGGGGCGTTCGCCCCGCCTTCTTTTCTTAAAAATTAGTTGATCTTGCATTTTCAAAAAACATTTTAATTGCCTCATGCTTGCATGAGGTGCATGATGGAGGTATTTCAGTTGGCACATCCAGTATTTAAACGCATCGTTTTGAAAGTAAGTGGCGAATCATTGTCGGGGCAAGAAGGTTACGGAATCGAAGCTTCCGTCATTTCTTCCATTGCCAATCAGGTGAAAGAAGTGATCGACCTTGGAGTAGAGGTGGCTATCGTTGTCGGCGGCGGCAACATTTGGAGAGGAATTGCCGGCTCTGCAAAAGGGATTGATCGTGCAACTGCTGACTATATGGGCATGCTGGCTACAGTGATGAATTCACTTGCGCTTCAAGACGCGTTGGAACAAATTGATGTCCCAACTCGTGTACAAACTTCAATTGCGATGCAGCAAATTGCTGAGCCGTACATTAGAAGACGTGCTATTCGCCATTTGGAAAAAGGCCGTGTCGTTATTTTTGCAGCTGGAACCGGTAATCCATTTTTTTCAACGGATACTACTGCTGCGCTTCGTGCTGCTGAAATCGAAGCTGAGGTTATTCTGATGGCTAAAAACAAAGTGGATGGCGTATATTCTGCAGATCCATTCAAAGACAAGTCTGCTGAGAAGTTTGAAGAGCTGACATATATGGATATGCTTAATCGTAATTTGGGAGTTATGGACTCGACAGCATCCTCCTTGTGCATGGATAATAATATTCCGCTTATCGTATTTTCGATTACTGAAAATGGAAACATTAAGCGTGTTGTATTGGGTGAAAAAATTGGAACAATTGTGAAAGGGAGTGCTAAGTAATGCCTCAACAAGTGAAAAAGAATGCGGAAGAGCGTATGGAAAAAGCGATAAGCGCCCTGAAGAGAGAACTAGCATCGCTTCGCGCGGGTAAAGCTAGTCCAGCGCTGCTTGATCGTATTCAAGCTGAGTATTATGGTGCAATGACACCTCTTAATCAATTAGCAAACATAAATGCTCCTGATTCCAGAACCCTTCTTATTCAGCCTTGGGATAAGTCCTCGCTGGCTGCAATCGAGAAGGCGATTTTGAAATCTGATTTGGGACTAACACCTTCCAACGATGGTTCAGCGATAAGAATCGGTATTCCGATGCTTACGGAAGAACGCCGCGCTGATCTTGTCAAGGCTTCTAAAAAGTTCGGCGAGGATGCTAAGGTTGCGATCCGCAATATTCGCCGTGACGCAAATGACGATGTTAAAAAGCTTGAGAAGACGGATATTTCTGAAGATGAATCACGTCGTCATCAGGAAGATATTCAAAAATCGACAGATAAATTTATTGCTGAGGTCGATAAAGTGCTTGCAGCAAAAGAAAAAGAAATTATGGAAGTCTAACATACAATCGCCCCTCTGGGAGGCGGAATTGGTCTTGAAATTCTTGAAGAAACCGCGCATCTTAAGATGGCGTTGTTTCTTCTTGTTGATTTCGGTTTGGGGGGAAGCAGGATGATTAAGCGACTTCTGGCCAAGTTAGGCATTTCGTCCTTGCCGCAGTCGAAATCGCAAGCAATGGATAATGTGCCGCAGCATGTTGCTATAATTATGGACGGAAATGGCCGTTGGGCTAAAGATCGCGGTCTGCCTCGCGTTGCGGGTCATCATTCCGGTATGAAGACAGTGAAGCGCATCACGATGGAGGCAAACAGGATTGGCGTTAAATATTTGACGTTGTATGCTTTCTCAACAGAAAACTGGAAACGACCCAGGGATGAAGTGGAATTTCTAATGAAGCTGCCTCAGCAATTTTTGGAAATTGAGCTAAAAGAGCTTATTTCTAATAATGTACAGGTCAGAATGATGGGTTATAGGGATGATTTGCCTGAGCACACCTTGAAGGCTGTGGAAGAAGCTATTGCCAAAACGGCTGGAAATACAGGGCTTGTATTAAATTTTGCTCTAAATTATGGCAGTAGAATGGAAATGCTTGCAGCCGTTCGGGATATTGCCGCGGATGTTAAAAATGGAAAACTGCAGCTTGAGGATATTGATGAGCAATCCATGTCGCAAAGGCTGTTAACAAAAGAGATGCCTGATCCGGATTTGTTGATCAGAACGAGCGGGGAGCTGCGACTTAGCAACTTTATGCTTTGGCAGTTGGCCTATAGTGAGCTTTGGTTTACAAATGTATATTGGCCGGAGTTCAAGGAAGCTCATTTTCTTGAAGCAATTGAACAGTATCAGCGACGCATTCGGCGTTATGGCGGATTATAAGCTCAAAGACGGAGTGTGACGACAGTTGAAACAACGTATCATTACAGGTGTCCTTGCCGGCGCATTTTTTATTGCTGTAGCAGTTGCAGGCGGAAATTGGTACGCAGCTTTAATGATTTTGCTTGCTGTTATCGGGTTTTATGAGTTCGCCCGGATGAACGGACATAAGTGGTATGACAGCATGACGCTGCTTGGTTATGCGGCCATGCTATATGTTGTGCTTCCATGGGAGCATTGGGGACTTGCAGCCCCATCCGCGATGCAAATGATTTGGCTGCTAGTTTGTTTATTGCTGGTTGTCACAGTAATAACTAAAAATCGCAAAACGATAGACCATGCAGCGCTTATGCTGCTTGGCGCCATCTATGTGGGTTATGGCTTCAATGCTATGATTGAAGTGAGATTAATCGAGAATGACGGTTTATTTTGGGCGTTTATCGCATTTGGATCGATATGGTCCTCTGATGTAGGCGCATATTTCTCAGGCAGAGCGTTTGGCAAAAACAAGCTGTGGCCCGAAATAAGTCCTAACAAAACGATTGAGGGTGCAATTGGCGGTGTTGCGCTTGCTGTTATTGTTGCTGTTATCTTCTCGCTATGCGCTCCTTCTATCGTATCTATCGGACATGCCGTAATCATTGGTTTGCTAGCTGCAATTGCCGGCCAGCTTGGCGATTTGATGCAGTCTGCCTATAAGCGAGTAAAGGGCATTAAAGATACTGGCACTTTGCTGCCGGGACATGGCGGAGTGCTGGATCGCTGCGATAGCTGGCTGATTGTATTCCCGCTGCTTCTGCTTACGGGATTAATCCCTTTATAGAGGAAGGAGAAGCAATGATGAAAAAAATTGCACTGCTCGGCTCGACAGGTTCTGTAGGAACGCAAACATTAAATATTGTATCGCATCATCCTGAACAATTTCAGGTAACCGCTTTGACGGCGGGGAATAATATTGAACTGCTTATTAAGCAGGCTAAACAATATAATCCGGATCTGGTATGCCTGGCAACGAAGGAGCTGGCAGAGGAAGCGCGGCTTCATTTGCCGGCTTCAATGCGTATCGTGTACGGTGAGGAAGGTCTGATTGAAGCTGCCTCGATTGAAGAAGCGGATGTCGTTGTAACCGCAATCGTGGGCAGCCGCGGTTTACCCGCCACACTAGCGGCGATTGATGCAGGCAAAACCGTTGCGCTTGCAAACAAGGAAACATTAGTTACAGCGGGGCATCTGGTAATGAAGCGTGCTCGCGACCGCGGAGTGGCAATTGTCCCCGTAGACAGCGAGCATTCGGCATTGTTCCAGTGCTTGAACGGTGAGCCAAGAGAGGCTGTTAATACATTGACGCTGACTGCATCAGGCGGTTCATTTCGCGATCGGTCGCGTGATGAACTTGCGAATGTTACTGTTGCAGACGCACTCCGGCACCCTAATTGGTCCATGGGAGCAAAAATTACAATCGATTCTGCGACGATGGTGAATAAAGGGCTGGAGGTCATCGAAGCGCACTGGCTTTTTGATATGCCTTATGATCGTATACAAGTACTCATGCATCCTGAAAGTATTATTCATTCCTTTGTAGAGTTTAAGGATCACAGTATTATTGCACAGCTGGGAGACCCGGACATGCGCGTGCCGATTCAGTATGCTCTTACTTATCCAGAGCGTTGGGCAACGCCTACCAAAAGACTTGATCTAGCAGCTATTGCCAAGCTTTCTTTTCGTGAGATGGATTACATAAGGTTTCCTTGTCTTAAGCTTGCCTATGATTGCGGAATAATGGGGCAGTCTGCTCCAACTGTTTTTAATGCTGCCAATGAAGTGGCTGTCGCAAGATTTTTGCGAGAGGAAATTTCGTTCCTTGATATAGAACGAGTTTTGGAGACCGTTATTAGCCGTCATGAAGCTGTTGATCTTCCTGATGTGCAAAGTATTGCTGAAGTAGATCTTTGGGCGAGACGACTAGCGTCAGAGATTTAAGCCGATCCTGCAATTATGGTTCTCTTGTATCGGATAGGAGAATAATGATAATCTATGTACAGGCCGTAATGAACAGGAGGCTATACCTATATGCATATGATTCAAATTGTATTTTTGACAGTGGCCGTATTTTTTGTCATTGTGACGATTCACGAGTGGGGTCATTTTATATTTGCTAAGCGGGCAGGCATTTTAGTTCGTGAGTTTGCCATTGGCTTTGGTCCTAAGCTGTTGTCAATTAAACGCGGAGAAACAAAATATACACTGCGGCTTATACCAGCTGGCGGATTTGTCAGAATGGCTGGAGAAGACCCCGAAATTGTCGAAGTGCAGCCAGGCCAAACGATAGCAGTCCGGATAAAAAACAATGAAGTAACGGCTATATATCTTGATCGCTTGGATGAGCGCAGCAATGTAATGCGCGGCGAGGTGCAGGCTGTTGATTTGGAGAAAGAGCTTTCGCTTACTTTGCTTGTAGACGGGGAAAGTGAAACCTTTGCCGTACAGCGTGAAGCACACATTATTGCTAGAGGATCGGAAACGCAAATCGCTCCAATCGATCGACACTTTAACAGCAAAACGCTGCCGCAGCGCGCCATGACTATTTTTGCCGGTCCGCTTATGAATTTTATTCTAGCTTTTTTGCTGTTTGGCACTTACATTCAAATGGCTGGCGTAGCAGAGAAGCTGCTTATTAATCAGGTTTCTGATGGGATGCCGGCCCAATCGGCCCAGCTTCAGTCAGACGATGTGATCGATGCCGTCAATGGTGAGAAGATCGGTACGGATTTCGGAAGAATGATTGATATTATCGGAGATTCTGCCGGCGTACCGATTACACTTGATATTATTAGAGCCGGCCAGCCGATGCAAGTGAAGCTGACGCCGGTGCCAGATGAAGCAGGAGTCGGCAAAATAGGCGTTACCTCCAAATATGCCACACGTCCTGCGACTGCGGGTGAGACTGTATCCAAATCAGCTTACCTTATGAAAGAAATGTCGATCAACATTTTTAAAAGCTTGAAAATGCTCGTTACCGGACAGTTTAAGCTGGATGATTTGGGCGGACCTGTAAGGACTGCCGAAATGACTAGCCAAATTGCTAGGCAAGGAATCGTACAATTAACACAATGGACCGCATTGCTCAGCTTATATATTGGAATATTCAACCTGCTGCCAATCCCTGCTCTGGATGGAAGCCGATTAATCTTCCTTGGCCTTGAAGCCGTCCGCCGCCGTCCGCTTGACGCTTCCAAGGAGAGCTTAGTTCATTTTGTAGGTTTTGCGATGCTGATGCTGCTGATGCTTGTCGTGACCTATAATGATATTTTACGGTTAGTAAGAGGGGAGTAGTCAATAGAACATGTCCAAAGATAAACAGTTTGTTACAGAAATTACACCGCAAAGCGAAGACTTTTCGAGATGGTATATCGATGTCATCAAAAAAGCTGAGCTAATGGATTATTCTCCAGTACGCGGCTGTATTGTATTTCGTCCGGAGGGATATGAGCTTTGGGAAAATATTCAGCGTGATTTGGATCGCCGTTTCAAAGAAACGGGTCATCGCAACGCATATTTTCCATTGTTCATTCCCGAGAGCTTTTTCCAGAAGGAGAAGGAGCATGTTGAGGGCTTTAATCCCGAATTGCCATGGGTAACCGAAGCAGCTGGCGAAAAGCTGGAGGAAAGACTGGCTATTCGTCCGACCTCAGAGACGATGATTGGACATATGTATGCGAAGTGGATTCAATCGTATCGCGATCTGCCTGTTTTGATCAATCAGTGGGCTAACGTTGTGCGTTGGGAGAAGCGCACTCTTCCATTCCTTCGTACAAGCGAGTTTCTATGGCAGGAAGGACACACAGCGCATGAAAACGAGGAAGAAGCGCGCGCCGAAACGATGCAAATGCTCGACGTATACACTTCCTTTGTCGAAGAGTTTCTTGCTATCCCTGTTATTAAAGGGGAAAAAACGCCGTCTGAGCGGTTTGCAGGGGCTGTAGATACGTTCTCGATTGAAGCGATGATGAAGGATGGGCGGGCAGTTCAAGCCGGGACATCCCATTATTTGGGCACAAAATTTGCAGATGCTTTTGATATCAAATTCCTTGACCGTGAAAACAATTTGCAATTTTGCCATACCACTTCATGGGGCGTAAGTACAAGATTGATCGGTGCGTTAATTATGGTGCATGGCGATGACCGCGGATTGGCATTGCCGCCGAAGGTTGCGCCGACACAGGTTATTATGATTCCAATTGGACCAGCCAAAACAAGAGAACAAGTCGTAGGCAGAGTAGACGAGCTTTACGCGGAGCTGAAAAAAGCAGGTGTTCGCGTTAGAGTCGATGACCGCTCCGATGTAAGCCCTGGCTGGAAGTTCAACGAATACGAAATGCGCGGCATTCCGCTCCGTCTCGAGCTTGGACCAAGAGATATGGAAAATGGACAAGTTGTACTTGTCTCCCGCATTACCGGCGAGAAGCGTATAGTGGAACAAAGCAGGCTCGTCCAAGAGGTTGAAGCAATGCTGGCGGAAACCCAGCAAGAAATGTATAATCGCGCCAAGCAATTTATGGCTGATAATTCACAGGTTGTAGATACGCTTGACGAGATGAAGCAATTGTTCCAGGAAAAGCGCGGCTTTGTTGAAGCAGGCTGGTGCGGATCTGCGGCATGCGAAGCGCAAGTGAAGGAAGAGACGGGAGCGACAAGCCGTAATATACCGTTTAACCCAAGCGTTCAAAAATCTTCTTGTCTTGTTTGCGGTGATGAATCGAAGCATACTGTAGTTTTTGCTCGTGCTTATTAAGAGCTGATTGGTATTCAGCTCGGATTGATGGGAGAGGAATGGAATGAGCCTATCCACTGAGAAGCGGCAGCGGTTTGAGCTGCTATTGCAGCATACGGGCCTGCCGCAGGATCTAATTCAATCTTATTATCAAGATGGTTATATTAATCAGGTTATAGTAAGCAAGAACAATCGCGAATGGACGTTTTGCATATGCAAAACGTCCATAGTGCCATTAATGGCTTATCGCGCGCTTGTACAAGCTGCCGAATTGAAATTCAAAGATATAGCCTCTGTTTCCTTTCAATTTACTTATGATCCTATTGTTGAAACAGGAAACATAATGCTGCAGTACTGGCCGCTGTTTCTGGAATGGATTCAGCAGCAAATTGCATCTGTGAATGGCTGGCTGCATAAAAGCACCCTGGAAGCCGAAGGGGATCTGCTTACCATATCATTGCTTGATAATACAGGACTTGAATTAGCTAGAAAAAAACAAATTGATGAATTTATTATTCGTTTTTACAGGCAATTTTTTATGCGAGAGTGCCGGGTCAAGCTGGTGGTTGGAGAGTCGAGAGAAGAAGTTTACGAACAATTTATGCAAAAGATTGAACAGGAGGAACGGGAAACTGTTCAGCAGCTAATGGCCGAGGCCTATTCGGAATCAACGGCTGCCGATGGCGATAGCGATGAAGCTGTACGGCTTGCCGTAGGTTATGACATTCGCGAAGAGGCTACGCCTCTTATGAATATTCACGATGAAGAAAAGAAAATAACGGTACAAGGTTCCGTGTTCGGGCTGGATGTGAAGGAGCTGCGCAACGGGAGCACGTTATTTGTTTTTAATATAACTGATTTTACAGATTCCATAGCGATGAAGATGTTTGCCAAGACGAAGGAAGATGTGAAGGTTCTTTCGCAGCTGTCTAACGGCAAATGGATAAAAGCGCGGGGCCGCATAGAATACGACCGTTTCATGCAGGAGCCTGAGCTGGTCATGATGCCGAATGATTTGCACGAAATCGGCTCGCCGCCAGATCGGATGGATCGTGCCGAGCTCAAGCGAGTGGAATTTCACTTGCATACGACGATGAGCACGATGGATGCGGTCGCTTCTATCGATGCCTATGCGAAGATGGCTGCCAAGTGGGGGCATAAGGCGATTGCTGTGACAGATCACAGCAATGTGCAATGCTATCCGGACGCCGTTAAGGCTGCTAAAAAACACGGCATTAAGGTATTGTTTGGACTTGAGGCCAATGTCGTTAATGACGCGGTGCCAATGGTGATCAATTCGCGTCCTGAGCCGCTTGCTGAAGGCACGTATATTGTATTTGATATTGAGACGACGGGGCTTTCCGTCATTAATAATAAAATTATAGAGCTTGCCGGCGTGAAAATGAAGGAAGGCAAGGAGATTGATCGCTTCTCCACCTTCATTAATCCGCATGAAAGCATTCCTTATAACATTCAGCAGCTGACTAATATTAATGATGAAATGGTAAAGGATGCGCCTGAGCTTGAGCCAAAGCTTAAGGAGTTTTTAGCATTTATCGGCGATGATATACTAGTAGCTCATAATGCCCGCTTCGATATAGGCTTTATTCAAGCAAATTGTAAGTCGTTGGGCTTGCCGGAGGTTAATAATCCGGTGCTTGATACGCTCGAATTAGCCCGGTTTTTACATCCAACGATGAAAAATCACCGTCTCAATACGCTGGCTGATAAGTATAAGGTTAGCCTTGAAAATCATCACCGCGCGATCGATGACTCCATCGCCTTGGGAGGCGTGCTGTTTGGCCTCATCCAGGATGCCGTTGAACGAAAAATCGTTGATTTGCATCAGCTGAACGATTATGTCGGCATGGACTTATCCAACACCCGCCCCTTCCATTGTAATATTTACGCGCTTAATGCCGATGGCAAAAAGAACTTATTCAAACTTATTTCCTTATCGCATACTGAATATTTTAAAAGGGTAGCAACGATTCCAAAGAGTAAGCTTACAGAGCTAAGAGAAGGACTATTAGTAATATCAGGCTGCGAGAAGGGCGAGTTTTTTGAAACGGTACTGAATAAATCCTATGAAGAAGCGAAGGACGTAGCAGAATTTTATGATGTGCTGGAAATTCAGCCCATCGATTTCTATATGCATCTGGTTGAGAAGGGGCTTGTGCGCAGCCGTGCCGAAATTGAACAGGCAATGCGCCGAGTATGCGATATTGGCGTTGAATTGAACAAGCCGGTTATTGCAACCGGGAACGTTCATTACCTCAATCCTCGCGACAAAATTTATCGGGATATTACGATTCATGGCATTACCGGCTTTAGTCCGCTGAAGAGCATACGCAAGCCGGACGCGCATTTGCGCACAACAGAGGAAATGCTGGAGGAGTTTGCTTTCTTGGGCGATGCAAAAGCCTTTGAGGTTGTTGTTACGAATACAGCTGATTTGGCCGAACGCTTTGAGAAATATGATATGTTCCCCAAAGAGCTGTTTACTCCTAACATAGAAGGCGCCGATGAAGAAATTAGAAGCACCTGCTACAATACGGCAATCAGCATGTATGGCGAGCCGCTGCCGCAAGTAGTCGTCGACCGTTTGGAAAAAGAACTTGTTCCTATTATTAAATATCGTTTTTCAGCGAACTATCTTATTTCGGAAAAGCTTGTTAAAAAGTCGAATCAGGATGGTTATCTTGTAGGCAGCCGGGGCTCGGTCGGCTCTTCAGTGGTCGCAACTTTTCTAGGCATTTCAGAAGTTAATCCATTGCCAGCGCATTACTTGTGCAAAAATCCAGACTGCCGCCACAGCGAATGGATTTTAGATGGAAGCGTGCCAAGCGGTTTCGACCTGCCGGACAAAAATTGTCCGGAATGCGGCCAGCCGATGAAAGGCGAGGGCCAGGACATTCCTTTTGAAACGTTCCTGGGCTTTAAAGGGGATAAGGTTCCGGATATAGATTTGAACTTCTCAGGAGAATATCAACCTGTTGCGCATAACTATACCAAGGTTCTGTTTGGTCCGAAAAATGTGTTCCGTGCCGGCACGATTGGCACCGTTGCAGAAAAAACGGCATATGGCTTTGCGAAAAAATATGAGGAAGAGCATCATAAAAAGTGGCGAGGCGCAGAGCTAGCCAGGCTCGCAAGCGGCTGTACAGGCGTGAAGCGCAGCACGGGGCAGCATCCGGGCGGTATCGTTGTTGTACCGGACTATATGGATGTTGAGGATGTTACGCCAGTACAATTTCCGGCTGATGATGTGACAGCGGAGTGGAAAACAACGCATTTTGACTATCACGCCTTCGATGAGAATTTGCTCAAGCTGGATATACTGGGACACGATGATCCGACGATGATGCGTATGCTTCAGGATTTGACGGGCGTCGATCCGACGACTATTCCAATGAACGATCCAAAGGTTATGAGCTTGTTCAACTCGACTGCTGCACTTGGCGTTGAGCCTGAGAAAATTCGCTCTTCGGTAGCTACTTACGGCGTACCGGAGATGGGAACGAAGTTTGTGCGTCAGATGCTTCAGGAAACACAGCCGTCTTCCTTTGCCGACTTGCTGCAAATTTCAGGCTTGTCACATGGAACAGGCGTATGGCTGGGCAACGCGCAAGAGCTTATCAAAAATGGCACCTGCAACATTAAAACCGTTATAGGCTGTCGTGACGACATTATGCTTTATTTGATCTACAAAGCTAATATGGATGCTGGCTTGGCATTTACAATTACAGAGAGCGTGCGTAAAGGCCGCGGCCTTACGCAGGAATGGATAGAGGAGATGAAGCGCTGCAAGGTTCCGCAGTGGTACATCGATTCCTGCCTGCGCATCGAGTATATGTTTCCGAAGGCGCATGCTGCGGCTTACGTTATATCTGCAGTGCGCACAGCCTTTTTCAAGCTGTACTATCCGATCGAATTTTATGCGACTTATTTTACCGTTCGCGCGGATGACTTCGACATTGAACTGTTATGCCAAGGTTACGATGCCATTCTTCGCAAGCTGGTGGAGATTGAAGCAAAAGGGTTTAATGCAACGCCTAAGGAGAAGAGCATGGTATCTCAGCTGGAGATGTCGCTGGAGATGACCGCCAGAGGCTTTTCGTTCAAGCCGATTGATTTGTACCGGTCCGAGGCTACGAAATTTATCGTGGACGGAAATTCACTGATTCCTCCGTTTGCTGCGCTTGCGGGCATAGGCGACAATGCAGCGCGCAATATCGCGGCGGCGCGTGAGGATGGAGAGTTTTTGTCTGTAGAAGACTTCCAGATGAAATCGAAAGCTACAAAAACAATTATTGAGATGCTTAGCGAGATGGGCTGCTTTAGAGGGTTGCCGGAAAGCAACCAGCTTTCGCTCTTTTAGAAAGCGTATAGGGGACATTAAGGGGCTGTCGATTAATTGTGCGCAACAACAGCGGTCGGAATCCCATTTTTGATCGCAGTGGTCCCCCTTTCTATTGCTTGCTGCTTTTCTCCACAATTAATCGAAAGTCTCCTTTAGCGTTTTAGAGTTGTGTTTTAGACAGCTAGAAATCATTTCTTGTCACTCTTCGTTGATTATGATATAATTTTTGTGGAAATGATGATAGTGACATTTGATGCAGAAGAGTGGGGAAACCCACTCTTTACGTTTTGTAATGGAAAAATTCTCATTAGCGCGCAACAAACAGGAGGTTATTTTAATTTGAGCACATCCCATATCAAATCCGCTGTTGAGGCTATGGTACAACCCTATCTCAATGAACATGGCTTTGAACTGGTTGACATTGAATATGTAAAAGAAGGAAGCAACTGGTTTTTACGATTATTCGTAGATAAGGACGGCGGAATCGACATTGATGAATGCGGTCGTATTAGCGAGTACGTCAGCGAGCAGTTGGACAAGGAGGATCCGATCAAGGAGGCCTATTTTCTTGAAGTTTCTTCCCCAGGCGCAGAGAAGCCGCTTAAAAGGGCTGAGGATGTACATAAAGCAATCGGCCAGCATGTATTTATTACAACCTATGAACCAATTGGCGGACTAAAAGAATTTGAAGGCTACCTAGAGGCATTCGATGGCGAGAATGTCGTTGTTCGTATAGGAAAAAAAGATCATACGATTCCATATGCAAAAGTAGCAAGCGCACGTCTTGCAGTTGTTTTCTAGTGTACAAGATTATGAAGGGAGGAACATCGTTCCAATGAGTATGGATTTTATTGAAGCATTACATGAGATAGAACGTGATAAAGGTATAGCTAAGGATGTGCTTCTTGAAGCGATTGAAGCAGCGCTAATTTCAAGCTACAAACGTAATTTCAATACTGCGCAAAATGTGCGGGTAGACATTAATAGACATAGCGGTGTTATTAAGGTATATGCTCGCAAAACAGTAGTAGATGAGGTGCTTGATCCGCGTCTTGAAATATCAATTGAAGCGGCTCGCGAAATTAATCCGCATTATCAGCTGGATGATATTGCGGAGATTGAGGTAACACCGCGTGACTTTGGCCGTATTGCAGCGCAAACGGCAAAGCAGGTCGTTACCCAGCGAATTCGTGAAGCTGAACGAGGCCTTATTTATAATGCATTTATTGATAAGGAAGAGGATATTGTCAACGGTATCGTGCAGCGTCAGGATACGCGTAATTTGTTTGTTGATTTAGGCAAGGTGGAAGCGGTGCTGCCGTTGACTGAGCTGATGCCGACAGATAAATTCAAGCATGGCGATCGTGTGAAGTCCTTTATTACTAAAGTGGAAAACACGACGAAAGGCCCTCAAATTATTTTATCCCGAACACATCCGGGCCTGCTTAAGCGTTTGTTCGAGCTGGAAGTGCCGGAAATTTATGACGGCGTGGTAGAAATTCGCTCAGTAGCTCGCGAAGCGGGCTTTCGCTCGAAAATCGCTGTGCATTCGCGCAATAGCGAGGTTGATCCGGTTGGCTCCTGCGTAGGCCAGAAGGGCTTGCGCGTGCAAACGATCGTAACTGAGCTGAAAGGCGAGAAAATTGATATCGTGCGCTGGTCAGACAATGTGGAGGAATATGTGGCCAATGCGCTTAGCCCATCCAAGGTGCTTGAGGTTATCGTGTTTGAGCAGGAGAAGATGGCGCGAGTAATTGTGCCGGATTATCAATTATCGCTTGCGATCGGGATTAAAGGTCAAAATGCAAGGCTTGCCGCTAAATTGACTGGCTGGAAAATTGATATTAAAAGCGAGTCGCAAGCCGAGCAGGAATTTGGCCGTCCTAAAACATCAGCAGAAACGATGCATCAAGATTCGGTTTCCTTTGATTGATCGTTTTAAGCAAGCGGGTCCTTAGTAAAGGACGATCGATTTCGCAAAGGAGG
The DNA here is from genome assembly GCF_036541265.1 of Paenibacillus sp. IITD108. Taxonomy (NCBI): domain Bacteria; kingdom Bacillati; phylum Bacillota; class Bacilli; order Caryophanales; family Paenibacillaceae; genus Paenibacillus; species Paenibacillus sp. IITD108. The sequence continues at coordinate 164,046 of NZ_JAZHCT010000005.1, read as the reverse complement.
GGTGTGCGGTGAGACCAAGAAAAGTACCGCTTCGAAAATGTGTAGCCTGTCAGGAAATGATGCCGAAGAAGGAGCTTATTCGGGTTGTACGGACACCGGCCGAAGAGATTATGATAGATCTTTCGGGTAAAAAAGCGGGGCGAGGCGCTTATTTATGCGGTAAAGTAGGTTGCTTTCAGTTGGCTCGAAAAAACAAGGCTCTCGATAGAGCTTTGAAACAATCTGTCAGTGAGGCGATTTACGAACAACTAGAGCAACAGTTTATTGCAGTAGAGGAGCGGTTTATCGCTAATAAGGAGCTGGCTGGAGATGAAGACTAATAAAAGTCTTTCGCAGCTGGGCATGGCGATGAGAGCAGGGAAGCTGATTTCTGGCGATGAAATTGTTCTCAAGGCAGTCCGGCAGCGCAAGTGCAAGCTCGTTATTATCGCCGCCGATGCTTCATCCAATACCAAAAAGAAATTTGCAGATAAATGCCGCACCTACGGAATACAACTCGCCGAAGCATTCGACCGCGAACAGCTGGGAAAAGCAATTGGTAAACCAGATCGGGTAGTACTGGCGATTACGGATACGCAATTTGCAGCTATGATTGCGAGTCATTTGAGCTATTATACGGAGGTGGATCCTATTGAGCAATAACAAAATCAGTAAGGATATGAAAGATAAACTGCGCGTCTATGAATATGCAAAGTCTTTAAATATGAGCAGTAAAGAAATTATTACAATATTGAAGCGGCTGGATCTTCCAGTCAACAACCATATGAGCGTTATGGAGCCTGAAATGGTGCAAAAGGTAGAAGGTTTCTTCCGTGACATCAAGGCCAATGCAGCTGCTAAGCGCGCTCAAGAAGCAAAACCTACAAATCAAGATAGACAGGGGCCAATGAAATCCATTAATATGACAACTCAAACATCAGAACAAAAACAAAACACTAATACTACAGTTTCTAATCAGTCGCAGCCAAAAGAAGAAAAACAAGCAGCGACACAAAGTGTACGGACAGCTGAAAGACCGGCAGGCCGTTCCAACAATAACACAGGCGCACAGCGCAGCTCCTCCAATCAGCAGGGCGGCAATCGCGGCGGTCAGCATAGATCGAACCAAGAGGGCTCGAGTAATCAGTCGTCTCAAGCTGGACGTTCAGCTGGTCAAGGTCAAGGCGGCAACCGCAGCCATTCCAATCATGGAGGCGGACAAAAGCAGCAAAACAATACGCGCACAGATTCTGCAGCCCGTTCCAATCAGCAGCAGCCGCAGGGAAGAACGAGCACGGAAGATAAAACAAACCGTTCTGAAGACAGATATTCTTCAAACAACAATAGTTCGAATCGCGGTAAGGGCGGTCAAAGAAAATTTGATGACAATAACTCAAACCGTCAAAATAATTTTAGAGGCAACAACCGTAATAATCGTGGCCGCAATAATAGGCAGGCTCCACAGCCGCCTCGCGAAAAAATCGACAATACACCTAAGAAAATTATCGTTCGCGGCACGTTAACGGTGGGTGATCTAGCAAAGCTGCTTCATAAAGACGCTTCTGAAGTAATCAAGAAGCTTATGTTTTTAGGTGTTCTGGCTACGATTAACCAAGAAGTGGAAATGGAAGCTATTCAACTAATTGCTGATGAATACGGCGTAGAAGTTGAAGTGAAAATTCCAGTGGAAGAAGATGCGTTTGAAACGATCGAAGAAGTGGATGATGATGCAGATCTTAAGCTTCGCCCTGCTGTCGTCACAATTATGGGACACGTCGATCACGGTAAAACGACGCTTCTTGATTCCATTCGCAAAACAAATGTATCTAGCGGCGAGGCTGGCGGTATTACCCAGCATATCGGTGCTTATCAGGTAGAAATCAACGGCAAGAAAATTACGTTCCTTGATACTCCGGGTCATGAGGCGTTTACGTTGATGCGTGCACGCGGCGCTCAAGTTACTGATATTACTATTATTGTAGTAGCAGCGGATGACGGCATTATGCCGCAAACCGTTGAAGCAATCAGCCATGCCAAAGCTGCCGGCGTTCCAATTATCGTTGCAGTCAACAAAATCGATAAGCCTGAAGCTAATATAGATCGCATCAAGCAAGAAATGACGGAGTATGAGCTTGTCCCTGAAGAATGGGGCGGAGATACGATCTTCGTTGAAATTTCAGCGAAGCAGCGTATCGGAATCGAAGGCTTGCTCGAAATGATTCTTCTTGTAGCTGAAGTTAATGATTTCAAAGCAAACCCTAACAAGCGTGCTCGCGGTACAGTAATTGAAGCTGAGCTTGATAAAGGTAAAGGGCCTGTAGTCCGAATACTTGTTCAGCACGGCACACTTCGCATTGGCGATGCTTTCGTGGCGGGCAACTGCTTCGGCCGTGTCAGAGCAATGGTAAGCGACCGCGGCCGCCGCTTGAAGGAAGCGGGACCTTCAACGCCTGTTGAAATTACCGGCTTGACGGAAGTGCCTCATGCAGGCGATCCATTCCTTGTGTTTGAAGATGAGCGCAAAGCGCGCACAATTGCTGAACGCCGTGCGGTGAAGCACCGTCAAAGCGAAATCGGCGCCAATACTCGAGTTACGCTGGACGATCTTTACAACCATATTAAAGAAGGCGAAATTAAAGATCTGAATGTTATCATTAAAGCTGACGTTCAAGGCTCTTCTGAAGCACTTAAGGGCTCCCTGGCCAAAATCGAAGTAGAAGGCGTCCGTGTCAAAATTATTCATAGCGGCGTAGGAGCTATTACGGAATCTGATGTTATTTTGGCATCCGCATCGAATGCGATCGTAATTGGCTTTAACGTTCGTCCGGATCCGCAAGCAGAAGCTACAATCGCTTCTGAGAAGGTTGATGTTCGGATGCACCGTGTTATTTACAGCGCAATTGAAGAAATTGAACAAGCTATGAAGGGCTTGCTTGATCCGATTTATAAAGAGGTCGTTATCGGCCATGCTGAGGTGCGCAACGTATTTAAGGTTACTCGTGTAGGTGCAATCGCCGGTTGTATGGTAACCGATGGAAAAGTAGCGCGAAATGCTGAGGCTAGAGTGGTTAGAAGCGGCATAGTTGTATATACTGGTAAAGTGGATTCGTTGAAACGATTCAAGGATGATGCCAAGGAAGTTAGCCAAGGCTTCGAATGCGGTATAACGTTAGAGCGTTTCAGCGACTTCAAAGAAGGCGATATTATCGAAGCATTTGTCATGGAGACAGTAGAGAGGTGATTTAAGCATGGCAAAAATTCGAGTAGGCAGAGTCAGCGAGCAAATTAAAAAAGAGCTGAGTCAAATTATTCAAATGGAGCTTAAAGATCCGCGCATCGGCTTTATTACGGTAACAGGTGTAGAGACGACAAGCGATTTGTCTCAAGCGCGCGTCTATTTGAGCGTACTTGGCAATGATGAGCAAAAAGAAGCTACGTTAAAAGCGCTGGCAAGAGGGACTGGTTTCCTTCGTTCAGAGCTTGGCAAACGTATGAAGCTTCGCCATACCCCAGAGCTTCTGTTCAAATTCGATAACAGTATCGAGTACGGAAGCCGTATCGAGTCGTTGCTTGACGAAATTAATAATGGAAATGATAAGCAATGATGACGGCCCACAAGGAATATATGGAACAGCTGGAGCAGGCGCTGGCCTTTATTCTTGAAGGTGACTCTTTTCTTGTAGTTTCTCATGTCCAGCCGGACGGCGACGCTATCAGCTCAACCGTCGCCGTCAGCTGGCTTCTCAAACAGCTTGGCAAAGCCTCTGTGCTAGTTAACGAAAGCGAACTGCCAAGCCGCTTGAATTATTTATACGATTTTGATCGTATCGAACGCTACAGTGAAGATAAATTTCAAGAATCGTTCGACCGTATAATCGCTGTTGATTGTGCCGACTTTCACAGAATAGGCGAAGTCAGCCGATCATTCGGGGTTAACTCGCAATTACTTAATATAGATCATCACCCTACGAATAACGGCTTCGGCGCTGTCAATGTCATACGGCCTGATGCCGCTGCAACAGTAGAAATTTTGTTTGATTTGATTGAGCTTGCCAAGCAACCGCTTGATCTGGATTGCGCTACCGCAATTTATACAGGCTTAATTACTGATACAGGTGGATTTAGGTATTCGAATACTAGCCCGCGGGTAATGGAAATTGCTTCAAAGCTGCTGGCGGTAGGAGTATCTGGCTATTGGCTGGCAGACTGGCTGCTGGAAAAAATGACGATCGGCAAGCTTAAATTGCTGCAGCTCGCGCTTAATCGTCTTACTTTCAGTGACAACCTTGAAATAGGCTGGCTTTATATCGATCAACAGGATATGAAGAATACAGGGGCTGTCTCGGAAGATATTGAGGGCATCGTCAATTATGCGCTTAATGTGGACGGAGTAGAGGTTGGCATTTTGATTAAAGAGAGTAAAGACGGATCGCTGAAGGCAAGTCTGCGTTCTGCGGGAAAAGCGAATGTGGCGCAGGTTGCGCAGCAGTTTGGCGGTGGGGGTCATACAAGAGCGGCAGGCTGCAAGCTTGATGGCACGATTGAAGAGGCTACTGCACAATTGGTGGAAGCTGTCAGAAAGGCGTTGGTAATGTAGATGGACGGCATTTTGGCAGTATGGAAACCGGAAGGTTGGACTTCTCATGATGTAGTAGCAAAAGTACGCCGACTATTGAAGATGAAGCGGATTGGTCATGCCGGTACGCTTGATCCGATGGTTACGGGCGTACTTCCTTTATGTCTAGGCCGTTCTACGCGCGTAGTAGAATATGTGCAGGACAGGCCTAAGGCCTATACGGCTACTTTAAGGCTGGGCATTGCAACAGATACAGAGGATATAACGGGAGATGTTATAGAGCGCTCTGATCATGTTTCAGTCTCGCTTGAGCAGGTACAAGCAGCGCTGACCAGGTTTGAAGGGACAATTGATCAGGTGCCGCCCATGTTCTCAGCCGTTAAAGTCGACGGAAAGCGGCTTTATGAGTTGGCTAGAGAAGGAAAGACGGTTGAGCGGAAATCTCGTAAAGTGCATATATATCAAATCGAATTGCTCAGCACGAATCTGCAGGCGGAGGAACCGGAAATAACGTTTTCTGTGGAATGCTCCAAGGGCACTTATATTCGTACTTTATGTGTGGATATAGGCAAAGCTTTAGGAGTACCCGCAACGATGGCAAAGCTCATTCGTACTATGTCGGGCGGCATAACAGAAGAGAGCTGCTTGACAATCGAGCAAATCGAGCAATTGGCGCAAGCCGATAAGCTAACCGATCATTTGCTGGCTGCTGATGAAGCGATCTCTCATATCCCAGAGTCAGTTGTTGATGATGCTATAGGGGAGCGCGCGCTGCAGGGCCAGAAGATTCGGCTGCAAGCGGCAAATATTCAACAAGCTGAATGGGAGAACGGGCAAATTGTCCGGCTGTACAATCGTTCGAGAATATTTTTGGGCATTTTTCAAATAGATACGGCAGCTAGTCTTTTGAAGCCGATTAAAGTGTTTTCTGCTATTTAAGTTTATCGCAGATGCAGATCTATTCAAGGCTTTAAATAAGGCAATGCCGAATAGTTCATCAGGAATGCAGGTGTTTCAGCATTGGACATTATACCAATAAGCTATCCATTACAAAACTTGCCTCTTACACTTAATACACAGCTTTCGCTTGCTATCGGCCATTTTGACGGGGTACATAAAGGCCATCAAAATGTGATCGGACAGGCTGTTAAAGTTGCGCAGCAAAATAATATGCGGGCAGCCGTTATGACATTCACTCCTCATCCTAAAGCAGTGCTCGGCAGAGGCGCTCATTATGACGAATGCTTAACCCCGCTTCATGATAAAACAGCGATATTTGCCAAGCTCGGCGTTGAAGTTGTTTTTGTTATGAAATTTGATTTGCAGTTTGCGTCTGTATCGCCTGAGCAATTTATTGATGAAGTAATAAAAAAGCTCAATGTAAAGCATATCACTGTCGGTTTTGACTTTAGATTTGGCAGTCGCGGAGCTGGTGATCCTGCCATGCTCAAGGAGCTCTGCTTGCCGCAGATCGGCGTATCTGTCGTAGAGCCTTTATTTGATAATGGCCAAAAGGTGAGCAGCACATTTACCCGGCAGCTGCTTAAGGAAGGCGATTTGAAGCATGCAGAAAGGCTGCTTGGCAGACCATATACCATTACAGGCACAGTCGAGCGTGGCGACGGCAGGGGAAGCACAATTGGTTTTCCAACTGCTAATTTACGCTTTAATGATCCTTATGCCGGCTTAAAGCTGGGCGTTTACGCTATTAAGGCAGAAGTGAATGGGAAAATGTACGGCGGTGTATTAAATTACGGAATTAAGCCAACATTTAATAAAGAAGACATTAAGCCTGTCATGGAAGCTCATTTGTTTGATTTCAATCAAGATATTTATGGGAAAGCTGTAACCGTACATTTTATTGATTTCATCAGATCAGAGCAGCGCTTCGGATCCGTTGCGGAGTTAATTGCTCAAATTAATAAGGATGCCGAAACAGCAAAAAGCATCGTTAGCGTAGGGCGGTAAAAAGCATCTTTCGAAGGTGCGGCAAAGCTGTTTATGTTTGAGTAAAGGAAATCGCTCGACAAACGAAGAGACAATATGGTATACTTTACATCGTTATTGCTTGTTATACAATTGTATAATATAGCAGTTGAACCATAGCTTGGGTGCATGATCTCACCGACGGCAACGAGGCTATTGGCGATTATGAAAAGGAGGTGAATGAGGATGGCAATTACACAAGAGCGTAAGCAAGAATTGATCGAAGAGCACAAAACACACGCGAGTGACACTGGTTCTGCAGAGGTACAAATCGCTATCCTGACGGAGAATATTTCTAACTTGACGCAGCATTTGCGCGAGCACAAGAAAGATCATCATTCCCGTCGCGGTTTGCTTAAGATGGTAGGTCAACGTCGTAAAATGTTGGCATACTTGAAGAACAAAGATATCAGACGCTACAGCGCACTGATTGAAAAACTCGGCCTTCGCCGTTAAAACAAGCGACATGAAAAGCAACCTGATTGTCCCGGTTATCGACATGATAATAGGAATCGGGTTGCTTTTTGTAATAGGAAAAGGAGGAATTAAATGATACACCGTGTAGAGATGACGCTTGGCGGAAGACCGCTGTCCCTGGAAACGGGCCGGTTGGCTAAGCAAGCAAATGCTGCAGTTACTGTGCGATATGGCGATACTGTTGTGCTTTGTACTGTTACAGCATCAACAGAGCCGAAGGATCTAGATTTTTTTCCGCTGACTGTAAACTATGAAGAGCGTTTGTATGCAGTAGGTAAAATCCCGGGCGGATTTATTAAGCGGGAAGGCAGACCTAGCGAAAAGGCGATTCTATCCAGCCGTTTGACAGACCGGCCTATACGTCCGCTATTTCCGGAAGGATTCCGCAACGATGTGCAAATTGCTAATATCGTGATGAGCGTGGATCAGGACTGCTCGCCAGAAATTGCGGCCATGATTGGAACTTCTGCGGCGCTGGCTATTTCTGATGTTCCTTTTAATGGGCCAATAGGCGGTGTTACCGTCGGCCGTATTAACGGGGAGTATATGATTAACCCTACGGTTGAGCAGGAGCAGGAAACGGATATTTTCGTAGTCGTAGCTGGAACGAACGACGCAATCATGATGGTGGAAGCAGAGGCTAATGAAGTGTCTGAAACCGTTATGCTGGAAGCGATAATGTTCGGCCATGAAGAAATTAAAAAGATTGTAGCAACAATTAATGAGCTTCAAGCTATTGCAGGAAAAGACAAGATGGCAGTTCAGCTGCATGCAGTAGATGAAGCGGTTAATGAGGCTGTACGAGCATATGCTTCTGCAGATCTTGTCGCTGCTATTAAAATTGCAGAAAAGCATGCCCGTCAAGATGCTATTGACGAAGTAAACAACAGAACAGTTGTGCATTTTGAAGAAATTTACGCTGACAGTCCTGAACTGATGGCTGACGTAAAAGAAGTGCTGTACGATATTGTAAAAGAAGAAGTTCGCCGCTTGATTACTCATGATAAAGTAAGACCAGACGGCAGAGCACTTGAGGAAATTCGTCCGATTGAGTGCGATGTAGCATTGCTGCCGCGTACGCATGGTTCGGGCTTGTTTACTCGTGGACAAACGCAAGCGCTAAGCATTTGTACGCTAGGTGCAATGGGAGACGTTCAAATTTTGGATGGCATATCGCCGGAAGAAACAAAACGCTTCATGCATCATTATAACTTCCCGCCATTCAGCGTTGGCGAGGCTAGACCGCTTCGTCCTCCAGGCCGTCGCGAAATTGGACATGGTGCTCTTGGTGAACGCGCTCTATCCAAAGTTATTCCGTCTGAGTCAGAATTCCCGTACACGATTCGTTTAGTGTCCGAGGTGCTAGAATCCAACGGTTCTACCTCACAAGCAAGCATTTGCGCGAGCACGCTGGCGATGATGGATGCAGGTGTTCCAATTAAAGCGCCAGTAGCAGGCATTGCAATGGGACTGATTAAAGATGGCGAGCAATTCTCGATCCTGTCCGATATTCAAGGCATGGAAGACCATCTTGGCGATATGGACTTTAAAGTTGCCGGCACGCCAGCGGGTGTTACTGCCATCCAAATGGATATTAAAATTGCGGGCATCGATCGCAGCATTCTTGAGCAAGCGCTTGAGCAGGCACGCCAAGGCCGTATGCACATTTTGGGCAAAATGCTTGAAGTTATGTCCGAATCAAGAACAAGCCTATCTCAATATGCTCCGAAAATTTTGACGCTGCAAATCAATCCGGATAAAATTCGTGATGTTATCGGTGCAGGCGGTAAAATCATTAACAAAATCATAGAAGAAACCGGCGTTAAAATTGATATCGAGCAAGATGGTATGGTGTTTATCGCTTCTTCTAATGAAGAAATGAACAAAAAAGCAAGGGCGATCATTGAAGGTATCGTCAAAGAGGTTGTCGTCGGCGAAGTTTATTTGGGCACAGTAAAGCGCATTGAGAAGTTCGGCGCATTTGTTGAAATATTGCCAAATAAAGACGGTCTTGTTCATATTTCGCAGCTGTCCACTGAGCGTGTTGCCAAAACAGAGGACGTAGTGAAAATTGGGGATCAAATTACTGTGAAAGTAACGGAAATCGACCAGCAAGGCAGAATTAATTTGTCGCGCAAAGCGGTATTAACGCCGGAAGTTCCAGCTCAATCCTAGGATTGGATGGAATTTCCCTTCCATACAAAACGTTCGAAGAGCCAGATGAAATCTGTCTCTTTTTTATTTTAAAGTATAAGAAAGTAAAGTTCTTGTAATCTTATATCAGTTTTTATATTTCATCGGTAAACGCGCCTGTCCAAAGGACGGCGGAGCCTTTTATCCTTGATAAAAAAATGTTTACATAACAGCGTCCAAGCTGTCATACATTGGTGATAAGCATGATGCTGCTTGTACGAGTATTTTTGTCTCGCCAGGCGGCATGAAATGGAGTGATGCCAATGTTATGGATGCGTAAAGGTGCGGCTATTGCCGGCACTATTTTAGCATTGCTGATTTTTGTTCGGTTAAATTCAGATGTGGCCTTTTTTATAAAAAGCCTAAAGAGCAGCAAGGAAAGCCAGTTGGTTTGGAGCAGCAAGCGCACAGAGGCAGAGGAGCAGCTGTACGAGCGCATTGTTGCAGAAGCAAAAAACCAGTATATCGCTCCTATTAATGCAAGAATCGATCGTGTATGGCATGCTATACCTGGCTATAACGGCTTGGAAGTGGATGTAGAGAAAACGTTCCAGGCAGCCCGATTAAACCCAAACTCAGACATTATTCCATTTCATTATGCAGAGGTTGAGCCGGACATAAAGCTTGAACAGCTGGGGGCTCATCCTGTTTATCGCGGCAATCCGAATAAAAAAATGATTTCCTTTATGATTAACGTAGCTTGGGGCAATGAGTACATAGAAGCTATTTTAAAAACTTTACGGGATGAGAATGTGAAGGCTACTTTTTTTCTCGATGGAAGCTGGTTGAAAAAAAATCCGGATATAGCAAAGCAGATTCAAGCTGAAGGACATGAAATGTCCAATCACGCTTATTCGCATCCGGATATGAAGCTGCTTGGCCGAGCGGAGCAGCAGTCGCAAATACAGCGGACAGAACAGCTGCTGGAGTCGGTGCTGCAGGTCAAAAATCGACTGTTCGCCCCGCCGTCAGGCTCTTATAATAAGGCTACCGTACAAATCGCAAGAGAGCAGGGGCTGCAAACGGTTTTATGGACGATCGATACGGTTGATTGGCGCAAGCCTCCTGCAAGCTCTATAGTAACAAAAATTACGAATCACTTGGAGCCTGGCGCACTGATTTTGATGCATCCTACTGCCAGCTCTCGCGATGCTTTGCCCGGGATGATAAAAGCAGCTAAAAAAAGAGGATATGCAATCGGTACTGTCAGTCAGACCTTGTCGTCCGAGCGTATTGATGCCGGAGCAGTTGAGGGGAAGTAGCGATTCTGATATAGTGGACTTATTCATAGTTTAGGAGGACGCTTGTGAAGAAATATATGCTTAGCAACGGTTTGCGAGTAGTGGTTGAATATATGCCTACTGTCCGTTCGGTATCATTTGGAATATGGGTAAAAACTGGCTCTCGCAATGAATCGACTAACAATAACGGAATTTCACATTTTATAGAGCATATGCTATTCAAAGGTACAGCAACTCGAACAGCAAAAGATATTGCAGATGTATTCGACGGCATAGGTGGCAATGTAAATGCATTTACCTCCAAAGAATATACTTGCTATTTCGCAAAGGTGCTGGATGAGCATTTGCCGATCGCTGTTGATGCATTGTCTGATATGTTTTTTAATTCCGAGCTGAATGAAGAAGAGCTGGTGAAAGAAAAAAACGTGATTTTGGAAGAAATCGCAATGTATGAGGATACGCCTGACGATAAAGTGCATGATGAAGCGGCGCGCGCTTCTTACGGAGATCATCCGCTTGCTTATTCCATTTTGGGAATCAAAGATCGTTTGATCGATATGAAGCCTGGGGATTTACGACAGTATATGAACGAAATGTACACGATTGAGAATACGGTCATTAGTGTTGCCGGCAACGTTGAAGAGCAGAAATTGCTGACGCTGCTAGAGCAATATTTTGGCGGCTTTAACCTGCACTCCAGCAAAGAAGTGAGCAATGAGGCTCCGTTATTTGTAGGCGACTACATATTTTATAAGAAAAAGACAGAACAGCAGCATATTTGTCTTACTTTTCCGGGATGCTCTTTTAAAGATCAGCAGCTGTACGCGATGATACTGTTAAGCAACGCCCTTGGCGGAGGAATGAGCTCCCGCTTGTTCCAAGAAATAAGAGAGAAGCGCGGACTGGCCTATTCCGTTTATTCTTATCATATGTCATTTGCGGATACAGGACTTTTTACGGTATATGCTGGAACCGCTCCAAAGCAGACGAAGGAAGTCATTGATCTGACGATGGAGCAATTGGATCTGCTGCAGAAGAACGGCCTGTCCAAGGACGAGCTGACACGCGGGAAAGAGCAGCTGAAGGGCAGCTTGATATTGAGTCTCGAAAGTACAAGCAGCAGGATGAACAGACTAGGTAAAAACGAGCTTATGCTGGGACGGCATTTCACGCTTGATGAAATGCTTGCACGCATTGATAAGGTTACGATGGAAGACGTTGCATTCGTTACACAGCGGATGCTGTCGGTTCCATTTGCAGTAGCTGCTGTCGGTACAAATGATAAAGACGCAGCTAATATAAGGAGGAATAGTTTTGCAACAGGTTCTATTTAAGCGATTGGCTGGCAATGAGGATATAGCATTGCCTCAAAAAATGTCAGAATGGGCGGCAGGCTTTGATTTGCACGCTGCTGTGGCTGAAGATGTAGTGCTAAATCCAGGACAGCGCCAGCTTATTCCGACAGGCTTTTCAATGGCGATGCCTGCCAATATGGAAGCGCAAATTCGTCCGCGCAGCGGACTTGCATACAAGCATGGCATTACCAGCTTGAATTCGCCGGGCACCATCGATGCCGACTATCGCGGTGAGGTTAAGGTGCTGCTCATCAATTTAGGTCAGGAGCCATTTGTCATCAAACGCGGCGAGCGTATTGCGCAGATGGTATTTCAGACTTTGCCAAGCGTGCAAATCGTAGAGACTGACGAGCTTCCTGATACCGTAAGAGGCAGCGGCGGGTTTGGACATACAGGTGTTAATTAATAATTTCATATACATTTATTTGTACCTTTCAACCGTCTGAGTTACTCGGTTTAAGCTGTGTTTAAGGAGAATTGATGCTCCTTAAGCGCAGCTTTTTTAATTTAAAACGCACGGGTCAAAAAAAAGGGGGACCGAAGCCTTTTTCTCTAATTATTAAACTTCCAGTTTCGTACAAAAAGCGTCGAAGCCCCAATCAAAGCGTTTTAGTTGGGGGATTATTTAAGAAAAATTGTACAATTATTCGCTCATGCTCCGCAAATGACTTGATCGACGATAATTCGAAAGTTAACGCAAAAGCAAAAGGACTGCATCGTTATTTCTTGAAGCGCATCATTTCTTCTTATCACCATGCACTGGGCAAAGGCATAGTATATTTTAAAATATAAGAAAGTATAAGTGTTTGTACCTTTTATCTGTTCTTATATTTCATCGGTAAACGCGCCAGTCCAAAGGACGGCGGAGCCGTTTATCCTTGTAGCTTAGTGATAGAAGGGAGTGATGCTCGATGTTTACAGGCATACAGGTGCTTTTGCTTGGAGGCGATGCCAGACAAGTCGAAGTCATTAGAAAGCTTAACGAGCTGGAAGCTTCAGTCTTCGTATGCGGCTTTGAACAATACGAGGCAGATTATGGCCCTGTTACATTTTGTTCTTGTGACAAAGAGGTCTTTGCCACGACAGATGTATTGATATTGCCTGCAGCTGGAACTGACGAGCAAGGTGAGGTCGCTGCGCCATTTGGCAACAGCCCTTTAAAGCTGACGAATGAGCTTGCCGAGCAGCTGCCGAAGCACGCTGTAATTTATACAGGCATGGCCAGACCTTATTTGCAGCAGCTGTGCGCGATGCACCGATTAAAGCTGGTCGAATTGTTTGAACGTGATGATGTTGCTATTTATAATTCGATACCGACTGCCGAAGGCGCCCTGAAGATGGCGATAGAAAATACAGAGTTTACAATTCACAGTTCCTCATCCATCGTGTTAGGGTTAGGCCGTACAGGATTTACAATGGCTAGGGCTCTGCAAGCGCTAGGGTCTAAAGTCAAGGTAGGCGTCAGGCGCTCAGAGCATTACGCCAGAGCGTTTGAAATGGGGCTCGACCCTTTCTATATCAGTGATTTGCAACATCATGTAAGCAAGATTGACTTGATTTTTAATACAATTCCGACTATGATAGTCACAGCGCAAATTATCGCAAAAATGCCGAAGCATGCGGTCATTATAGACCTTGCATCAAAGCCAGGAGGCACAGATTTTCCCTTTGCGGAAAAATACGGCGTTAAAGCGTTGTTAGCCCCCGGATTGCCAGGTATCGTTGCACCTCAAACTGCTGGACGAATCATAGCGGATTGTTTAGTACAGTTGATGATGGACGATATTAGCAATCGGAGGAATGAATAATGGATTGGAATGGTTTAACAGTAGGTTATGCATTGTCTGGCTCCCATTGTACATTTGCAGAGGTAATGCCGCAAATTCAGCGGTTTGTCGATGCTGGCGCGAAAGTCATACCGATTGTATCGCAAACGCTAGTGACAACGGATACTAGATTCGGTACAGCCAAGGAATGGCAGGAGCAGCTGACCTCGATTACAGGCAATGAAATTATATCAACAATCGTGCAAGCCGAGCCGCTTGGGCCTTCCAAGCTGCTTGATGTGCTGGTTATCGCGCCTTGTACGGGCAATACAACGAGCAGATTGGCAAATGCGCAAACAGATAGCGCAGTGCTGATGGCCGCCAAAGCTCAAATGAGAAATCGCAGACCTGTTGTCCTAGCGATTTCTACTAATGACGGCCTTGGATTAAACGCAGCGAATATAGCTCGTTTGCTTGTCGCCAAAAATATTTATTTTGTACCTTTCGGACAAGACAATCCGGTGCAAAAGCCTAATTCACTCGTGGCAAAAATGGATTTAATTATGGAAGCGTGCGAGGCAGCGCTTCAAGGGGAGCAGCTGCAGCCTATATTAATCTAGTAAACAGATTTATTATTGTGAGGGGAGAAGAAAGCATATGTCTAGTCAAACATTGTTTAATGTTGCGGTAGTTGGAGCAACAGGCGCAGTAGGGGAACAAATTATTAAATTACTTGAAGAGAGAAACTTCCCGATCAAGGAACTTAAGCTATTGTCTTCAGCACGTTCTGCGGGCAAAAAAGTCCAGTTCAAGGGTCAAGAGGTTACTATAGAAGAAGCAAAGCCTGAAAGCTTTGATGGAATAAATATTGCTTTATTCAGCGCAGGCGGAGATGTTACGAAGGCGCTGGCCAGCCATGCTATAGAGCGAGGAGTAGTATGTATCGACAATACTAGCGCTTATCGCATGGATGTAAATACGCCACTTGTCGTTCCAGAGGTTAATGCTGACAAAATCCGTGAGCATAACGGCCTGATTGCCAATCCGAATTGCTCTACGACTCAAATGGTTGTTGCCTTGAAGCCGCTTTTGGACCGTTATGGAATTGAGCGTGTTATCGTATCTACTTACCAAGCTGTTTCAGGAGCAGGCGCAAGCGCTATAACTGAAATGCTTCGCCAAACGAAGGCAGCACTTGCTGAAGAAGAAGTCAATCCGGCTATTTTGCCTGTAGGAGCACTTCCTGTGAAGCACCAAATTGCGTTTAACGCCATTCCGCAAATTGATAAGTTTACAGATAACGGTTATACATTCGAAGAAATGAAAATGGTCAATGAAACTAAAAAAATTCTTGGCGACGAGTCCATCGAAGTAACCGCAACTTGCGTGCGTATTCCGGTTGTCTATGGCCATTCTGAGTCGGTATATGTTGAGCTTAAGAATGACTATGATCTTGAGGAAGTAAAGCAGCTGCTGGCGAATGCGCCAGGCATTACGCTTGTTGACGATCCTGCAAGCCAGCAGTATCCGCTTGCTACGGAGTCAGCTGGCAAGCCGGATGTTTTCGTTGGCCGTCTAAGACGTGATCTTGGGCATAATCGCGGCCTGAATATGTGGATTGTTTCTGACAACCTGTTAAAAGGCGCGGCTTGGAATGCAGTTCAAATTGCAGAAGAAATCGTAAAAGGTTAATCTAAACAGTCTCATTGAGGCGCGTATATCGCCCGCCAGCTATAAGAGCCAGCAGGCTCTGGGAGGTATACAGTATGCGCATCCTCGTTCAAAAATTCGGCGGCTCCTCGCTTACAACCAAGCAAAGCAGGGAACAAGTAATCAGCCACATTATACGCGAACGCAATAATGGCTATGCAGTTGTCGTTGTTGTATCGGCAATGGGCAGATTAGGAGAACCCTATGCAACCGATACGTTGCTGGAGCTTGTGTATAGCGAGAAAGAGCCGCTATCTTCTCGTGAGCGCGATTTGCTGCTTTGCTGCGGCGAAACCATATCCGCAGTGACGCTCTGCGCTATGCTGCAAGAACGCGGACTGCCGGCTCATGTTTATACGGGAGCCGGTGCTGGCATTATAACGGATGAACAGTTTGGCAATGCCAAAATTTTGGAAATCCGCCCCAAAGCTTTAATAGCTTCGTTGGAGGCGGGAACGATCGTGATCGTAACTGGTTTTCAAGGAGTTTCTGAAGCGGGAGAATTAACGACATTAGGCAGAGGCGGCAGCGATACCTCCGCAACGGCGCTAGGTGCTGCACTGACTGCCGAAATCGTAGATATATATACAGATGTAGTCGGTGTTTTAACAGCTGATCCGCGTATTGTGACAGGAGCAAAGCCGTTGTCGGCCGTTTCTTACGCAGAAATATGCAATTTGGCAAGAGAGGGAGCTAAGGTTATTCATCCAAGAGCTGTCGAAATTGCCCAGCAAGCAAGGCTGCCGATTCGTATTCGATCGACATTTTCTGAGGATACGGGCACATGGATAGGCGATCAGGTGTATACAGGCAGCGAGCAAATGCTGTATGATCGACATGTAACTGGAATTGCTCATTATTCCGGGTTAACCCAGCTTACTGTCAAATCTCCGGACCAATGTACCGATATGCCTTTATCCGTATTCAAAACAATGGCCGATCATCAGATTAGTGTTGATTTCATTCATGTTACGCCTAACAAGGTGACCTATACTGTATTTGATAAAGATGCTGCCAAAGCCATCAAGCTGCTCCGGACTATTGGCTATGAGCCTGAGGAAAGAAAGGGCTGTGCGAAAGTATCGATTATCGGAGGCGGAATGAACGGTCAGCCAGGGGTTATGGCCAAAATTGTCGAGGCATTAACTGAAAAGAATATTGCTATTATGCAGTCAGCCGATTCAAACACAACGATATGGGTGCTTGTGCAAGGTACTGAAATGGAAGAAGCAGTTCGTACCCTTCATAATAAATTTGAGCTTCACAAATAGATGCTGTAAGCTTTATTCATATTATACCTGTTCGCAAACCAATGATTTAAGCTTAACCTGATTAGTTTTGCTTCGCAAAACAAAGGCGCATGCTTTCTGGTCTTGCGAAGCAAAACGGCTTAGGAGGAGTCAGGATGGATTTTGGAAGATTAATTACCGCAATGGTTACTCCATTTGATGCACAAGGACAAATTGATTGGGCAACAACAGAAAAGCTGATCGATTATTTGATTGATGTACAAAAAAGCGACAGCTTGGTTGTTTCAGGCACGACTGGCGAATCGCCTACGCTTACTGAAGATGAGAAGCAGGAATTGTTTCGATTTGCAGTCAAGCATGCTGCCGGACGCTGCAAAATAATTGCAGGTACGGGCAGCAATAATACAGCCGGCTCTATTCAATTGACAAAGGCTGCAGAAGCCTGCGGCGTAGATGGCGTGCTTCTTGTAGCGCCTTACTACAACAAGCCTTCGCAAGAAGGGCTGTACCAGCACTTCAAAGCGATTGCAGAGGCTACAAGCCTGCCGGTCATTCTTTACAATGTTGAAGGCAGAACGGCAGTTAATATTTCTGTAGATACTACGCTTAGACTTGCACAAATCCCTAACGTTGTTGCAACGAAGGATTGTGCTTCGCTCGATCAGCTTACTCAAATTATTAGTGCTGCCCCTGAAGGGTTTTTGGTTTATAGCGGCGACGACAGCGCGACTCTGCCGGCACTTGCAGTTGGAGCACAAGGCATCATTAGTGTTTCCAGCCATATTGCAGGTGCTGAGATGAAGCAGATGATCGAAGCTTATTTGAACGGCGATGTTCAGCAGGCTGCCAAGCTTCACGGAAATCTGCACCCAATTTTTAGAGGCATGTTTGCTTGTCCGAACCCTGTGCCAAATCCCGTAGCTGTAAAATATGCGCTTGGTCTAAAAGCTTTCCCAGTCGGAGGCGTAAGACTTCCGCTTATTACGGTGAATGAAGGAGAAGCCCAATTTATTGAAGAGCTTTTGCAATCCTATTCCAAATAATTGTGGTTACAAGCTCGCTAATTAAGCCGGTGCGCTATGCACCGGCTTTTTTGAAATGATTAGTGGAATTTTTTGGGAGGCAGCGCCTGACTTCTCCATAAAAATCAAAAAAACGGGCATACATATTAATCAATTCAATGAATTTCAAGATATGAACTTTAAAATAGAGCAGGAAATGCACGTTTTAACAATAAAAAAATAAGATGCTGCAAAAAAAGCATAACCGCATAAATACTCGGTAAAACTATAAAAAATGCTGGTAAAGAATGAGCGGTATCGCATGATATTTTGGCTAGCACTTGTAAAGTGTCTTTTTGATCATGTATAATGATGACAAGTGAATGGGTTCGGTAAAATTTTCTTGGCATTTTTAAAGTCAGAGCGGCATCTGACAATAATCAAAATAAATAAAACGAAATATGTACAACACGTAATGTTTCAACTGCGTTTTGATCGCAATGAAGCGCTATTTTGTTACGCATAAAAACTAGGAGGTATAGATTCATTTGTCAAAAAAGAATAATCAGGACAAGCTGCTCATCTTTGCTTTGGGCGGAGTAGGCGAAATTGGTAAAAACATGTATGTCATTCAATACAACAACGATATCGTAGTTGTGGATGCTGGCCTCAAGTTCCCAGAAGAAGATATGTTGGGTATAGATATAGTTATTCCGGATATTAGCTACTTAGTCGAAAATCGCGATAAGGTTCGCGGTATTGTTATTACTCACGGCCATGAGGATCATATCGGCGGCTTGCCTTATGTCCTCAAGCATCTAAATGTTCCCGTATACGGAACGAAGCTCACACTGGGCTTGATCGAAGGTAAGCTTAAGGAAGCTGGATTGCTTGGTGAAACGAAACGAATTCTTATAAATGCGGATTCAGAAATTTTACTCGGCGCAATTCGCACTACGTTTTTCCGTACAAATCACAGTATTCCAGATTCCGTGGGCGTTTGCCTCGAGACTCCAGAAGGAAACGTAGTGCATACAGGTGACTTCAAGTTCGACCATACGCCTGTCAATGATCAATTTGCTGATCTGCAAAGAATTGCCGAAATCGGCAAGCGCGGCGTGTTGGCGCTGTTGTCGGACAGCACGAATGCCGAACGGCCAGGCTATACGCCTTCAGAAAGTAATGTCGGTCATGAGCTCGAAGATATTTTCCGCAAATCGGAGCAGCGTGTCGTCGTTGCAACATTCGCTTCCAACGTTCACCGTATTCAACAAATCATTAACGCCTCTATAGCAACTCGCCGCAAAATTGCTGTAGTAGGACGCAGTATGGTTAATGTTGTAAGCATCGCTTCAGAGCTTGGGTATTTGAACATTCCAGAAGGAATGCTGATTGAGCCTGAGGAAGTGAATAAAATGGCTGCAGACCGTGTTGTGATCCTATGTACAGGCAGCCAGGGAGAACCAATGTCTGCGCTTACGAGAATGGCTCGTTCAACCCACCGCAAGGTAGATATTTTACCTGGCGACACAGTTATCATTGCAGCAACGCCGATTCCCGGCAATGAGCGCTATGTAGGCCGCACCGTAGATGAGCTGTTCCGCTTGGGTGCCCATGTTATTTACGGACCGGGCTCCGTATCCGGCGTTCACGTGTCCGGGCATGGCAGCCAGGAAGAGCTGAAGCTTATGCTCAATTTAGTTAAACCAAAATACTTTATTCCAATTCACGGTGAATATCGTATGCTACGCCAGCATGCCAAGCTTGCCGAAGACATCGGCATGGATGCTGAAAACGTGTTTATTGTCGACAACGGCGATACGGTGGAGTTCCAGGGCGGAGTCGCTCGCAAGGGCTCTAAAGTACAGGCGGGCAATGTGTTGATCGACGGACTTGGAGTTGGCGACGTAGGAAACATTGTACTGCGTGACCGCAAATTACTGTCACAAGACGGTATTCTGGTCGTTGTTGTGACACTTAGCAAGCAGGACGGAACGATTTTGTCAGGACCAGATATTATTTCACGCGGCTTTGTATATGTTCGCGAGTCGGAAGGCTTGCTGGATGAAGCGAACCGTATTGTTACATCTACGCTTAATAAGCTGATGAATGATAAGGTGAATGAATGGGCGTCCTTAAAAACGAATGTTAAAGATGCACTGGGACGATTCTTATATGAGCAAACGCGCAGACGTCCAATGATATTGCCGATCATAATGGAAGTGTAATCGCTGAAACCCATCACGCAAAAATCGCTTGTCTTAGAGACAAGCGATTTTTTATTATGCGGTTTGCATCATATTTTTTTGTTTCCCATCTCATACTATAACAGCTAGTTAAAGTGATGAGGGGGTATCCGCAATGAAAGAAGATACAACGAAAGAGCAAGGTCAAGAGCGGGAAGGAGAAGAAGAAGGCAAAAAAATATCGGCTGCAATTGAAGCTGTTACCCAGTTAGGACAGTCAACAGTTCCAACAAACAGTGAATCCAATATTTTTTGTATGACGATTATTGGACAGGTCGAAGGGCATCTTATATTGCCGCCGCAAAATAAAACGACGAAATATGAGCATATGATTCCGCAGCTTGTTGCCGCAGAGCAGAATAGCAAAATTGAAGGCGTGCTTATTATTTTGAATACGGTTGGCGGAGATGTGGAAGCTGGACTCGCTATTGCAGAAATGATTTCTTCATTATCAAAGCCTGCGGTAACGCTTGTGCTTGGCGGAGGGCATTCGATTGGCGTTCCTATAGCAGTAGCTGGACACTACTCCTTTATTGCCGAAACAGCTACTATGACGATCCATCCGATTCGCCTGACTGGTCTAATTATAGGCGTGCCTCAATCGTTTGAATATATGGAAAAAATGCAGGAGCGTGTCGTACGCTTTGTGACGGCTCATTCCGCAGTGTCTGAACAGAAATTCAAACAATTGATGTTTACGATGGGCGAGCTGACTAGAGATATTGGAACAACGGTAATAGGTGCTGATGCAGTAAAGCACGGCTTGATCGATGAAGTGGGAGGGCTAGGTGCTGCGATGAAAAAGTTAAATGCATTGATCGAACAAAGAAAGAAAGGTGAGTAGCATGACACTATACACGGCTCTGCCGCTGGAAATTATTTTGGATGGCATCGATCAATTAAAGCCAACCGTGCAAATTGAAGCCCTCGGCGTCAAAATGGAGATAATGCCGGTATCGCCTGGTGTTGGGCAAATCGTTAGATTGCTGCAATGCTCGCTTGACGATTACTTGAACCCTGCTCTGATGCCGGGTGCATTTGTTTCATATAACAGCTTAGATTAGTCTTCTTAAAGGAGCTGGATTGACGACTGCTTTTAATTATGAGAATCTTCTTCGCATTGCTTAATAGCCCTCTACTATTTTGCTATGGTATAATGTGTAATTAGAGGTGACTGTATTGGCAAAACGAAAGAGAAAGAAAAAATCGATAGGCGCTCAGCTGAAGTATGAAGTTTACGGTATATTGTTAATTACCATTTCGATTATTGCTTTATCAGGCGAGGCAGCTGTTGGACGTGCATTGTCCAAGCTGTTTGGGCTTGCTCTTGGCAAATTTTATTTTGTACTGGCCTTGGTTGGCGTCTATATAGGTTTGACAGTTATGATTAAGCGAGCATGGCCCAAAGGCTGGACAAGCCGCAAAACGGGCCTGCTTGTTTTGGTGCTTGCATTTACGCTTAGCAGCGCTATTTCAGAAATTAACGAACGTTTTGAAGTGCTCCCTAAGGAGCAATGGTCAGGCGGTTTGATTTTTAGCGAGCTGGACAAAGGTCTCAAACAAGAATTAATTTCTTTAGATGCTCCTAAAACTTCAATTCGCGATAAACAAATAAGCGGCGGATACATCGGTGCTGTGCAATATTCAGCCTTGTTCTTATTGTTTGGCTATTATGGCGCATTGCTGATTATGCTTGTCATGTTCGCTATTTCATTAATGCTGCTCACCGGCCGCTCTTATGTCGATATGCTTCGCATCGTTGTCAAGAAAGCGATGCGGATATATAAGCTGTTCAAGGCCAAACAAATGCAGTGGGCAAAGAAAAGAGCAGCTGTTAAAAAAGCAAATGCTTACCAGTTGGCAGCGAGCGAGCAAGAGGAAGAAAAAATGGAGGACGACGATTATTATAATGATGCTGCTGATGAAAGCGCGCCGCGTGTGGAAAAAAGAAAGAAATCGTTGTTCTTCTCCTGGAAGTCTGTTACGGGCAGAATGGAAGCGAAAAATATTGGCATGCAAGAGTCAGATCAAGAGGAGGAATGGGAGCTTCAGCACGCTGCCCGCAATTCCTACTCGCAGCAAGACAGTGCAAATGACCGCATTGATGGAACGGACAGCAGCCCGCCATGGGATGCGGATAATCGTTCACAAGAGAACGCTGCTGCAATAATAGAACATAATCAGCTTGACCATGATCCTGAAGAAATGCGAGCTTCCTATAGCGAGGCTGGCCAAATGCATTCTAGTACGGATAATCTGCCTGTTTACGAGGAGCAGGATAGATATGATTCTCAAGATGTTCATGCTTATAACAACGACAATAGTGCTGTCGAGCAGGCAAAACCAGAAGCTGATGCAGAGGCAGGGGACATTTCTGCAGCTGATAGCTCAGATGAAAATTCCAATCTACATAATTTGCACGACTCAGAAGCTATCGTAACAGCCGCACAAATGATGGAAGGCTTGCCACGCAGGCCAATTGCTGCTGACGAACAGCACGCTCAACAGGCTGTACCCTACATGCTCCCGCCATTCAGCTTGTTAAACAAGCCGAGCGGAGGCGGCGCAGGCTCTGAAGCAAGCGACTTGTTTGATTCCAGGCGCAAGCTGGAGGCTACACTCGAGAGCTTCGGCGTGCGAGCTAAAGTGCTCGATGTCGTTCGCGGTCCGGCGGTGACCAGATATGAGGTGCAGCCGGCAACTGGCGTAAAGGTAAGCCGGATTGTCGGATTAACTGATGATATTGCGCTTGCGCTTGCTGCCAAAGATGTGCGTATGGAAGCGCCTATACCTGGTAAATCCGCAATAGGTATTGAAGTGCCAAATATGGAAGTGTCTATTGTAACGATGCGCGAGGTTATGGAAACAGCTGCTTTTCAAAATGCGCCTTCCAAGCTGTCCATAGCTTTTGGACGGGATATTTCTGGTCAAACGATTGTCGGCAATCTAGCAAAAATGCCCCATTTGCTGGTAGCGGGTGCTACTGGCTCAGGTAAATCCGTTTGTATTAACGGTATTATTACAAGTATTTTATATAAAGCAGCACCGGATGAAGTCAAATTTCTTATGATTGATCCCAAAATGGTAGAGCTAAATGTATACAATGGCATTCCCCATTTGTTAGCTCCTGTCGTTACGGATCCAAGGCGGGCATCGCTGGCGCTCAAAAAAATAGTAGTTGAGATGGAGAAGCGCTATGAGCTGTTCTCCAAATCAGGAACGCGCAATATTGAAGGTTATAATGCGCTTATGGCTGATAATCCTGCTGCAATATTGCCATATATTGTTGTTATTGTCGACGAGCTTGCTGATTTAATGATGGTAGCCGCTAACGATGTAGAGGATTCAATAGCAAGGCTGGCGCAAATGGCCAGAGCTGCAGGTATTCACCTTATTATCGCAACGCAAAGGCCGTCCGTTGATGTTATTACTGGGGTAATTAAAGCAAATATTCCGTCCAGAATTGCATTTGGCGTGTCCTCGCAGGTCGATTCCAGAACGATACTTGATATGGCTGGAGCTGAGAAGCTGCTGGGCAGGGGGGATATGCTGTTTTTGCCAGTAGGCATGTCCAAGCCGATTCGTGTGCAAGGCGCCTTCTTGTCTGATCAGGAGGTGGAGGCGCTTGTCTCGTTTACCCGTGATCAAGCAGAGGCGGAGTATAAGGAAGATCTCGTTCCAGAAATTGAGGAAGAGACAGAAGACGAAGTTGAGCTTGACGAGCTGTATGGCCAGGCTGTTCAAATCGTCGTTGAAGCGAAGCAGGCATCTGTTTCCTTGCTGCAAAGACGAATGAGAATCGGCTATACGAGGGCAGCGAGAATGATTGACCAGATGGAAGCCAAAGGGATTGTCGGTCCTTATGAGGGAAGCAAGCCAAGAGAAGTGCTTATGACGCAGGAGCAATTTCAAGCAAACTAGCAATAAGCCTTGTCTCAACAATAATTCATGATCAAAATTAGTCTTTCTGCATAGAAAAGGGAGAACTTTCTCATACTTAAGTTAGGCAACGCTACCTATAGCGAACAAACTTGGATGAGAAAGGCAGATTCCTACATGAGAATAAGAGTAATCTTGATGACTGTTGTTGTTGTCTTGTTTCTTTCCACGATGTATGTCATGCAGCCGCGAGATGCGGAACAAACGTTTAGCAGTGCTACGCTTCGAATGGGGTCGACAGGCCAGGATGTTACAGAACTGCAAGGCCGATTGAATTTCCTTGGTTATTATGATGGCAAAATAGATGGTATCTTCGGTTCGAAAACGAAAAATGCAGTGACCTGGTTTCAATGGAAATTCGGCTTGAAATCCGATGGCGTTGTAGGTTCGCTGACGAAGCAAAAGCTTGTAGACGCTACTAAAGCTTGGAAACCCGGACAGAACACTGGCAACAATCAAGGAACTACTGGCGGAGGAGGCTCGGCTGGGGGATCTTCGTTGCCACAATCCAACCGACTTGGGTTAACTGAAAATGATCTCAAAATAATGGCGAACGCCGTATATGGAGAAGCGCGGGGCGAGCCTTATCAAGGGCAAGTGGCTGTCGCGGCAGTTATTCTTAACCGCGTCAAATCACAAAGCTTCCCAAACTCTGTGTATGGTGTTATTTTCCAGCCCGGAGCTTTTACCGCAGTTGCCGACGGTCAAATTTACTTGACACCCAATGATACCGCTAGAAAAGCTGTAGAAGATGCGATTAATGGCATTGATCCAACAAACGGCTGTCTGTATTACTTCAATCCGGTAACAGCTACATCGAAGTGGATTTGGACAAGGCAGCAAATTATGACGATTGGCAAGCATATTTTCTGTATTTGATTAATACAAATGTTACGAATTCAATGTTGCAGTTATGAAGCTTCAACTGCAAGCATACCTTTATGAAGGTAGGAGCAACCCGATTCTGCAAGGCAGGAGGTGGTTGCTTCTTCCATTTCATTTCGGTTAGAATCAAGAAGATAACGTAAAGCACGAACTGAGCGTGCACGGAAGGGAGAAGTCCAATCGTGAGTTTATTCCAAACGGGTCAGGTACAGCGTTTGAGACTGCATGTTTTACCTACCAAACGATTCAAAACCTTCGCAATATCATTATTTGCCGGAGTGCCCTTAAGGGAAGATACAGTAACGGAAACAGCGCTTCTGCCATTTGTTTTACGCCGAGGAAATGCCAAGCTGCCTGAGACTACCGCATTTCGAGGCAAGCTTGACGAAATGTATGGCGCTGGATTTGGTTTTGATGTATATAAGCGCGGCGACGCGCAAATTGTGCAATTTAGAATGGACGTTATTAATGATCAATTTGTATCGTCGGAGCAATCGCTGCTGGCAGAGGCGCTGCAATTTCTCGGCGAAACCGTTTCCGATCCTTTATTGGAGGGCGACGGCTTCCAAGCTGCCTATGTAAAGGCTGAGAAAGAAACGCTGCACAAGAGGCTTGACGCGATCGTTAATGACAAAATCCGCTATGCAGCTGAGCGCTGTCTTGAGGAGATGTGTGAGGGTGAAGCTTATCGTCTGCATCCGCTTGGGCAAAGAAGCGATTTGCCGCATATCTCGCCTGAATCGTTATATAAACGCTACTTGCATTGGCAGCGGGAAGCAGCTTTTGATCTGTACGTCGTAGGCGATACAACGCTTGACGAGGTTGCTGCGCTCATCGAGCAGCACTTCCACATTCACGACGGCGCACCTTCTTTATATAGCGCGACTATATTGAAGTCAGGCCATGGTGAAATTAAACGTGTGGTTGAAGAATTGGATGTGGGTCAAGGCAAGCTTAATCTGGGGCTTCGAACGCATACGGGCTATAATGACCCGAACTATGCAGCCTTGCTTATGTATAACGGCATTCTTGGGGGCTATCCTCATTCCAAGCTGTTTTTGAATGTGCGTGAGAGAGAAAGCCTTGCTTACTATGCTTCTTCAAGATTAGACGGACATAAGGGCATATGCACGATTCAATCAGGTATTGAAATGCAAAATTATGACCGCGCTGTTGCCATTATTGAAGAGCAGCTGGAAGCGATGAAACGCGGCGAGCTTACTGAGCTCGAACTGAGCCAAACGAAAGCGATGCTTACAAATCAATTGCGGGAGATGCAGGATTCTGCTTTTGAAATGACAGCTTATCATTTTAATAGCGTATTCTCTGGAATTGAACGTCCTGTGGAGCAGCTGCTTGCTGAAGTGAATGCTGTAACTTCCGAGCAGATTGTTTCTGTTGCACAGCATGTCGAGCTGGATACGATTTACTTTCTTCGCAACCGGAAGGAGGCGCGCTAATAATGGAAGTATTACAATACAAAAGATTTCAAGAAACGCTATACCGGGAAGTGCTCGATAACGGCTTGGAAATAATTGTCCTGCCAAAGAGCGGATTTCAGAAGACTTATGCAACATTTGCGACAAAGTTCGGCTCGATTGATAATCACTTTGCCGTTGCCGGCAAAGAGGCTGTTCAGGTGCCGGACGGTATTGCCCATTTTTTGGAGCACAAAATGTTCGAAGAGCCGACTGGCGATATTTTTGCTACCTTTGCGTCTCAGGGAGCGTCGGCTAACGCTTTTACTACCTTTGACCGCACTGTCTACTTATTTTCTGCCACAGAGCAGATTGAAGCAAACCTGGAAACCTTAATCGATTTTGTTCAAAATCCTTATTTTACTGATGAAAATGTAGAGAAGGAAAAAGGGATTATTGAACAGGAAATTAATATGTACGCTGACAATCCGGATTGGCGGGTTTACTTTGGCTTGATTGAGGCGCTGTATCAAAAGCATCCCGTTCATATTGATATAGCCGGTACGGCTGAATCGATCGGTAAAATTGACAAGGAAACATTATACGCATGCTATGAAACCTTTTATCACCCTTCCAATATGCTGCTGTTCGTTGTCGGCGGTGTGGATGCGCCAAGCATTATTGATTTGGTTAAACGCAATCAGGCCAAAAAATCTTTTGCCCCACAAGGTGAAATCGCAAGAATTTTTGAAGAAGAGCCTGCTGCCGTTCGTGACAAAAAGGTTGTAAGAAAATTGGCTGTTTCTCTGCCTAAATGTATGATAGGCTTTAAGGAAAAACAAGTGACGGCAGCCGGAATTGAGCTGTTAGAGCAGGAAGTAGTCACTAAGCTGATGCTCGATGTATTGCTCGGATCAAGCACACCTTTGTATCAATTCTTGTATGAGCAGCAGCTTATTACGGATTCGTTCGGCCATGAGTACAATATTATGACAGGCTACGGCTTCTCTGTTATTGGCGGAGACACGCCAGAGCCTGAACGATTGTTGGAACAATTGAGGACAGCGATTCAAAAGGCCGCACAGGATGGTCTGGATCCACAATTGTTTGAGCGAGTAAAAAGAAAAAAAATCGGCGGATTTTTAAGAATGCTTAACTCTCCCGAAGCGATTGCCGGCGAATTTACACGCTATTCCTTCCGAGACAGCGATATGTTCGACATTTTGGCATTGTATGAAAACAGCACGCTTGAACAGATTAATGCCAGATTGCGCGACCATTTTGATTTTGAGCATATGGCTGTATCGATCGTTACAAGCGACAAGCATTGAACAGCTTTAAGAAAATGACGGTATTAATTACTGGGGGAAGCCGCGGCATTGGCGCTGCTATTGCAAAGCGCTTTGCTGTGGAAGGCTTTAATATCGTAATTCACTATTTGAATTCTCATGAAAGCGCCAATGAAACGGCAAGAATATGTATGACGTACGGCGTTCAAGTGCTGACGATATCGGCAGATTTAAGAAGTAAAGAGCAGCTTGAACGAATGAAGGAGAAGCTGGAGGCTCATGGCATGATGCCCGACATCATCGTGAATAACGGCGGTATTGCGCATTATGGCCTGCTTGCAGATGTGAGTGAAGAAGTATGGGACGATGTAATGGCTGTTAATCTGAAAGGGATGTTTCTTATTACACAGCTCTTTATGCCGAACATGGTTGCCCAGCGCTTTGGACGTATTATTAACGTTTCCTCCATCTGGGGTATCTCCGGCGCTTCCTGCGAGGTGCTGTATTCTACAACGAAAGGCGGCATGAATGCTTTTACAAAAGCATTGGCAAAGGAATTGGCGCCATCAGGCATTACAGTAAACGCAGTGGCGCCTGGCGCTGTTGATACCGAGATGATGGATAGCTTTGACGAAGATGAAAAAGCTGCGATTAAACAAGATATTCCGCTAGGCAGGCTGGGCACAGCTGATGAAATCGCTTCGCTCGTTTATTTCTTGTCATTGCCGGAATCGTCATATATTACCGGTCAAATCATTAGCCCTAACGGCGGTTGGCTGACTTAGTTTCAGGCAAGTTTAAAATAGAGGTTTTGCTTATGCGGGAAGCCTCCAGGTTGGAGGCTTTTCTGCAAATATAAAACTTCTAATTTCACTGTAAAACGTACTTGTCCAAAGGAACGCGAAGCTGTGAATCTTAGAAAGGAAATTGTATGATTTGCAGGATACTGCCGAAATTTGTAGAATAAGCAGTAGAGATATTTTTAATTGGTCATTTTAGAAGAGGTGGCAGCCTTCATGGAATTAAAGCAATGGTATTTGGAATACAGAATTCATAAAAATCGTCCTGGACTGCTTGGAGATATTGCCTCCTTACTTGGTATGCTTGAGGTGAACATTATTTCAATCAACGGTGTGCAGGATCGAACAAGAGGCATGCTGCTGCAAACGAATGATGATGTTAAAATTGAATTGCTTGGACAATTGCTAAGAAAAGTGGATAATATAACTGTCAATAAATTGCGTACGCCGACCATTGTAGATATTTTGGCTGTTCGTCATGGCCGTTACATAGAACGTGATTCCGATGATCACAAAACTTTTCGATTCACAAGAGACGAGCTTGGCTTGCTCGTTGATTTTTTGGGTGAGGTATTTAAACAGGAGGGCAACCATGTAGTCGGTCTTAGAGGAATGCCGCGCGTAGGGAAGACAGAATCGATTATTGCAGGCAGCGTATGCGCTAATAAGCGCTGGACCTTTGTATCCTCCACCTTGCTGCGCCAAACGGTAAGAAGTCAATTGACGGAAGAAGAAATGAACCTTAATAATGTGTTTATCATTGACGGGATAGTAAGCACGGTGCGCTCTAATGAAAAGCATGAGATACTGTTAAAGGAAGTTATGGAGATGCCTGCGACTAAAGTTATTGAGCATCCCGATATATTTGTGAATGAGAGCAGGTATGATTATCAAATATTTGATCTTATTATTGAATTAAGAAGCAGCCCTGATGAAGAAATTGCGATCGGTGATATTTCATTGGATGATGTTGATGGTATCTAAAAGAAGGGAGGCCTTTTCATGTCTGATTTGGGCGCATTGCTGCGCAAAGCTAGAGAGGAAAGGAAACTGTCACTGGATGACATTCAAGAATTGACTAAGATTAGGAAGCGATATTTGGAGGCAATCGAATCCGGGGACCATAGTGTGCTGCCAGGCACATTTTATGTTCGCGCCTTTATTAAAAATTATTCAGAAGCTGTTGGGCTGAATCCAGAAGAAGTGCTGCGCTTATATCAGCATGAGGTGCCGCCTTCTCCGAGCCAGCAGGAGCATCCCGAGCCAATAGCAGCAAGGCCGCCTAGACGTGTGAAATCAATCAAGTCTGAAAGATTCGGAAAGATTGGCTTCAATATCGTCATGTGGTGCTTTTTCATTTTAATCATAGTGGTTGTATGGTATTATGCCATTAGTAGACAAGCAGATGATCCGGACAAGCTCGATCCGTCTAAGGTTACTACGCAAGTATCGCAAAGACCGTCGCCTTCCGGTGCTGCTGGCGGAGCAGTAACGCCAACGCCGAGCCCTACTCCAACACCAACGCCTACGCCAACGACAACTATTGTCAATAATGGCTACTCCTCATCGGTTAAGGGGGAAAAGTATTTGATTGGTCCGGCTAACAAGACTCATACGATAGAAGTTAAGATTAATGGCGGAAAAGCATGGGTTGAGATTTCGGAATATGGCAAAAATGGTAATAGACTGTATTATGATAATGCACAGGATGGAGCAGTCCTTACATATGAATTGCCGATGCGCACTTATGTGAATGTGGGACGCGCGGACTACGCTGAAATTAAAATTGACGGCGTTCTTGTAACGGATGGCGACAAATCAAGCTCTAAAAAGTTTTTATTCGAAATTGAAGCGGGAGAAGCCGAAACGGGCGGTTCAGTTCAATCGGCGCCGCCTAGCGGAACGACCAATTAATTTTGTTATTAATGGAATGGGGATAGGGGGAGCGGCCAATGAGTTCAGAAAGCTCGTTTGACGTTGTGTCTAAAGTTGATTTTCAAGAGGTAGGCAATGCGATTACGCAGGCTGAGAGAGAGATTTCGACCCGATTTGATTTCAAGGGGAGCAAAAGCTCTATTGAGCTTGAAAAAGAGGAGCTTGTCATCGGTTCCGATGATGAGTTTAAGCTGAAAAGCGTGGTTGATATTTTGCAATCCAAGCTTATAAAGCGCGGTGTTCCTATTAAAAATATGGATTTTGGCAAAATTGAAGGTGCTTCAGGCGGCGCCGTTCGCCAGCGTATTAAGCTTAGACAAGGAATTGAGCAGGATGTTGCAAAAAAAATCAACATATTGATTCGCGACTCCAAGCTTAAGGTGAAAAGCCAAATACAAGGCGATCAAATAAGAGTGACTGGCAAAAGCCGCGATGATCTGCAAGCGGTAATCGCATTATTGAGAGGCGCAGATTTGCCGGTAGAGCTGCAATTTATGAATTACAGGTAACAGGAATGGGTAACAAGATAGAAGGGATCTGGGGATAAACAAATGAGTGAACGAGTAAAGGTAGTTACGTTGGGCTGCGAGAAAAACTTGGTTGATTCCGAAATTATGTCGGGTTTAATTGATGAAAGAGGCTATTTGTTGGTAGATGAGCCAGAGGAAGCTACAGTCATTATCGTAAACACTTGCGGCTTTATTGATGCTGCCAAGGAAGAATCAGTCAATACCATTTTGGATATGGCTGATCTTAAAGAATCAGGTCGTTTGAAGGCGCTTATAGTATCAGGCTGTCTTACACAGCGCTACAAAGAGCAGCTGATGCAGGAAATGCCTGAAATCGATGGCATCGTCGGCACAGGAGATTTTCATAACATTACGGATATTGTGGATGAAGCGCTGCGCGGCAAAAAGCCGATTAAAGTCGGCAATCCTGTGTTTGACTACAATATTCAATTGCCTCGCAAGGTGACGACTCCACGCTATACAGCATTCGTCAAAATTGCAGAGGGATGCGATAACGCATGCACATTCTGCAGTATACCGATGATGCGCGGCAAGTTCCGCAGCCGAACTATGGAATCTATTATTGCGGAAGTAGAGCAGCTTGCTGCACAGGGCGTAAAGGAAGTCAGCCTCATTGCACAGGATTCGACCAATTATGGCACCGATCTGTACGATCGCTTCATGCTGCCTGAGCTGCTCCATAGAGTAAGCGAGGTTGAGGGAATTGCTTGGGTGAGATTGCACTATGCGTATCCGGGCTTCTTTACTGATGAGCTGATTGAAGCGATCGCTAGCAATCCGAAAATTTGTAGATATATCGATATGCCGCTTCAGCACAGCGAGGATATTATTTTGAAAAGAATGCGCAGACCTGGCCGTCAGCGCGACACACGCGAGCTCGTTGCCAAAATCCGCCAAGCCATTCCGGATGTGGCGCTTCGCACAAGCTTAATTGTAGGCTTCCCGGGCGAGACCGAGGAGGATTTTGAGCGCCTTTGCGATTTCGTCAGAGAGGTCAAATTCGACCGTTTGGGCGTATTTGCTTATTCCAGCGAGGAAGGAACGCCTGCAGTAAGGCTTCCGAATCATGTGCCGGATGATGTTAAAGAGTGGCGCGTTAACACGCTTATGGAAATTCAAAGGGTCGTGTCCCGCGATAACAGCAGCAAATATATCGGCAAGGAAATTGACGTTCTTGTTGAGCGCTATGATGGCAGGAGCGATGTATATATAGGGCGTTCTATGTACGATGCGCCTGAAATTGACGGCGAAGTGTTTATTTCCAACTGCCGCACAGAAATTGGCTCTATTCAAAAGGTTCGTGTCACGCATGCGTATGAGTTCGACTTATCCGGGGAGGGAATTGCGTGAATCTAGCGAATAAAATTACGCTAGCAAGAATTTTTCTTGTTCCTGTTATTTTGTTTTTTCTGCTCATGGAGTTTAATTTCGGATCATTGAAATTTTCTGATTTTGAAATCACCTACAATCAAATTGTCGCGGCTTTAATTTTTATTATTGCTGCCAGCACAGATGGGCTTGACGGCTATATTGCCCGCAAAAACAAAATCGTTACAAACTTGGGCAAACTGCTTGACCCGTTAGCCGATAAGCTGCTTGTAGCTGCGGTGCTTATTTCATTGGTGCAAATGGACAAGCTGAACGCTTTAATAGCCATCGTAATAATAAGCCGTGAGTTTGCAGTAACCGGGCTGCGTCAAATTGCACTGCTTGAAGGCTCTGTTATGGCGGCCAGCAAATGGGGCAAATGGAAAACAGCGATTCAAATCACGATGATTATTTCATTGCTGCTCAATAACTTTCCGTTTGCGTTTATCGATTTCCCGTTTGACGTCATTGTAAGCTGGATAGCCGCATTGATTACGGTGTATTCAGGCGTAGATTATTTCGTTAAGAATAAGCATTTGATACCAGTTGAATAAAGGAACAGGCACTTTTCCACAGCATGGAGAAGTGCCTTTCCCCGTCTTGGACAACTTTAGTATGAAGGGATAAATGAGATGAAAGCAGAAATAATCGCTGTCGGCACAGAGCTGCTGCTCGGCCAGATCGTAAATACGAATGCACAGGCATTATCCATTAAATTAGCCGAGCTAGGCATTGATGTATACTTCCAATCAGTTGTCGGCGACAATGCCGGCAGATTGCGCCAGGCGATTGAAGTCGGCCGCGGCAGAGCAGATTTGCTTGTTTTTACCGGCGGGCTCGGCCCTACCCAGGATGATTTGACGAAGGATGTTCTTGCGGAATATTTGAAGCGCGACCTGATTATTCATGAGCCATCCATGAAAAAAATTGAAGATATGTTCGCAGAACGCGGCGTACATATGGTGGAAAGCAACCGCAGGCAGGCTATTATGCTTGAAGGAAGCGTTCCGCTTGAAAATACGACCGGGCTTGCGGTTGGCAATGCTTTGGAGCAGGACGGTACTTACTATATGCTTCTGCCAGGCCCTCCGCGCGAGATGAAGGCGATGATAGCCGGAGCGGGTGATGACTGGCTAAGAGCTATTCTAGGCAATGTAAAGCCGCTGTTTTCACGCATTTTGAAATTTGCCGGAATCGGCGAGTCCAATTTGGAGCATCGGCTTATCGACTTGATCGAAGCGCAAAAGGAAACGACGATTGCCCCGTATGCCAAAGAAGGCGAGGTTACAATACGCGTATCCGTCAAAGCGGATGACGAGGTTGAGGCTAATATAAAAATTAATGAAGCTGTAGAGCAAATTAAAGCACGTGTCGGAGAGCATTTATATGCTCAGCGAGACATTCCGATCGAGGTTACTGTTTTGGAGCTCCTTAGAGGCTCAGGAAGAACGCTGGCGAGCGCCGAGAGCTGCACTGGCGGTTTATTCTCAGAAATGATTACAAGCGTTCCTGGGAGCAGTGGAGAGTACGCAGGAGCAGCGGTTACCTACACGAATGCAATGAAGCATAAACTGCTCGGCATTCCGATGGAGGATTTGGAAGGGGAGCAGGCTGCAGGTGCTGTAAGCAAGAATACAGCACGAATGATGGCGGAGCGTATTCGCGAGCTGGCGGATGCCGACTTCGGCGTTTCATTTACCGGTGTTGCAGGCCCGTCTCAATCTGAAGGGAAAGAAGTTGGACTCGTTTATTATGCGATTGCAGAACGGGGAAAGGAAACAGTTGTCTACGAAGGCAAATTCAACGGCAATCGATCCATGGTAAGATTGCGTGCAGTCAATGCGGCGCTGTTCCGTTTGTGGCAAGCGCTCAGCGCTGCAAACTAGCTGCTGCGTCTAGTTTAGCTGATCATTGTTATTTTATTGGGGATCAGGTATACTTGAAATCAACTAGCGGAAGAACCGCAGCGACTCAGTCGCTGCGGTTTTTGTTATGTTCAAATATAGGAAAGTATAGCTTGTCACCTTGCTTCTGTTCCTATTTTTTATCGGTAAACCGTCTTAGAAAGTTAAAAGGTTAGGAAGGAGGGGATTCAGCGCATGTTACACCTGTTAAGCACAAATCGGCATATGACACATTCGTAAAGCATAAGAGACTGGTGCTAACGACGATATTGTTAATCGGCTCGCTTCACAGTTTCTAGGAGGCAATTTGGGTTAACTTTAACGAATCACAGTTAATTAGGCCCAATGTCCAAATTTGACTTAACTCGCTCCCCAATCTAAAGTGTTGCAGTGTTGCAGAATTGTGCGAACATGTGCCGTAGTTCAACTAAGTGGATTTTTGCGTATCTGGTTTGGTGTTTTTAGGTGAATATGCTGATCTAAAGAGAAGATATCAAGCTGTTGAAAAATAATTCTAACGAAGCTGACAAGCGCTAATTCAACGAAAACAGCTCATTTTAAATTGTAACGAAGATTAGCAGCTCTATGTGTGAATAATCCACGTTTTTAGCACCTTTTGACCTGAATAAGGCCGCATATGAGACTGTCGATTAATTGTGGATAAGGCAACAGGCAATAAGAAGGGGTGCCACTGCGATCAAGATTGGGATTCCGACCGCTGTTGTAGTCCAATTTTTCTTAATAAATAAACCCTGTTAAGGATAAAATTGGCCTACAAAGGCGGACGCTGCCGCTTCTCCATTCCCATTCTTGCTCTCCGTTTCCCCTTACTTATTGCTTTTTAATAGTTGCCCACAATTAATCGACAGTCTCCATATCTCCGTTAGATTTTTTAAAAGGGCTTTTTCCACGCAATAACGCTGCGGGGATTCGTTACATTTCCGAACTGTTTTTCAACAGCCTGAAAATATGTACTTAGTTTGAGGGGGGCTGAATTTGGGCTATATTTGCTTAATCTAACTGCATAAATCAGGCCGTTGAAAAACGCTAACGGAACTTAGGCACGCTATTGTATGGGAATCAGCTTATTCTAAAATCTAAAGGAACTGAGAAACCTTATTTACTCAAATCGCTACCTAAACGGGGAAAAGATCACCTATAGCGCTCCACAGTTCCGTTACAGTTTTAAAATACCTTTTTATTGCCAAATAGAGCCTCTCAGCTCCGTTACAACTCTAAACATATGGCATTACGACTTTTGCTCGGTTATTTAACTACTACAACGAATCGACGGCTTCCCGCTTGAATGAGAGAGGAGATGTCAGAACGCAATTTTCGAAGGGGGAGTTGCTTTTAACATTTACGAGGCACGACTGGCCTCAAGAAATAGTTACTTTACAGCAATTGATTGTTGAAGTTACATGTACGCAATAATCATTTGATGCTATTAACATTGGGGCGGGCTGTAAGATGAGCTGTGTTTATAAAGTTGGCTGTAGCGTTTGTTATAAGGGCTTGATTGCGCTCAAAATCAGCAGTTGAAAAAATATGCGAATGTGTGTTCGAAAAAAAGTGTTGGCAAGCAGCTGTAAAAGAGGTATTATACTAATATAATCGTTGAAGGATGTGAGTGTGTTGACGGATCGTCGCGCAGCGTTGGAGAATGCTCTTAAGCAAATTGAAAAGCAGTTTGGCAAAGGCTCTATTATGAAATTGGGTGAATCGACTCATATGCAGGTTGAAACCGTGCCTAGCGGTTCAATCGCTCTTGATATTGCACTTGGAATCGGCGGATTTCCCCGCGGTCGCATAATTGAAGTATACGGACCTGAATCTTCAGGTAAAACAACAGTTGCTCTTCACGCCATTGCAGAAGCGCAGCGCCTTGGCGGACAAGCAGCCTTTATCGATGCGGAACATGCGCTTGATCCTTCATATGCGAGCAAGCTTGGCGTGAACATTGATGAATTATTGCTTTCTCAGCCAGATACAGGCGAGCAGGCGCTCGAAATTGCTGAAGCGCTCGTTCGAAGCGGCGCTGTTGATGTTATCGTTATTGACTCGGTAGCTGCACTTGTGCCAAAGGCAGAGATTGAAGGCGATATGGGTGATTCCCATGTCGGATTGCAGGCGAGACTAATGTCTCAAGCCTTGCGTAAGCTTTCGGGAGCTATTTCTAAGTCCAAAACAATTGCAATTTTTATCAACCAGCTTCGCGAGAAGGTTGGCGTTATGTTCGGTAATCCGGAGACAACGCCTGGCGGAAGAGCGTTGAAATTTTACTCCAGTGTTCGCCTTGATGTAAGGCGCGTGGAAACATTGAAGCAAGGCAATGATATGGTAGGTAATCGTACTCGTATTAAAGTCGTTAAAAATAAAGTAGCTCCGCCATTCAAGCAGGCCGAAATCGACATTATGTACGGTGAAGGCATCTCGAAGGAAGGAAGCTTGATCGACATTGGCGTTGAGCTCGAAATTGTACAGAAGAGCGGAGCGTGGTTCTCCTATAGCGGTGAGCGCCTTGGCCAAGGCCGCGAAAATGCGAAGCAATTTTTGAAGGATAACAAAGCGCTAGCCGAGGAAATCGAAAAGCAAATTCGCGAGGCAAGCAATTTGTCGGCTGCAGCTGCCAAAGCAACCGTTTCTGAAGAGGAAGAAGAAGATTTCGATGAGTTTGAACTATAAGGAAATAATCAATTTTATTTAACTGCTATCAGCAGTATGAGATTGATTCAAGGTTTGATACATATTCATTCCTGCGCTTCGCCGGTCCTTGTGGACCGGCGAAGTTGTTTTATGCTATAAAAGTTTAAAGCATACGCTTATTTCAAAGAAGAAACTATGCGTCTGATGTCGGCAATAGGGACCGAAAACGTTATTTTTAAAACAGGGGGAAGTATTGCGATGAGCACGATGGAGCATAGCTATATGATTACATCTGTCAAGCTTGAAAAGCAGGGGAAGAAAAGATATTTATTGTACGCTGGCGGCGAAGAACCTATTTTGTCTGTGCATGAAGATATATGGATTAAATATCGCTTGATGAAAGGGCTGGAGCTGACGAAGGAGCAAGTGGAAGAAATCCAGGAGGCAGATCATAAGTATGCAGCCTATTCGCTTGCTATAGCTTATTTGGGAGCGAAGCCGAGAACGAAAAAGCAAATGTACAGCTACTTGCTGCGCAAGGAATTTGAAGAGCATCATATACAATATGCTATCGATCGTTTAGAAGAGGAACGAATTGTAGATGATGAGTTATATGCGAAGCAATTTGTACAGAGCAGGGTGAATTCTGCTTTGAAAGGCAGACACTTCATTATGAATGAGCTGCGGCAACGGGGCGTTTCCAAGGAAGCAAGCATGGAGGCGATTGCTGAGCTTGATTATGAAAGTGAATTGCAAGCTGCCAGTACGTTAGCAGATAAGAAATGGAGATCGTTAAAAGGCGAGTATGCTGACAGACGACGCAAGCTCCAATTGTTTATAATGCGCAGAGGCTTTCCTTCCGATATCGTTCGCGAAGTAATGAAAATGGAGCAATTTCAGCGAGCGGTGGAGGAAAAAGGAGAAGATGATGGGCTTTTGCTTGACAATTGAATTTGTGAAAAGATAAAATGAGGTTGTATTCCTTCAATCTTTGAATCAATTTTCCTTCCAAAAGTTGATTCAACATGATTATTTTCGTCAAATTGTATTATGATGAAACAATATGGAACTGGTTAAAAGCCTATTATCATGCCGGGCGTATGCTTGGCGTATGCAGCAAGGAGGTGAACAAGATGGAAGATCTATGGATCTGGATCTTGGGTTATATCCTTGTTGGCGCAATTTTCTTGTGGATTGGATACGTCATTAGAAAGTCTATAGCTGAAGCCAAAATTTCTAGCGCTGAGCAAGCTGCTATTCAAATTGTAGAAAATGCAAAAAAGGATGCGGAAGCTCAGAAGAAAGAAACAGTGCTTGAAGCGAAAGACGAGGTCCACAGGCTCCGTTCCGAAGCTGATAAAGACATTCGTGAGCGACGTAACGAAGTACAGCGTCAGGAAAGACGCATCATGCAGAAAGAAGAGTCGTTGGATAAAAAGCTAGAGATGCTTGAACGCAAAGAAGAAACTGTGGCCAACAAGGAAAAACGCATCGAGGAAACGCAAGAACAGATTGATTCCATCTATAAGCAACAGCTAAGCGAGCTGGAAAGAATTTCAAGTTTGACGATGGAAGATGCTAAATCGATCATTTTGTCCAATGTAGAACAGGAAGTTCGCCACGAAACAGCACAAATGATTAAAGATATTGAGCAACAAGCTAAGGAAGAGGCGGATAAAAAAGCGCGAGATATTATATCGCTTGCTATTCAGCGCTGCGCGGCAGATCATGTGGCTGAAACGACGGTATCCGTTGTCACGCTGCCAAATGAGGAAATGAAAGGCCGTATCATTGGGCGCGAAGGCCGCAATATTCGAGCACTAGAAACATTGACCGGTATCGATCTAATTATTGATGATACACCGGAAGCGGTCATTTTATCCGGTTTTGACCCGATTAGACGCGAAATTGCTCGCACATCACTTGAAAAGCTAGTTGCAGATGGACGAATTCATCCTGCACGTATTGAAGAAATGGTTGAAAAGTCACGCAAGGAAATCGATGAGCGCGTTCGCGAATATGGTGAGCAAGCAACTTTCGAGGTTGGCGTTCACGGTTTGCACCCTGATCTGATCAAAATATTAGGTCGTTTGAAGTATCGTACAAGCTATGGCCAAAATGTACTGAAGCATTCCATGGAGGTTGCTTATTTAGCTGGTTTAATGGCAGCAGAGCTGGGCGAGGATGTAACATTAGCCAAGCGTTCAGGCTTGCTGCATGATATCGGCAAAGCGCTTGACCATGAAGTGGAAGGCTCTCACGTTGAAATCGGAGCAGAGCTGGCGAAGAAGTACAAGGAGCATCCTGTCGTTATTAATAGTATCGCGTCTCACCATGGAGATACAGAAGCGACTTCGGTTATTGCAATGCTTGTAGGCGCTGCAGACGCATTGTCTGCCGCTCGACCAGGCGCACGCAGAGAAACGCTCGAAACGTATATTAAGAGACTGGAGAAGCTGGAAGAGATTACAGAATCTTTTGAAGGTGTTGAGAAGTCCTATGCGATTCAAGCTGGCCGTGAAGTACGCGTTATGGTGCAGCCTGACAAGATTGATGATACAGAGGCGTTCCGCCTAGCAAGAGATATTACGAAAAAAATCGAAGGCGAGCTTGATTATCCGGGACATATTAAGGTAACGGTAATAAGAGAGACGCGCGCGGTTGAATATGCGAAGTAATAATCAAATTCATAACGAATAGAATTTGATTCCATTACAATCGAACAGACGATTGAAGAAAGTGGCTGCTGCGCAGCCACTTTCTTTCAAATTATAAGCAACAAACAGCAGTTTGCAAAAAGCGGGCTTTGTCAGTGCAGCTTGTTTTTGTGCATATGAAGGAAGTGTGGTAAGAACGATGAATTTATTGTTTATTGGCGATATCGTTGGCAATGTCGGCAGAAGCGCGTTGAAGCAGGTATTGCCTTCGCTTGTCAGCAAATATAATCCGCATATCATTATTGCAAATGGTGAAAACGCCGCTGCAGGTCGCGGAATTACAAAAACGATTGCTACTGAGTTTTTCGAATGGGGCATCCATGGCATTACGATGGGCAACCATACCTGGGACAATAAAAATATTTTCGAATGGATCGATGAGGAGCCAAGAATTGTGCGCCCGGCTAATTTCAGCCCAGAAGCGCCCGGCAAAGGGATGGCATTTATTAAGGCAAATGGAAAAGAGCTTGCTATTATCAATTTGCAGGGAAGAACCTTTTTGCCGCCAATAGATTGTCCTTTTCAAATGGCTGATCAATTGGTTGAACAGGCAAGGAAGCGTACGTCTGCAGTATTTGTTGATTTCCATGCCGAAGCTACTTCAGAAAAAATTGCAATGGGCTGGCATCTGGATGGGAAAGCTTCACTTGTAGTCGGCACGCATACTCACGTCCAGACAAATGATGATACAATACTGCCGCAAGGCACAGCCTATATTACAGATGTAGGCATGGTAGGCTCCAAGGAGGGTGTTCTCGGAATGGAGCGGGAAGCTGTGCTGTATCGCTTCAAGACACAAATGCCAGTGCGCTTTGTTGTGGATGAAGGGAAATGGCATTTGCACGCAGTGTCCGTAAAAATTGACGATGTGACCGGCAAAGCACAAAAAATTGATAAAATCCGTTTAACGGAAGAAGATTGGCTGCTCTTGTAAAAGGGCAGCTTTTTTTAAAAAGCGCGTGCAGCCTCAATTCATAAAATAAATTCTGATAATTCTGAACTTACAGTCAATTGAAGTTGAAAATGAAGGAATTTTTTAAAAAATAACGAATAGAATTTATAAGTGAATCCAACCAACATTCTAGGGGAGGTACTTTTCATGGATGTATTAAAGGTATCAGCAAAGTCCAATCCAAATTCTGTAGCGGGAGCGCTGGCGGGCGTTTTGCGCGAGCGTGGCGGAGCGGAGCTGCAGGCCATTGGTGCTGGCGCATTGAATCAAGCGATTAAGGCGGTTGCTATTGCGCGTGGATTTGTCGCTCCTAGCGGTGTGGATCTCATTTGTGTTCCGGCATTTACCGATATCGTAATTGATGGCGAAGATCGCACAGCTATCAAGTTAATAGTTGAACCGCGATAATCGGCAACGGCCGTATCTGTCAACATGAGAATACACTGCTGGCAAGCTGTAACGACGCGGCCTGTTTACGTAGGATGTAAACAGGCTTTTTGCAATGACCTGTAGGCTAATGGACAAGTGAGTCATATAACTGTCTGAAATGACGTACAACAGGCAAGGGAGTGAAGGCATGAAGTCAGTTGATTTTCACTGCGATGTACTATACAAGCTGTTGCTGAATAATGAGCTTGACTTTGCTCGTGACGAAGCGG
This sequence comes from Paenibacillus sp. IITD108, assembly GCF_036541265.1. Classification (NCBI taxonomy): domain Bacteria; kingdom Bacillati; phylum Bacillota; class Bacilli; order Caryophanales; family Paenibacillaceae; genus Paenibacillus; species Paenibacillus sp. IITD108. The sequence goes on along the minus strand of NZ_JAZHCT010000005.1, from coordinate 123,224 downwards.
ATCAATTAGATGTCACCCTTGAACGTTTAAAGGAAGCAGAGGCGGCTATTCAAACCTTTGCTATTTATATTCCGTCTGTACGGAAGGATTGGCTAGTAGCCGTAATGGAAAGCGTGGATTTGTTTTACAATCAAATATTAAGCCAGCCAAGCATAAGCTTCATTCGCAATAAACAGGATTTAAGACAGTGTATAAAAGAAGGCCGGATTGGCGCATTGTTGTCGATGGAGGGAGTAGACGGCTTGTACAACAACAAGGCGCTGCTGCATATGTTGTATCGGCTCGGCGTAAGATTTGCAGGATTGACCTGGAATTATGCGAATTGGGCGGCAGACGGCGTGCTGGAGCCGCGCAATGGCGGTTTGACTGCAGCAGGCAAGGAGTTTGTGCAATATTGCGAACAGATCGGCATGCTGCTCGATATTTCACATTTGTCTGACCGAGGTTTTTGGGAACTGGCGGAGCTGACCTCCAAACCTTTTATTGCATCGCATTCCAATGCGCGTGAAGTGTGCTCTCACCCAAGAAATCTGACCGATTCTCAAATACAATGTATTATAGCGCGAGAAGGAAGAGTCGGCGTTACCTATGTGCCTCAGTTTCTCGTGCACAATCGCAGCAGTACCATATACGATATTGTTTGCCACATCGAGCATATTTGTGAGCTTGGGGGTGAGAAGGCAGTTATGCTTGGCTCTGATTTTGACGGGATTGATACACATGTGCAGGAGCTGAAACATCCGGGTCATTTGTATCGACTGAAGAATGAGCTGCTGAAGTTTTATTCTGAACACCAAACGAATCATTTTTTAGCTGGCAACGCTATTTTATTTTTGGAGACGAATTTGCCAAATTAATTTTGGTAAATTGTGAACGTTAATTGAAAGTGTATTGCTTTTTTAGTTGCACAATCTTAAAATTGTTATGACTATGAGAAAAACTTCTAATTTAGCAGTTCTAGAGAAGCTGCTGAGGTAAACGGAGGTTTTTATCCCGATAAGAATTGTTTTTACGAAAAGACTGTCATATTTATACATTCTTATGAGGCGAAAATAGTTTAATAGCTGATATTGTCTATCGAATAGACATGTTCATAATAAAGAGGAGATGGACACTTTGATTAGTCAATTGTCTTGGAAAATCGGTGGCCAGCAAGGGGAAGGCGTTGAGAGCACCGATCGTATTTTTTCCACGGCTCTTAATCGGTTAGGTTATTATTTGTACGGTTATCGTCATTTCTCTTCACGCATAAAGGGCGGCCATACGAATAATAAAATACGGATCAGCACGAAGCCGATTCGTGCGATATCTGATGATCTCGATATTCTAGTAGCCTTTGATCAGGAAAGCATCGACCTTAATGCAGGCGAGCTTCGACCTGGCGGCGTTATTGTGGCAGATGCAAAATTCAGCCCTACAGTGCCGGACGGATTGGATGCTAGATTATTTGCTGTTCCTATTACTAAGATTGCTGAAGATCTGGGCACTTCGCTTATGAAAAACATGGTAGCTTCAGGTGCTTCTTGGGCGCTGCTCGGCTTGCCGCTTGATGTATTTAATAAGGCAGTTGAAGAGGAATTTGGCCGCAAGGGAGCTGCTGTTGTAGAAAAAAATATAGAAGCTGTCAAGCATGGCGCGGACTACGTGCTGCAGCTTGCAGGAGGACCGCTTGATGAATTCAAGCTGGCAGACGCTGATGGCGAGCAGAAGCTGTTTATGATCGGCAATGAAGCCATCGGCCTTGGCGCCATTGCCGGAGGCTGCCGCTTGATGTCTGCTTATCCGATTACACCTGCTTCCGAGATTATGGAATACTTGATTCAAAAACTGCCGAAGTTTGGCGGTACAGTCGTTCAGACTGAAGATGAAATTGCAGCTGTAACGATGGCTATCGGAGCAAATTATGCAGGAGTAAGAACGATGACAGCTTCGGCAGGTCCCGGGCTTTCGCTTATGATGGAAGCCATCGGCTTGTCGGGCATGACAGAAACTCCGCTCGTAATCGTCAATACACAGCGAGGCGGTCCTTCAACCGGCTTGCCGACGAAGCAGGAACAGTCAGATTTAAATGCGATGATTTACGGTACTCATGGCGAAATACCGAAGGTTGTTATTGCGCCAGCTTCTATCGAAGATTGCTTCTTCGATATGGTGGAAGCCTTTAATATATCCGAGCAGTATCAGGTTCCAGTCATCGTCATGACGGATTTGCAGCTCTCCCTGGGCAAGCAGTCCTGCGAGGTGTTTGATTTCAGCAAGGTAGAGATCAAGCGCGGGAAGCTGCAGGAAGACGCAGGGGAGAAAGAGCCTGGAGAAATGTTCAAGCGCTACGAACTTACAGAGGATGGCGTTTCGCCGCGCGTGCTGCCGGGCCAGAAGGGCGGCATTCACCACGTTACAGGCGTTGAGCATGACGAAGTTGGCCGTCCGTCTGAAAATGCGCTTAATCGCCGTTTAATGATGGAGAAAAGACTTAAAAAAATTGCCGGTCTGCAAATTAGAGATGCAGTAAGAGCAGATGCGCCTCATGAAAAGCCAAATCTGCTTATTATCGGCATGGGTTCAACCGGCGGAACGATCGATTCAGCAAGACAAAAGCTGGAAGCGGAAGGCATCACAACAAATCATGTCACGATTCGTCAAATGTATCCATTTCCGTCTGATCTGCTTCGCCCGTATTTGGAAAGCGCGGATAAGGTTGTCGTAATCGAAAACAATGCAACAGCACAGCTGGCATCTCAAATTAAAATGAATACAGGCTTCGCCGACAAAATCACTAATCTTTTAAAATACGATGGCAACCCGTTCTTGCCGCTCGAAGTCTATCATGCGTGTAAGGGGTTGAATGAATAATGGCAACATTTAAAGATTTTCGCAATAACTTAAAGCCCAACTGGTGCCCTGGCTGCGGTGATTTCTCTATTCAAGCAGCTATCCAGCGCGCAGCGGCAAATGTCGGCCTTGAACCGGAGGAGGTCGCTGTCATTTCGGGAATTGGCTGCTCGGGGCGCATATCCGGTTATATTAACGCTTACGGGCTGCATGGCATACATGGACGCGCATTGCCTATTGCGCAAGGCGTTAAGCTTGCCAATCGCGAGCTTACGGTTATCGCATCAGGCGGCGATGGGGATGGCTTTGCAATTGGCATGGGTCATACCATACATGCGATACGCCGAAATATGAACATTACGTACATTGTAATGGACAATCAAATATACGGTCTTACAAAAGGACAAACCTCGCCACGCAGCGCGGAAGGCTTCAAAACGAAGTCAACGCCAGAGGGCGCAATCGAATCAACCTTGTCTCCTCTGGAGCTGGCGATGTCGGCAGGCGCTACCTTTGTCGCCCAATCATTCTCAAGCGATATTAAACAGTTAACAAGCATTATCGAGCAGGGCATAAAACATGATGGCTTCTCATTCATTAATGTGTTCAGCCCTTGTGTTACCTTTAATAAAATTAATACGTACGATTGGTTTAAGGAGCGGGTTGTTAATTTGGATCAATTCCCGGAGTATGATCCAGCGAACCGTATTTCAGCCATTACCAAAATTATGGAAACTGAAAGCATGCTTACCGGACTTATTTATCAAGATACAACGCGCCCATCTTATGAAAAGCAAATAAAAGGCTTCGATGAGGGCGGATTAGCCCATCAGTCGTTACAGATTAGTGAAGAACAGTTCACAAAGCTTGTAGCTGAATTTAAATAAGTGCTATGATATAAGCATACAGACATAAGTCTGTATGCTTATATTTTTAATATATAGAAATGCAATAATAAAATGCAGAAATAGAGAACGGACAGGAGAGTGGCTTACATGTTACATAATCAAATTCCAATCGGTGTTTCCGCCAGACATATTCATTTATCAAAAGAGCATTTGCAAATTCTGTTCGGCAATGACTACTCGTTGACGGAGATGAAGCCACTTACACAGCCAGGCCAATTTGCCGCTAACGAAACAGTAGCTGTTATTGGACCTAAGGGAACTTTTCCAAAAGTACGCATTTTAGGACCTACAAGAGGAAAAACTCAGCTTGAGGTGTCAAAAACAGACGCTTTTGCGCTAGGCATTAATCCGCCCGTGCGTGAATCAGGTGATATTGCGGGCTCTGCAGGCATTAAGCTGCAAGGTCCAGCTGGTGAGGTGGAGTTGGAGGAAGGGGTAATTATTGCCGCCAGACATATTCATTTTCATACCACTGATGCTGAACGGTTCGGCGTGAAGGACAAGCAGCGCGTTGCTGTAAGAACAAGCGGTGAGCGCGGCGTCGTATTTGAAAATGTAGTTGTTCGCGTATCGGACAGCTATGCGCTGGATATGCACATTGACACGGATGAAGCGAATGCGGCAGGGATTGCCAATGGAGATACAGCAGAGCTGATCGTTTAGCGGCTGATCGCTTCATTCATTGACCCCATAAATCCTTAACTGGTATAATAGGACATTGGACTATATGAATGATGATAGACGCCGATAAGGAAGTGATTGGTTTTGACGAAAGGAAGCAATCAAAGCATGACGGAACAAAAATCCGCAGAACAAAAAGATTACTCCAAATATTTCGATTTTAGCGATGCCAAGCTGCTTGAGCAGAATGAGCATACTTCGACATACCGTATTAAAGGAAGAATCGTTCAAATAAACTCTACTCCGAACTATAAGCAAGAAAAACGCAGAGGCAAGGAAGAAATTGAAGTGCATTACGATTTCTCTATTCCTGCTGAGCTTCGTTCAATGGGAGTAGGCAAATATTATTTAATACAAACGTACGGTTGCCAAATGAATGAGCATGACACTGAGGTTATGCGCGGCATGTTTGAAGAGATGGGCTATATCGCTACCGAGGATCGTGAGATTGCCGATGTGATATTGCTGAATACTTGCGCCATTCGCGAGAATGCGGAGGATAAAGTATTCGGTGAATTAGGCCATCTCAAAAACTTGAAGCTGGAGAAGCCTGATCTTATACTTGGCGTTTGCGGCTGCATGTCGCAAGAGGAATCTGTAGTTGGCCGTATTTTGCAGAAGCACTCCTTTGTCGATATGATATTCGGAACGCACAATATTCATCGTCTTCCGATGCTGCTGCAGGAAGCTTATTTCAGCAAGGAGCTAGTCGTAGAGGTGTGGTCCAAGGAAGGCGATATTATTGAAAATATGCCTAAGAAACGCGAAGGCATGCGCGGCTGGGTCAACATTATGTACGGCTGCGACAAGTTCTGCACCTATTGCATCGTCCCTTATACGAGAGGCAAGGAACGCAGCCGCAGACCTCAGGATGTTATTGATGAGGTGCGCGAGCTTGCGCGGCAAGGCTTTAAAGAAATTACGCTGCTTGGGCAAAATGTTAATGCCTATGGCAAAGATTTTGAGGATATTGAGTATCGCTTTGGCGACTTGATGGACGATATATCCAAAATTGACATTCCGCGTATCCGTTTTATGACTAGTCATCCGCGCGATTTCGATGATCATTTAATTTCTGTGCTTGCCGGCCGCGGCAATCTGGTAGAGCATATCCATCTGCCTGTCCAATCTGGCAGTACAGAAGTGCTGAAGAAAATGAGCCGCAAATATTCTCGTGAAAAGTTTCTCGAATTAGCCGGGAAGATCAAGCATGCTATTCCAGATGTATCCTTTACAACCGATATAATCGTCGGCTTTCCAGGCGAGACAGAGGAGCAGTTCGAAGATACGCTTACGCTAGTCGAGGAAGTAGGCTTTGATATGGCTTATACGTATTTATATTCACCGCGTGAAGGCACACCGGCTGCTGTAATGGAGGATAATGTGCCTTTGGAGGTAAAGAAAGAAAGGCTGCAGCGTCTAAACGCTCTGGTAGCCTCTATAGCGCGCGAGAAGCATGAACAGCTAGTAGGAACCGTTATGGAAGTGCTGGTTGAAGGCGAGAGCAAAAACAACGCTAATGTGCTTTCTGGACGTACGCGCACGAATAAGCTTGTGCATTTGGAAGGACCTAAGGAATGGATAGGCTGTTTTGTGCAGGTCAAAATAGTCGATGCGCAAACCTGGTATATTAAAGGTGAAGTTGTACAGTCTGACGCGCAAAGCGATGTTAGTTAATAGATTTTGAAGTGCTGGTACAGTCAGCAATATAGCGATATAATTAGGAGCGATGTCAACCATGTCAAATATACAAGGAAATGCCGGCGCCGTGCATAATGAATATGCAACTGGAGAAGTATGCAGCCATCAGCATGACAATACTAATGTTCCGTCATTCCATACTCGTGAGATTATAGTGCGTGATAATATTATGCAAAAGGCAAAGGAGCTGTCTGACGCGATATTTGCATCAGAGGAGGTTCAGGATTATCGCCGTGCAGAAATGCAAATCAATAACAATGAGCGGATCCAGAAGCTGATCAGCCTTATTAAAAAGAAGCAAAAGGAAGTCGTCGCTTTCGAAACGACGTTCAAAAATGCAGAAATGGTAAAAAAAATAGAAGCTGAGATGGAGGAGCTCCAAGATGAGCTTGACGGCATTCCAATTGTAGCTCAATTTCAGCAAAGCCAAGCAGATATTAATTATTTGCTCCAGCTTGTCGTTTCAGTTATTCGGGATACGGTTTCTGAGAAAATTAGTGTAGAAGATGCAGAAGGCGGCAATCCAGAGGATTGCAGCGATTAAAACGTAAAACCGCAGCGGACCGACTTCTTGGAAGTCAAGACCGCTGCGGTTTTTTTAAATATAGGAAAGTATAAGTTTTCTCCTTATACCTGTTCCTATATTTCATCGGTAAACGCGCCTGTCCAAAGAACGGCGGAGCCGTTTATCCTTGACTAAATGCGAGTTCTTACGATCGTTGTTTTTAAAGTAAACAAAACAATTATTCCAACAGCAGCTTTAATTAAATCGCCGGGAATGAACGGGTAGCAGCCGGCAGCGAGTGCTTTGCTTAAAGAAAAATCCAGTGCAACCATCATCCATGGCACTCCGATTGCATAGACGAAGACGATGCTTGCCAGAATGAACATTATGTAAAGAACGATCATATTCATGACAGATTTATGATTAGCTTTGTTCATCCATTTGTTTACGATTAAACTAATAAACAATGCGCAGAAAGGGAAAGCGACAATATATCCGCCTGATCCTCCCAAAATATGCGAAAGCCCCCCTTTGCCGCCGAAAACCGGCAACCCGATTGCACCAAGTACAACGACTGCAAATATGCTTAGAAAAGCCTGCTTGGGCTTGAGAAAAATACCGGCAATAATAACTCCAAGCGTTTGAAAGGTGAGGGGGATCGGTGAAGCAGTAAGCTTCATTTGCTGCAAGCTCATTACAATAAATAGTGCTGCAAATAGTGCGGTAAAAACAAGTGAACGAATCGATAGTGCTTTCATACATAATCTCCTTTTTCGTTATTGCATTTTTATTGTTAACCAATTAAAATGATTTATAGTTAACAATGAGCATTGTATCACAGCTTTTTGCGATCGTGAAGAGGGTAGGTAAAAAATAATGGACTCTTTTTCAAAAATTATATGGTCAAACTTATCTGTATTTACTAAAGCAGTTGATAAGGAAGAAGAAAAGAAATTGCTGGATAATATATCTTTCTGCATTCAGAGCGGGGAGTGGGTTCAGCTTTATGGACGCAACGGCAGCGGCAAGAGCACGTTGCTAAAGCTGCTGGCGGGATTTGAACGCTACAGGGTAGAGGGAACTCAAAGAGTCAACAGGCCCGAGCAGCTGGCGCAAGCCCATTTAATACCGATCGTGCTGCAGCAGCCTAGCTCAGGGCTAATAGGCTCTACTTGCTGGGAGGATGTTGTACTTATGATGGAGCAGCATCAGGTGGGACAGCCGCATATGCTCGACAGGGCTGAGCAGGTGTTCAAGCAATTGGGGCTTGAGCCTATTCTGCATCAGCCGCTGGAAGCCTTGTCCGGCGGACAGCAGCAGCTTGCTGCAATTGCAGGAGCGGCAGCTGTCAGCTCAGATTTGCTGCTGATGGATGAAGTAACGTCGATGCTGGATAAGCAGGCGGCACAGCTAGTGCTTACTCGCATGCGCGAGCTTAATAAGCAGGGGGTAACCGTTATATGGGCGACTCAGCAGATGGAGGAAGCCGTAAGAGGGGATCATGTAATTGCTCTTGATCAGGGCCGCATTGTGTTTAATGGGCCAGCATCGCAATGGTTTGCCCGGGATGCTCATAACCGTCAAGGCAGCAGCCCTTGCGAGGAATATGGCTTTGAAGCGCCTTATGCGGTCCAAATTGCATGGCAATTGGCTGATAAAGGAATAGAACTGCATCAGCTTCCGTTAAATATGGATGAACTGAAGGCTGAGGTATATAGCTATGAGTATTAAATGCGATAGGCAATTGGCACTTCATAACGTAACTATTATGAAAACTAACGACATCAGCGATGGCAGTTTAATTGAACAAATCAATATGCAGTTTAAAGCGGATGAAATTATAATCATTACAGGTCCAAATGGAACGGGGAAAACGTCATTGCTCGAGTCTATCGCTGGATTACGAAAGCTTGCAGAGGGTACGATTGAGCTGTCAGGGCAACAGCTTTGGCGTAAGAAGGGCCGCAGGCCCAAATTGAATCATGCGGCACTGCTTAAGCTTGGCATCGCTATGCAGCAGGCAGAGAGCCAGTGGTTTGCAGCAAATGTGCAGCAAGAGCTCGAATATTCTATGAAGCCGTATAAGCTCACCAAAGAATGTATGCAGGAAAGAACTACAAAAGCTATACGACTAGTAGGGCTGGAGCCTGACATTTTGCCGCGTGAACCCTGGACATTAAGCGGCGGCCAGCAGCGAAGATTGGCGCTTGCATGTTTAATATGCTGCAAGCCGGATTGGCTGCTGCTGGATGAGCCGCTGGCCGGGTTAGACAGCGAAGGGATTGCCTTATTGCAATCTGTACTGAGGCAGCAAAAGGAAGGCGGAGGAGGCGCGATTATTGTTACGCATGATATTCAGCCTTTTCTTTCTATAGCGGATCAAGTGTTGACGATTCGACATAAAAAGCTTATTCCGTTACAGCAAAAGCCCTCGGAAGGTCATAATCACAACAGCGGCTCTCATGAGCAGGTGCCTGCAAGGCTGAGTCCTGGGCTTGCCGCTGAATTAATAGCCGATTGGATAAAGGAAGCGGCAGCAAGCGCTGAACGTCCTGTAGATGAGTCGTTTTCCCAGCTGTTTGCAGGGGATGAGAAAGCGAAAGTTGTGGAACCATTTGAAGAGCAAATATATGTAAGTAGCCATAATCCTTCAAAAATTAATAACTTAAGCAACCAATATTTTGACCCGCGAGCTATAGTGTTAAGTTATTTCATGTGGTCTGCAGGCATATTGGCTCAGACAGAGTGGCCTGTGATAGGCTTGGCAGGCTTGCTGGTCATCATTGCGATTGGAATCGTGCGCAAAGCAGCGGAGCCGATGTTTCCTGTAGTAAGAGGATTTATTGTATTGGCCATTGTGCTGACGGCAATTGGCGGCATTTCACTGGCCCCGCTTGATTTTAACTGGCTCGAAGCAGCTTCCACAGGGCAACGTTTAGTTAAGCTGCTGCTAGTGATGATAATAGGCATGCCGATTCTGGCGCTGGTTACGCCATTTCGTCTGAAGCGAGCGTTTGAGCAAACCTTCGGCTGGCTTAATCGTTATGGGTTGCCGATTGCGGCTTTCGGATTGTTAATGACATTAATCTTTAGGTTTATTCCGCTGCTGATGCAGGAATGGGAGCGATATAGCAAGCTGGCTAGAGCAAGAGGGAAGCTCGCCTCTTCCAGCGGAATGATGTCAGTTCGTATTGCGCTTACGATGCTTATTCCTTATCTTCGTTCGATTGTAGGGAAGGCGGAGGAAATGGCTGAAGCGCTGGAGCTGCGGGGTTATAGCCAGGTAAAAGAAATGCCTGTATTTGGCTTCCGGCTGCAGCTGAAAAAACAAGATGCAGCGATGATGGGTATTGCAGCAGCGGTATGCCTGGTATTATTGGCTGCCTCGTAAAATTTATGTGCAGCTTCAATTGCAGCTGTTCAGCGGATGACTGAGCATTCAACCTTGCAGGGAGGATGGCATCTCAGCTGGCAGCTTTTTCTTCCGTTTGCGTTCTTGGCCGGCCCATATGGCTGTAAAAATGGCTGCCGCAAGCGCCAGAACAGAGCCAAGGGCGAAGCCGCTGCCAAGACCCCACTGCTGATTTAGAAAGCCTGCAAGAAAAGGTCCAGAAAACATTCCGGCGGCATAAACGGCTTGATAAAGGCCCATGGCGGTCGCTCTTCCCCAGCTTGCTACTTCTTTAATTGCCAGGCCGAGAAAAAGCGGCAAATGAAGCCCTTGCGCGAAGCCATTGACTGCTTGGGTAACATAAAGAAGCTCAAGCGACGGCACAATAGCTATAGCAGCTGTACATATGCCGCTTAGTACAAAGCTGATCATTATTGTCCCGTATTGGCCAAAGCGCGGCACAAATATCGTTGCTGTAATAAAAGAGGCAACAGCATGCGGCAGCATAAAGGCAAATACAACGATCGTCAGCTCGAGCCCGCCTGCTCCAAGCGCTTCTGCTTTGAGCGGCGTAAAGCCGAACATCGTAATAAATAATACACAATGAGCAAGGATGGATAAATAGGAGACCCGCCAAAGCAGCTTGGTTTTAACAACTTCTTTAACATTGGCAAGGGACATGCCCTGCCGATCATTTACTGCATGCTCTTGCAAAAATAAAGCGAGCAATAATCCGAGGACAGCAGCTGCCGCGCCAATAATAAAAGGCATATTCGCATGAAAGCCGTCAGCCAGCCAGCCGCTAAGCAGCATACCAATCATTTGACCGCTAACCGTTACAAAGCTGATATTGCCCATAGCGCGGCCTGTTTGCTCTGTTTTAAAAAAACCGGCATACATCACGGTATATGCGACCCAGGTAGAAGCGCATACGCCAGCAACGATCCTGCCAGCCAGCGGCCAAATCCAGGAGCCTGATAGGAGAAATAACAGACAGCTAATCAGGGCGCAAAGCATACCAAGCACAATAAATGGCTTTCGCTTGCCAAACCGGTCTGACCATATGCCGAGCGGGAAACGCACAAGCAGCTGGACCAGACCATAGCTGGAAATGACGATCCCAATAAATTGCAAGGAAAAGCCTTTACTATTCAAATATGGAGAAAATGTGGGAACGTAGATATACATCGAAATCCAGTAGATAAGCGTAACAAGCGTAAAGATGTATTTTTGACTTTTAGTTGTGCGAAACAAGGATATCTCTCCCTTCGTTTATCCTGTACCTGATTTTACTGTATATTGTAATCTGTGAAAATACGAAACAAATATGAATTTCAAGCGTAGTACAACATATGTGCAGATGGTGGTATAATGGTACGTACGAAAAGGAGAGGCGATAGCAAATGACAAATATAGATGAAACAGCGAATATGAACGAAAATACGGAAAAACCCAAGCGCTGGAAGCCTGTGCTGGAGTGGATCATTACGATAGTTGTCTCCTTTACGGTAGCTATGCTGTTTCACAATTATGTGTATGCTCAGACAAAAGTACATAATATTTCAATGCAAAATACACTTGTGGAAAATGAAAGACTCGTTATTGACAAATGGAATTATTATTTTAAAGCGCCCAAGAGGGGGAATATCGTAATCATCAACGGTCCAGAATACGATCAGCGTATTGTGAAGCGGGTAATCGGCTTGCCGGGCGAGCAGATTGAAATCCGCGAAGGCCTCGTTTTTATTAATGGAAACCCTTTGGATGAGCCGTATATTAAAGGTATTACATTAGCCGATCAAAGCGATTTCAAGCTTGTCGTACCCGCGGATAAAGTGTTCGTTATGGGCGATAATCGAGAGCATAGCATTGACAGCCGCGCATTTGGTCCTGTCGCTTTCAGCAGTCTGGAAGGAAAGGCGGTTTTTCGGATATGGCCGATTGATCGCATAGGCGGCTTGAAGTAAGTTCACTAATTTAAAAGTCGTATCATTTAAAAACAGGTCAAGCTTTAGACAATACGTTCTAAAGACTTGGCCTTTTTTGAAATATAGAAAAACAGGTATACGTTGCACCTTATACCTGTTTTTCTATATTTCATCGGTAAACCCGCTCGACCAAAGGACGGCGGAAGCCGTTTATCCTTGTGCAATATGGATGGTTTTGGTAGTCTCTACAGATAATACTTTGAGCAAACGTAATAATTTTGTAATAATTATCTATGAAATCCGTTAGAAATGATCGTTATGATAGAAAAGTAAAAGAAATGGAAATCTGATCATACGAAATATGCCATGCGAGGCGGGAATTTCTTTGTCCATTAGATTGAAATTGTATATGTCCTATCTTGCCATGACGTTTGTTCCGGTTATTTTGATGCTTTGTTTGTTTTTAACCGTGTTTTATATCGTTGGCAAGCATGATTTACGTGAATTATCGGAAAATCAGCAAATTGAAAGGTTTGAGCAGGCGCTTGTCTATGGAGAGCTTACATATGTAATCGAGCATGACACTGGCAAGCTCGAGGATAAAGCTTATTTGGACGAGCTGCAGCAGGAGCTTGCTGAAGTATGGGCTGGGCTGGTAGTCATAAGGAATGGACAAATAGCAGATGTATCCAGTTTTTTGCAGGATATTTCTCCGAATGAAAATTGGAGCGCCTACATCGAGCAGCTGCCTGAAGAGCTTTCCTTCAAGCTTTATCGCTTTGGCACGCATAACATTCAATTTCAATACCCGGATGGAAGCAACGGCCAAATGATTTTATTCCGCAGAATTGATCCAATACCAATATTTTGGCACCCGCTTGTGCTCGCTGCACTGCTTGGCTTTATTACATTAACGAGCTTTTTGCTTACCTACTATGTATCCAGAAGCATTATTAAGCCTATTCAATCGCTGAAGACAGCAGCTTTGCGCATTAAGGATGGCGATCTATCCTACCAGCTGCTTGATTCAACCAATTGTAAAAATTTTGCGAGCGGGGTCAATGAAATTGAACAATTGAGCATTGCCTTTGAGGAAATGCGGGTTCGCTTGAAAAGCTCAATCGATCAAAGTCTTCAATATGAGGAAAATCGCAAGCAACTGCTTTCCCATATTTCACATGATTTAAAAACACCAATTTCGGCGATCAAAGGCTATATAGAAGGCATTCTGGACGGAATTGCCAATACAGATGAAATGCGTGAGCGCTATTTACAAACGATTTATCGCAAAGCAGCGCATATGGATCAGCTGATTGATGAGCTGTTTTTATTTTCCAAGCTGGATCTGCATACTGTTGCTTTCGATTTTAAACCGGTAGAGCTTGTCCGATATTTGGATCATTTTATGGAGGAGCAGCAGTTCGAGCTTGAGAAGTCGGACATCGCTTTATCTTTTAGTTCGGAAAATATAGATCAACTTATGATCTCTGCAGATTTGGAGAAGCTGAATCGCGTGCTTAACAATATTTTGAACAATTGTGTGAAGTATTTGGAGTTTGACGATAATAACTTGCCGCATCGCGTGCAAGTGCGACTGAAGCAGGATGAGCATTTCGCTGTTATTGAAATCGAAGATAATGGACCCGGTATTACGGAGGATGATTTGCCTTTTATATTTGACCGGTTTTACCGTGCGGAAAAATCACGTAATTCAGAAACAGGCGGGAGCGGCCTTGGGCTTGCAATTGTGAAACAAATTGTTGAGGGGCATAACGGTATGGTAACAGCAAGAAACGCGCGCCAAGGTGCAATATTTACGATAAAGCTTCCAAAGATGGAGCCGGCTAAGGTGGTGAAAATGAATGCAGCATATTCTGATCATTGAGGATGAACGGGCCATAGCAGAGCTAGAAAGAGATTATTTGGAGAGCCATGGCTATCAGGTTCATATTGAAGGCCGCGGTGACATAGGCCTTAAAAAAGCGCTGGATGGACAATATGATCTCATCATACTTGATGTCATGCTTCCCAAAATGGATGGCTTTGAGATTTGCCGGGAAATCCGGCAGCAGCACAACGTGCCGATTTTAATGGTAACCTCCAAGAAGGAGGATATCGACAAAATTAGAGGGCTTGGCTTAGGGGCCGATGATTATATAACGAAGCCGTTTAGTCCTAGCGAGCTTGTTGCGCGGGTAAAAGCGCATTTGTCACGCTATGAAAGACTTACTTCTAATAAAGACAGTCATAATGATTTTATTCAAATCCGTGGTCTTTGCATCGATCGCCCGGCCAGAAGAGTAACGATTCATGATGAAGAGGCTATGCTTACATCCAAGGAGTATGACCTATTGCTTTTGCTTGCCTCGCATCCTAACCGGGTTTTCGATAAAATGGAATTGTTTGAGCGTATTTGGGGACTGGATTCCAATGGGGATACCGCAACAGTTACTGTGCATATTCGAAGACTAAGAGAGAAGATTGAACACGATCCTTCTAATCCTCAGTATATAGAAACGGTTTGGGGTGTAGGGTATCGTTTCAAAGTATAAAAAGAAATATGAATTTGGATTTGAGAAAAATGGAGGATGAATATGAAAAGCATTATTAAATTTTCGCTCAACAATAAGTTTGCTTTATGGATTATGACGATTATCGTTGTGTTCGCCGGGCTTCAATCGACTAGCACAATGAAGATGGAAATGATCCCGGATATTACTATTCCGATTGTAAGTGTAACAACCGTATATCCTGGCGCCGCTCCTGAAGAGATAATGGAGAAAATTACGAAGCCAGTCGAGCAAAGGACTAGAAATTTAAAGGGAGCTAAAAATGTCAGCTCCACATCATTTGAAAATGCTTCATCAGTCATTATTGAATTTGAATATAATACGGACATGGATCGGGCAGAAGATAATGTAAAGGAAGCGTTGGAGCAAATCACATTCCCTAACGGGGTGCAAAAGCCATCTATTTCCAGAATGAATATCAATGCCTTCCCAGTCATTTCCTTGAGCTTGTCTGACAGCTCAAAAACGATGCCGCAATTGACAGAAGCAGCTACGGATTTTGTTATTCCTAGACTCGAAAGCATTGACGGCGTAGCAGCAGTTCAAATTGCCGGTCAAAGCGTGAAGGAAGGCGAGCTCGTATTTAAGCAGGATGTATTAGCCCAGCTTAATATGACAGAGGATATGGTGAAAGGCATCATTAGCGCTTCTGTGCTTTCTGTGCCGCTCGGTATTTTTGAATTTGGCGATAGTGAAAAGTCGGTCATGATTGACGGAAACATCGCAACAGAAGATGAGCTTAAAAACTTGGTAATTGTACCAGGCGTTAAGCTGAGCGATGTTGCCGATATTACGATTGAAGACAAGGTAGAATCTGTTTCCAGAACGAATGGTCTGGACGCGATCGGGATTAACATCGTCAAAGGCGCTGATTCCAACACGGTCGAAGTAGTTAACAAGGTTAAGGATGAGCTCAAGAAGCTTGCGGAACAAAATGAAGGCATGACCTTTGTTCAATCGTTTGACCAAGGTGAACCGATTGAGGAATCTGTCAATACGATGCTGAGCAAGGCAGTAATTGGCGCATTGGCGGCCATCTTAATTATTATGCTGTTCTTGCGTGATATCCGCTCCACAATTATTTCTATCGTATCTATCCCGCTATCCATTTTGATGGCCATGATTGCATTGAAGCAGATGGATATTACACTAAATATTATGACGCTTGGTGCGATTACGGTAGCGATTGGCCGCGTAATTGATGACTCTATCGTTGTTATAGAAAACGTCTACCGCAGATTGTCGCTTTCCAATGAGAAGCTGAAGGGCAAAGAGCTTATTTTGTCAGCTACTAGAGAAATGATCATTCCGATCATGTCCTCTACGATTGTTACCGTAGCTGTATTCCTGCCGCTTGGCTTCGTTTCCGGCATGGTCGGCGAAATCTTTATGCCGTTCGCATTAACAGTCGTTTTTGCGCTAGGCGCTTCCTTGGTAGTAGCCGTTACAATTGTTCCAATGCTGGCGCATATGATGTTCCGCAATGGGCTCAAAGAAGGCAAGAAGCATGATTCAAATCCAAGCAAGCTTGCCCGCAAATATAGAGGCTTGCTTGAATGGTCGCTTAATCACAAATTGATCACATTCGGAATTGCTGTCTTGCTGCTTGTCGGCAGTTTGGGCTTATATCCGCTAGTCGGCACAAGCTTTATTCCGGACGATGAGCAAAAAATGATGCTTATCACTTATAACCCGGCTCCGGGAGAAACACGCGAGCAGGTAGAAGCAATGGCGCTTGATGCTGAGAAACTGCTTATGGATAGATATAAAGATAGCGATGATCTTAAAGTAGTACAATATTCCGTGGGCGGTGCTAATCCAATGAGCCCGGGAGCGTCCAAGCAAGCTTTATTTAATTTGAATTATGATAAAGACTACAAGGGCTTCAGCGAGGAAAAGGAAAAAATCGTACCTCTGCTTAAGGAGCTTGGCGGCAAAGGGACCTGGAAGGAGCAAGACTTTGCTGGCGGCGGCTTAGGCGGATCGGGTCTTTCCATGCTCGTGTACGGTCCTGATATGAAGTCGCTTGAGCCTGTAGTAAATGAGCTTATGAATAAGCTCAAGGAAAAGGAAAATCTGAAAAATATCAGCTCCAGTTTGTCAGAAACGTACAATCAATATCGTATCGTTGCAGATCGTGAAAAGCTGAGTCAGGTAGGTCTTACTGCGGGACAAATCGCGATGGAGCTAAGCCCTGTGCGGGAGCGTCCGCTGCTTGCAACGATTGAAAATAATGGCGATGCCGTTAATATTTACGTAAAAGTAGAGGATCGCCAGTACAGCAGCTTGGCTGATTTGGAAAATGTGAAGCTGCAGTCGCCGCTTGGCATGGAGGTTTCGCTCAAAGACGTCGTGAAAATAGAAGAAGGCGAATCTCCTAACACGATTACAAGAAGCAACGACAGAATTTATGCAGAAGTTAAAGCAGATGCAACGGTAGCCAACATCGGCGCGGTATCCAGTGAAATTAATAAAATGATTAATGACATGGATATCCCTGGAAATATTGAAATTACGATGGGCGGCGTTACAGAGCAAATTAACGAGACGTTTTCTCAACTTGGTCTTGCAATGCTGGCAGCTGTAGCTATCGTATACTTGGTTCTCGTTCTAACGTTCGGCGGTGGTCTAACGCCGTTTGCAATTCTATTCTCACTGCCGTTTATTGCAATCGGCGCGATGGTCGGCTTGTTTATCGCAGGCGAAACGATCAGTGCTACAGCAATGATCGGCGCACTGATGCTGATCGGTATCGTAGTAACGAACGCAATCGTCTTGATCGACCGTGTCATTCACAAGGAAGCAGAAGGCTTATCAGTCAGAGAGGCGCTTCTTGAGGCAGGAACAACTCGTTTGCGTCCAATTCTGATGACTGCGATCGCGACCGTTGGTGCACTGCTTCCGCTTGCACTCGGTTTTGAATCGGGAGGCCTTATTTCTAAAGGCATGGCAATAACCGTTATTGGCGGCTTGACCAGTTCAACGCTTCTTACACTAGTAATAGTTCCAATCGTGTATGAGTTCCTGAATCGCAAGCGTGCGAAGGTTGCTTCGTCAAAATAAATAATATGTGCTGCTCCTGCTGCCGTCATGGTTAGCGGGGGCAGTTTTTTATTTTGGAACCGGCGCACAACGGCAGTGCTGCGTACAAACATAATTGCAATGCCTTTCTCAAGTAGACATTCGAATAGCAAATAAGCTAAAATTTAATAATATGTAGAACAAAGAAAAGAGGGTATTGATATGTTTCGTGAGATTACTGCAGAACAACTGGATGTTTTATTAACAGATAACGCAAACATTAATTTAATTGATGTGCGTGAGCCTGACGAATGGGAAGAAGGGCATATCGCGCAAGCCCGCAGTATTCCATTATCGCAATTTCAAGCGAGAGAGCATGAAGTACACGACGTTCCTGGCGAAGTTATATTTATATGCCGCAGTGGAGGCAGAAGCGGCAGAGTATGTGAATATATGACCAGCCAAGGCTATGATGTTATTAATGTTGATGGAGGCATGCTTTCCTGGAAAGGCGAGGTAGTTACAGGAGAATAGCTTCTTAAGCAGGAGGTGGTCGCATGAATATTCGAAAAATACGGCTTGATGATAATGGCCATCTTCATACTAGCGAGGACCGCGACGAATATGAGAAGGATTATGCCCGATTAATTCAATCGCCGGCTTTCCGAAGACTGCAGGGCAAGTCGCAAGTGTTCGGTGCAGGCTCGGGTGATTATTATCGTACAAGGCTTACCCATTCGTTGGAGGTATCGCAAATTGCTCGCGAGGTGGCGCGCAGATTGGGCAAATCGTATGCTTTCCTTCAAGGCAATGAGCATCCCGGTCTTATTCTGCTCCCAGAGGTAGTCGAATGTGCTTCACTGGCTCATGATTTGGGGCATCCGCCATTTGGTCATAAAGGAGAGCAGGTGCTGAATGATTTGCTTCGTTCCTATAATGGCTCCTCTTATGAAGGAAATGCTCAAAATTTTCGTATTTTAATGTACTTGGAAAAGCGGGCGGGAAGTGAGAGAGGTCTTGACCTGACTGCAGCTGTGCTGTTAGCTATTAACAAGTATCCGGCTTCGCTCGCTGACCCGGCTGTCGTCAAGGGCGTGTATCCGATGGAGTGGAAGGGGATCCATTATTTGCGCGAGCTCTGGCAAATGCCGGAGGGATGCAGCACGTTGGAGGCTCAGTTGATGGATTTATGCGATGATATCGCCTACTCAACCCATGATATTGAAGATGGCATTCGCGCAGGAAAAATTCAATTATCGAACAGCTTCTTTGAAGATGACCGCCTTGTGGACCATATTATGACTGAGATTTTGAATGATACGACGAGCCAGGAATCGATGCGCTGGGAACAGACCAATATAAGACATATGGTCGAGTGCGTGCTGACTGATTACTATCAGCAATGGCAATCCGTCTACGAGCAGTTTGACCGTGAAACGTCCCGGACGAGACGCGAAATGAAAGCGAGATGGGTAAACCGTTTTGCCAATCAAGTCGGTATCATAGAGGATCCCGCAAACAATTGGAAAAGGATTACGTTTGTACGGGATGGGGTAGAAGATATTGAATTGCTCCGCACGATGGAAATATTAAAAAAGCTCGCTTGGGTGACGCTTATAAAGGACTTCCGCGTGCAGCGCCTGCAAAAGAGAAGTGAAATTATGATTCAGCGCTTGTGGGACAGCTTTATTGACTATGATGCAGGGCGCAGCATTTTGCCTCCGGATTGGACCGAAAGCTATGACAAGCACAAGGCCATATGGCCATGGGAAAGGCTCGTCGCTGATTATATCGCCGGCATGACAGACTCGTATGCAGAAAAAGTGTACACAGAGCTATTTGCCAGCCGGTCAGGCTCCATATACGAAAGGGACTAAACGAAAAACACTCTACTGCCTTTGTCGGCGGAAGAGTGTTTTTTATGTTGAGCGTCCGTCTTTGTAAGCTCATTTTAAACTTTACAGGTTTCTATATCCGAAATTGGCGAACAATAGCGGTCGGAATCGTAAGAAACAAAGTATATAGAAAGCTAGCTGCATTCCTGACAAAACACGCATAAATACCTTGAAAAACACAAATGTATATGAAAATTCATACACAATGCGCTGGAATGCCCCGAAAACCCCAATTGTATATGAAATATCATACAGAACTGGTCGATGCCGCCTCCAAACGGCTAAATGTATATGAAAATTCATACACAATGTACTGGAATGCCCCGAAAACCCCAATTGTATATGAAATATCATATAGAATCAGTCGATGCCGCCTCCAAACGGCTAAATGTATATGAAAATTCATACACAATGCGCTGGAATGCCCCGAAAACCCCAATTGTATATGAAATATCATACAGAACTGGTCGATGCCGCCTCCAAACGGCTAAATGTATATGAAAATTCATACACAATGTACTGGAATGCCCCGAAAACCCCAATTGTATATGAAATATCATACAGAATCGGTCGATGCCGCCTCGATAAGTACTTTGCAATAGCAAACGCTGTTTTGAAAATGAGCACTCATGCGCCCAAGCTAACTGATTTTCCTCAGTTTGTTGGGGAAACTTACATTGGAAAACTGTTGTCGTGTATTACTAGTTGGTCAGCCGTTCCGTTATTATGCCCAAAATCGTAGTTTTGAGGCGGCAAAGTGACAGACGTTCCGTTATTGATCCATAAATCGCAGAAAGTGCCCCTTTTGGAGCTGTATAGCGGAATGAGTGACCGCGAAATGAAGAAGTTGGCGGTTTTTAGGCAAATAACGGAACGTGTGACCAAGTTCATTCATTGTGTAGAATCGTTTATTCATGTATTCGCCCAAGCTAACATATATTGTATAGCAAAGTACAGGCCTTGCTTGTGCAGCATGACAGGAATGGGGGCGATAATAAATGAAAGCCCGGTCTCCGGCATATCCACTGATCGATGAAATGCAGCTGAATGAACAGCAGCAGCTTACAACAGGGCAATTCTCTATAACAGGGATGAATTGTGCGGCATGTGCTGCCAGAATAGAGAAGGCGTTGCAGAAAAAGGAAGGTATCAGTGAAGCAGCTGTAAGCTATGCATTTCGCACCGCTTGGGTCCAATATGATACTCGGCAGATTACAATTCCTAAGCTTTTGCAAACCGTAGAGAAGCTGGGCTTTCACGCCTCAGCCAATCAAACCTCAATAGAGAGTATTAAGCAAGAAAAAAACAAATTGAAAACCAGACTGCTGTGCTCTTTATTATTAGCTATCCCGCTTCTGCTGAGCATGACTCAGCATGTGTCATGGTTGCATTTTATTGCTGAGAGCTTGCCGCCTCTGCTTTTTCATCCTTGGCTGCAGCTTGCACTTGGAACGATTATTCAGTTCGTAATCGCCATGCCATTTTATTTTGGCGCCTTTCATGCCCTTAGGCAACGAAGCGCGAACATGGATGTGCTAGTCGTATTAGGTACGTCAACGGCTTATTTTTACAGTCATTATGTTGTATTCCAAAATGAGCTGTGGAAGTCAAAAGAGCTGCTGATGGCAGGCATTCCACTATATTTTGAAACGTCTGCGGTTGTCATAACTGCTATTTTGTTAGGCAAATATATTGAATCCGCCGCCTCGCTCAAAGCACATGAAGCTAATTCAAGCTATAATGACTTGGCCAATAAATTAGCAAGAGTGCTGCGCAAAGAAAAGTGGCAGGAAGTAAGAAGTGAGTTCGTTAGAAAAGGCGAGCTGGTCGAGGTGCGAGAGGGCGAGATTATACCTGTGGACGGCTTGCTGCTTGAGGGCTGCTCCACAGTAGAGGAGTCTTTGCTGACGGGAGAAAGTAAGTTTATAGAGAAAAACCCAGGACAGCAAGTATGGGCAGGCACAAAAAATGGAGCGGGAAAACTGACGATACAAACCAATGCCGCGGGCTATGATACGCTGCTTAGCCAAATAGAAGAGCTGGTCAGGAAGGCGCAGCGCTCTAAAGCGAATATTCAACGACAGGTTGATCGAATTGCTGCTATATTTGTACCCATAATTATGCTGATCGCGACATTGACATTATTGCTGTGGGGAATATGGCTGGATACGGGCAATTGGCAGCATGCTGTTTTGTGCATGGTTGCAGTGCTGCTGGTAGCTTGCCCTTGCGCGCTTGGCTTAGCTGCGCCCTTATCACTTGTGCTCGCTTCGGGGCGATTGGCCAAGCAGGGTGTCGTCGTGAAGGATGCCAGTGCACTTGAGCGTTTGGCAGCTGTCGATACGATAGTTTTTGATAAGACAGGAACGCTTACGACAGGTACGCCGATTATTACACAAATTATTGCTCTTGGCATGACGAAGCACCGTTTGCTCAGCTATGCTGCAGCCGCTGAAATGCAAGCCGAGCACCCGCTTGCAAAAGCAATTGTCAGTCGTGCAGTAGCTATGAAGCTGCAGCTTCCTCAAGCCGAGAATAGCAGCTACATAGCCAGCTCGGGCGTCAAGGCGCAAATAGACGGGCATCTGTTTATGCTTGGACATTTAAGTTTTTTGAAGCTGCACCAAATAAACCCTGTATTGCTATTATTGCAGGAAGCAGAAAAAAGAGAGGCCAATGGCGAGACGGTGCTGTTCGCCGCTTGGCAAAATCGTTGCGCAGGCTTTATCAGCTTTAGAGATCCGATAAAAGAGGAGGCTGCTGAGCTCGTATTTGCGCTGCGAAACACATATATAACGAGTATAATGGCAACTGGCGACGGGGCGGCGCCCGCCCATGCGATTGCTGCCCAAGCTGGAATCGAGCAGGTATACGCTTCGCAAACGGCTGCGAGCAAGCTGGAGCTGGTGCGTCAGCTGCAGCAGCATGGGAAGCAAGTCGCAATGATTGGTGACGGCTGGAATGATGCGCCTTCCTTGGCTGCTGCCGATGTGGGCATTGCAATGGGGAGCGGAACGACAGCGGCTTTGCATGCAGGACATATTACACTGCTCTATTCTAGACTTAAGGCAGTTACAGACGTAATTGCGGTTAGTAAATTGACGATTGCGAATGTGAAACAGAACTTGGGCTTTGCCTTCCTGTACAACATGCTGATGCTACCGCTCGCTATAGCAGGTCTGCTGCAGCCGTGGATGGCAGGAATTGCAATGGCGCTAAGCTCGATTTCTGTTGTAAGCAATGCGCTTCGGCTGAAGCTGCAAATGAATCGCAGATACAAAGGAGCAGCGAAAGGATGATGATAACATGGCATGAGGCGGGACTAATATTGCTGACAGGTATTTTCGGGGCTCCCCATTGCATGGGCATGTGCGGAGGGATTGTAACGACGGTTGCGCTTAACAGCTCTTTTTCTGCATGGCGGGCGAGCCTGCTGTATCACGCGGGAAGAATAACCTCCTATACGCTGCTTGGAATGGTGATGGGCCTTGTTGGTTCCTTCCTCAATGTCGCAGGCAAGGTAGCAGGCTTGCAAGGCGCAGCATCTATTATAGGCGGTATTTTTATATTGCTTTGGCTATGGCGGCGAAATCAGCTGCCATTTTTAGCGGCTTTGTCTGCAAGGCTGCATCATCAAATGACCCCAAGGTCAGAGCGCAGTGCCTATATGGAATCTCTGCATATTGCTTTAACAGGTTTTGCCTTCGGATTTCTGCCCTGCGGGCTGACCTATGCGATGCAGATGAATGCTGCTGCTTCGGGTACAATGGTATCGGGGGCTGTTATTATGCTGTTATTCGGCCTTTCTACCTTTCCTGTACTGGCAGCGACAGCGGCAGCAGCAAAGCTGATTACTAGAAAAAATAGAAGCCTGCTGCGCAAAATCGGCAATGCCGCTGCTTTATTAATAGGAATCATTGCCATAATGCGCGGGCTAGCTGCTAATGGCCTTATTCCGTCTATAGCGATATGGCTATGGTAGTGATAAATGTTATAAAGTGCGGACCGCTTTCATTTCGCGAAACAATGTGACCGGTTTCTCTTGTCCGAGCTTGATCGAGAGTTTAGCCTGCCAGTCGCCTGGCATTAGCGGGTAGCCTTCTCCGATATAAGTACCGGGCTGCTGCTCTTGAAGCGTGAAATTCATATCGCCGCAAAACATGCCGATCATACTGAGCTTCACGGACAGCTCGGCCCCTGTGATCGGCAGTTGATCCTTATCTGCAAGCTCGATAATAAAGGTGTTTGGTGTGAGTACTTTTGCCGGGGCTGGCGTAACCGTCCATATGGCCTGCAAGTCAGCTTGAAGATGCTCGGTAGTAACAGGCAGGCTTTCCTCTTTTGCAGAAGGATGCAATGTATCTTGAAAAAAATAAAAAATTCCGAAAATAAGGATGACGATAGGCAGGCATATTACAATTGCTTTAGATGAATAGTGAGCGGGTGATGCTTTTCTATTCATAAGCGCACTCCTTTCGATTTATGGTCGGGAATGGACAAATAGGCGGTTGAAGTGTATAGTTACTACTGACAATTTTATTTTAATTAAACAGGTGCTAATCGATCGCAGAGATGCTATCTTACGTCGGTCAGCATAATTGGGAAACCGGTGCAAATCCGGTACGGACCCGCCACTGTAATGCTGGACACCAGCCTTGCTGGAAAGTCAACATCAGTTAATGCCACTGAGCAGCCGCTGCTTGGGAAGGCGCTGATCGTTCAAGCTGAGTCAGGATACCTGCCTGTTTAAAAGACGCTTATGCCTACGAGGAATTAGGGAGGTGTTCGGGGGATCCATTGTTTGCAGCAATCCTGCAGGCAATCACGGGCATTTCCGACACTTGTTGTTGGGAATGTTTTTTTGTGTTTCAGCTAGATATAGAGAATAGGAGAGAGATGTTCAATGTGGAAAAATAAAAAATGGAATAAACGAATGCTGCTGTCCTTGCTAGCTGTTATTTTGACAGCTATGCTGGCTGCCTGCGGAGCTGGCAGTACGAATCAGCCTAGCGCTACGCCTTCATCCAGTTCAGCTGCCAGTACGCCTGAGACGACGGCTTCACCGACTCCTGATCAGGAGGCCGAGACTGCCTATCCCTTGACACTTAAGGACAGCACTGGATTTGAGCTTACGTTTGAAAAAGCGCCTGCCAAGGTTGTTTCTATTTTGTCCAGCGAGACTGAAATTTTATATGCGATCGGTGCAGGTGAGCAGGTTGTAGGTGTTGATGATTTCAGCAACTACCCGCCAGAGGCGCTGGAAAAACCAAAGGTGGGAGATGTAACAACAAATATTGAAGCGGTGCTTGCATTGGAGCCTGATTTGGTGCTTGCTTCCTCTACTATGAATACTGCCGCAGTAGAGCAGCTTAGAGCTTTAAATATTAACGTATATGCAACGGATCCGAAAACATATGACGAAGTTGCCCAGAAAATTGAATTAATCGGTAAAATTATGAATAAACAAAATGAAGCTGCTGCAGTAGCGGGTCATATGCTTACAGTTAAATCGGAAGTGACAGACAAAATTAAAGATGCAGCGAAAAAGTCGGTTTTCTTTGATGTTTCTGATGGATGGACAGTTGGCTCCGGCGAGTTTATCGATGAACTGATTTCACTAGCTGGCGGCAGCAATATTGCTGCTGAGCAGCAGGGCTGGTTCGAAGCTGACAATGAAATGGTGATCAAGCATAATCCGGATGTGATATTATTCTCAAGCTACGGAGGGGATACAAACGCTCTGGTGGATGGAATTGCAGCAAGATCTGGCTGGGATGCTATCGAAGCTGTGAAAAACAAAGCGATTTTCCCTATAAATGAGGATCTTGTATCGCGAGTTGGCCCGCGTCTGGCAGACGCCCTGCAGGCAATGTCTGCTGCGGTTCACCCTGAGCTGTTTGAAGCGAAATGAAAATAAAACTTTACTTGTATGGAGGAGCAGCATTGCTCCTTCTTGCTGTTTCTATTATTACTAGCCTTTCTTTAGGCTCAGCGGGCATTTCGATTCAAGATGCCTGGCGCATACTCGTGCATTATATGTTTGGCTTGTCTATGGATAATTCCAGCTTTAGCGGTGCTGAAGTAGCCATCATTACGAAGGTGCGTCTGCCGAGAGTTCTGCTTGCAGTATTAGTAGGAGCAGCTCTGGCCCTTGCAGGCGCGGGCTTCCAGGGTGTGCTGCGCAATCCGCTTGCAGATCCTTATACGCTCGGCGTCGCGTCCGGCAGCTCGGTTGGCGCTGCCTTTATTATAGCTGGCGGGCTGCAGCTTGCCTTGGGGATTTGGACGCTGCCGCTGACAGCGTTCGTAACGGGTACAGCAGCGCTGCTGTCTGTTTTATGGCTGGCTAGACGCAACGGAGCGATGAATATTGAGACGTTAATCTTATCGGGCGTTATAATTCAAGCTTTTTTAGGAGCTTTCGTATCGTTAATGATCTCGATGTCACAGGGCGTCGTTAATCAAATTTTATTTTGGATTATGGGTTCGCTCGCTTTAAGAAGCTGGGAGCATGTTGGGATGATTTTACCGTTTGTTGCCGTAGGACTGCCTGTCCTGTTCATTTTCAGCCAGCCGCTTAATTTGTTCATGCTTGGTGAGAGGCATGCGGCTCATCTTGGGGTGAAGGTGGAGAGGACGAAGCTGATCGTGCTGCTCTGCTCCACCTTTTTGACAGCAGCTGCCGTATCTGTATCCGGCGTAGTCGGCTTTGTCGGTTTAGTCGTTCCGCATCTTGTTCGCTTGCTGATCGGTCCGGATTATCGTTTTTTATTGCCGCTATCGGCAATAGGCGGCGGAATGTTTGTGCTTTGGTCTGACACACTGGCAAGAATGGCAATGAGTCCGAGAGAAATTCCGCTCGGAGTAGTGACCGCTTTGATTGGTGCCCCGTTTTTTGCTTATTTGCTTATCCGCAGAAAGAAAGAGGAAAGTAAGGGAGGGCTATTATGATACAAATCAAAAACGTTTCCCACTTTATCCAGTCAACTGCAATATTAAAGCAAATAAGCTGTTCCTTCACGGAAGGGAAAATATACGGGATTATCGGACCTAACGGGGCCGGGAAATCGACCTTGCTGCAGTTGCTGTCCGGAACTGTCAAGCCAAGCAGCGGCGAAATATGTCTTGATGACAAGCCTGTTCATTTGATCGCGCGAAAAAAGCTGGCCAGATATATGGCTGTTCTGCTGCAGGAAGGCATTCCTCCATTAGGCTTTACAGTAAGAGAAATCGCAGCAATGGGAAGATTCCCCTACCAGAACTGGCTTGGGGGCGAGGATGCTGATGTGGAGAACATGATTGATGAAGCGCTTGCTGCCATGGGAATTGAGCATTTACAGCATCGCAAGCTGGAGCAGTTAAGCGGCGGCGAAAGACAGCGAGTGGCATTAGCCAAGCTGATGGTTCAAAACCCTTCACTTTTATTATTAGATGAACCGACTACTTATTTGGACATTGGCTATCAAATGCAACTGATGGATCAAGTGAAAGCATGGCAGCAGGAACGTAAGCTGACCGTGTTAGCCGTGCTGCATGATTTAAACCTGGCCGCTATGTATTGCGACGAAATCATGGTGCTTCATCAAGGTCAAATTGCAGCTGTCGGCACGCCTGCGCAGGTCGTCACCTCGGAGCTGTTAGGCAACGTATACAATACGAAAGCGGTTGTGTTTGACCATCCGGAAATTCAAGTTCCGCAAGTGCTTTTAACGCCTGGCAATTAAAGCTTACTGCTTAATATTAGTTGAATTGAACAGGATGATATTGAATGAGTGCGCTGCTTTTTACATTAAATGTTACAAAGTTATGACAACCGCAGCTTTAGACTGGTCGTCTCTATGATTTAGTGCAACTTTAAAAGGGCATGCTCGTCTAATTATGAGATTGCAACTAAATACATAGTTTTTGTAAAAAGGAGAATTATCCATGTCTATTCAGAAAAAGCATAGTCGGCTGCAGCGGCTGGCAGTAGCATCTGTACTGAGCGTAGCGCTATTGACTTCTCCGGTAACGCCATCGGCTGTCCATGCTTCAACAATTACGAGCGGAACATCATATGTTATTTTACATATCGATCAACCAGAGGTTTATTTGAATGGCGAGGCATTTACGT
Source organism: Paenibacillus sp. IITD108 (assembly GCF_036541265.1). Classification (NCBI taxonomy): domain Bacteria; kingdom Bacillati; phylum Bacillota; class Bacilli; order Caryophanales; family Paenibacillaceae; genus Paenibacillus; species Paenibacillus sp. IITD108. Next base: position 95,679 of record NZ_JAZHCT010000005.1, on the reverse strand, counting down.
TGGATTCCCCGCCCATTATCCGCAAAGGAAAAACTTATGTGCCAGCTAAATTTTTAGGCGATGCCTTCGGGATGAAGGTAGAATGGATTGAAAAAACGCGTCAAATTATGATGGAAACGCCCAAATTCAATATTCAATTCGATACCGTAAACAAGGAAGTATTTGTAAATGGCCAGCGTTTTAACTTTGATGATGTAGCTATGCTTGCCAACGGAAGATTATTAATCAAGTTGACCTGGCTCTCTGATTACATGGGGGCTTCCTATATATACGATCACGAGCTTAGAAGGGTCGAGGTGCTTCATACCCGAAAGCCGGAAGGCGTATATGATCCTGAGGAAAAAAACTCTACTCCAGTTGCGAAATTTGCACTTGGCAAAACGGAATACCGCAAGGGGGAGCCGATTAAATATATAAATTTAAGCTATGATCCTGATGCCGAAGGCTTGAAGCTGGAATGGAAAGGCCGCGAGGATGTGTTTTTTGAAGCAGGAACCTATCCCGTAACCTTAACGGTTACAGACAAAAAAGGAAAGGTGAGCGTGCCTTTTACAAAGGAAATTGTCGTAACGGATGAGGTCTATTTATCAGAGCAGGAATATCCGATCTATATGCAGCCTGTTGGCGGTTATGTGAAAACGGACTGGAGCACTCTTTATAAATATTATTTGAATTTGCCGGATCTGCCGAAAAAAGTAACGGAAGATAACTCCCGTACGCTGCTAATGAGCGACAGCCCCGAAACCTTCAAGGAGCTCGGTATTTTGTACCAAGACAAAATCAACGGCAAGGGAAGACTGTATGCGGACCATATTAATGGAACAGAGGAGACAGTATCGTTTGCTATTCTGGCAACGAACACTTCGGATCATGATGTAACAATTAAAACGACTAACAAAGGCGAGGTATACCCGTCCATTTATGCGCACTTGATTGGCAGCGAAGCGATGGTGGATTTTTTGATGGGAGAGGACAAGCAGGAGCAGATGGTCATTCCTTCTGGACAAACGTTCGTCTACAAGCAGTTTCCTGATTTTCATCCTTCACAAGGCGTTAATTTGATGTACGATGTAGAAACAGACGGCGAAATCCAATTTACTTTTGCAGCGGACAAGGCAGTATCGTCTGCTATGCTGGACTTGCCGAAGCTGGCTTTCAACGGCCATATTCGCGGCACCTTCCAGACGACAGGCTTTGATTGGAAAGTGGATTTATCCGAAAAAGGCTTAACGGCCCCGCTAAAGCTTGTGCTAGGTGACGGTAAAGTCGATCCATTCGTACAGGGCTATGATCCGCAGCGCGGAACGGAAGCCGTGCTATCTGGAAACTATGGCACTGTGTACAAAATCCACTCGGAAAAGCCGAGAAAAATGGCTATCATGCTTTTGGCCAAAGGCGGTTACTTCAAAGGGCCTTTCAAAATTAACGGTGAAATGATGAAGGCGCCGGCATCGGGAGTGTTGACTGCATTCGACGGCATGGTCATGCTGGCAAAGACTACAGGAAGGGAACAAAGCCTGGATATTGAATTCAGTCCGCCGGCTGGCTCAGCGTTCCCAATCAATTTGATCTTCTATCCATTGGAGGAGCTCGATTAATTCATTTTGAAATATCAAGCAAGCTGTCTCATTGTCCTAAAAAGAAACATCGCACGTCCTTGATTAAGGAAGTGCTGTTTTGAACAAAGGATGCGAGGCAGCTTGCTTGTATACGTTTATTTTCCCAAAGTGCTGCTTTTTTTGTATAATAGCTTAGTAGTTGGATCATTGATTTGAAGGAGAAGGTCGAATGTCTAGCAATCAGCATGTCAAATTAACCCGTAAGCAGTGGATCGCGTCATTTAGCATATTGGCAGGTATTTTGGTTATACTCGCTATCGCGCTATATTTCATGATACAGTCGATTACTGGCAGGGATGCAGTTAATCAGGGAACGATCGAGCATGTAAGCCAATACAGCTATCAGAGGCTGGAAGCGTCCAATGGCGCCATTATTCATCAGTTAGTGACGAAGCCGTCCAATATAACGCTTGAAGCCATACATGATAATGTTACTTTAAGCAACAGGGTAGGCATCAATGGCGGTTTTTTCTTTGGCGACCAATTGCTGAGCATCGCCGTTGTGAACGGTACAGCTGTTAATGGAAAGGCTAGCGATTACGGCAGCGGCGGGGAAAATGTGAAGTATAGCCGAGGAACCTTGGTATGGGACGGCGCAGCAAATACAATGAATGTGCAGGTTCTAAGCAAAGCAGAGGAGATACGCGTTAAAGACTATACGCGTTTCTGGGCACAGGGCGGCATAAGCATGAGCCTGCAGCAGGACGATCAATGGCTGAGCCAGGCTAAGCTTGAAGAAGCGCCATTTATGGATTCGGCCAGATTGCGATCAGCTGCCGCTTACGATGAAGCGGGCATGCTGTACCTTTTCGTTAGTGAAACGAAGCATACTTTGTCTGAGTTTCGGGCAGCTGTAGTAGAGCAGACTGGCGCTGGCAAGCTGATTGACGGCATTTTTCTTGACGGCGACGGTTCCTCACAGCTGCTTGCCAAGGAAGCAGCATTGCCAGGCGATTCCAGACCGGTTGTACAAATGATGAGGATTTTAAAATAAGGAAGGAACTAACAGCGTATGAAACAGCTTCCAATTGACGCTATTCTTCCAGAGCTCTTGCAAAAATTAGAGCAGGAAAACAATATTGTCCTGACGGCGGAGCCAGGCGCCGGTAAAACTACAAGAGTGCCGCTTGCTTTGCTGAATCAAAGCTGGGCAGCGGGCAAAAAAATAATTATGCTTGAGCCAAGACGGCTCGCAGCCAAATCGGCTGCTCAGTATATGGCAGCCTCCCTGCAGCAAAAAGCAGGCGGAACAGTAGGCTATCGCGTGAAGCTGGATACCTGTATTAGCGAGTCAACCAGAATTGAAGTAGTAACCGAAGGGATCTTAACCCGCATGCTGCAGCATGACCCTTCGTTGAGCGATGTGGCTGCCATTATATTTGATGAATTTCATGAGAGACATATACATGGCGACTTAGGATTAGCTCTTTGCTTGCAGGCACAAGAGCTTTTTCGCGATGATCTGCGAATTATTGTCATGTCTGCAACGCTCGATACGAACGAATTGGCCCAGCTCTTAGGCAATGCCCCTATCATAGCCAGCCAAGGCAGGAGCTATCCTGTCAGCATTCAATATTTGGACAAGCCTTCGAGCGAGGCGCTGGATCAATGTATGTGCCGGCTTATTGTCGGCGCATTGCAGCAATGCGGCGGAGATGTGCTCGCTTTTTTACCGGGTATTGGCGAAATAAGAAAAACGGCGCGCTTGCTTGAGCAGCAGTTGAAGGATTCCAAAGTCTGCATACATATGCTGCATGGCAGCATGCCGCTGGAGGCACAAAGCGCTGCAATTGCAGCCGCTCCGCCGGGATTTCGAAAAATTGTGCTTGCAACCTCAATTGCGGAAACAAGTATTACGGTTGAAGGCATTACTGCAGTAGTCGATAGCGGGAAAACTAGAATTCAGCGGTTTTCTTACCGAACGGGCATGTCCAGGCTGGAAACTGTTCCAATCTCGGCAGCAGCAGCGCAGCAGCGCAGCGGAAGAGCAGGCAGGCTTGCGCCTGGACGCTGTTATCGCGCTTGGACCGAGCAGGAGCACAGGCTGCTGTCTGAGCATCATGTTCCAGAAATATTGCTGGGCGATTTAAGCCAGCTGGCGCTTGAGCTGCGCATATGGGGCATTAAAGGCTGTAATGAGCTGAATTGGGTAACTGTGCCCGCAGAGGCTGCCTTTAATCAAGCGATCGAGCTGCTGCAGCTTTTAGGAGCGATCGATGAAGCGGGCCATCCTACCAAGCAAGGCATAGCCACCGCTCAGCTTGGCGTTCATCCGAGGCTTGGCGCAATCATACTGAAGGCACTGTCGTATGGGCAGCAGCATCAAGCATGTATGCTGGCGAGCATGCTCAGTGAAAGAACGTTGGCTGTTTCGGCTGCTAACCAGGACGTCGATACCCAACTTCAAAATTTGCTTGCTTACAGCTCACAGCCTGCCGCCCAAAAAATAATCGCTCAAGCTAAGCAATGGGAGATGAGTCTAGCGCGGATTATGGCGGCAAGCGGCAGCAACGCAGAAGAAAAGCTCTCCACTGGAGTGCTGTTATCTTATGGCTACCCTGACCGGATCGCTAGACAAAGAGAGGATAAACGTTATTTGCTCGCCAATGGAAGAGGCGCCGGAGCCATAGATGATGCTTTGCTTCAAACACCGTTTATCGTTGCTTGCGAGATTGAAGACGTCGGCAAAGACAGCTATATCCGATCAGCAGCAGCCATTAGCTTGCCTGAGCTGCGGCAATATTGCAGCAGTCTTATCATTATTGATGAGCTTATACAATGGGAAGAGGCTGGCCAGTCTGTTAAAACGCATAAACAGGAACGCATTGGCGCCATTATTTTGAAAGAGCAAATCATCCCCAATCATAATTGGGAAATGGTAACGGAGCAGCTCATCGCGCAATTGCGCAAGCGAGGGTTGACTATGCTTCATATGACAAAGCAAGCGAGACAGCTGCAGCAAAGAATGCAGCTGATGTACAGGTATTCGCCCGGCAGCTGGCCAAATGTATCTGACGAGGGCCTGCTTCAAAATGCGGAGCAAGGGTTAAAACCGTATATATACGGCAAAAGCTCTGCTCAAGAGCTGGGCAAAGTTTCAGTAGCGCAGCTTTTAGCGGGAATGCTTAGCTGGGAGCAGCAAAAAGAGCTGGACGAGCAGCTGCCAACACATATAACTGTGCCTAGCGGCTCGAAGCTGCCAATTGATTATTCTGATCCTGACAGGCCGATATTGTCAGCCAGGCTGCAGGAATTATTCGGTATGAAGCAGACGCCGATGCTTGCGGACGGGAACCTTCCCGTTACGATTCAACTATTATCGCCAGCACAAAGACCGGTGCAGGTGACGAATGATTTGGCAAGCTTTTGGAGCAGTACTTATTTTGAGGTGAAAAAAGATTTGAAGGGAAGATATCCGAAGCATTACTGGCCCGATGATCCGCTTCAGGCTGTTGCGACTAACCGGGTGCGTCCACGCGAACAGCAGTAACACTGCAACCTTCATATAGACAAGGAGAAATAGTTGTGGATAAGGCAATATGGATCATAATTATACTGTATTACTGCTGCATGAACGGTTATGCTTATTGGCTAATGAAGGAGGATAAGCAGCTGGCCAGGCGGCATAAACGAAGAATTTCGGAAAAACGTTTTTTTTGGCTCTGCTTTTTAGGAGGCGCAGTCGGGATTTGGCTGGCGATGAAGGTGTTTCATCATAAAACGAAGCATGCCTCTTTTATCTTTGGCGTTCCTACCTTGCTGATCCTTCATATCGGGACGATCTATGCCGCCGTTCATTTATATGAATATTATTATTAATTGAGCTTAGAAAGGGCTGCATTCATGGATTTTTCATTGCAATATTTATCTTTTTTTGTTATTCAGACCGAGGGTGATGCGGATTCATCCGTCAAGCGCTTCAAGCATTATAAAACATTAGAGCATGATGAGTACGAAGAGAGCGAGCTAAAGGACTTTTTAAATGATGAATTCACGAAAATCGTCAAGCGCAAAGTAGAGCGCAATCCCAGTTCTGCCAATGTGCCTACAAAAATCGGCAGGTTTATGGTTGAGCCCGGCTACGAGCTGGATAGCAATCAGAACTATAATTTGTTTCAAAGATTAAGAGATGCCGATAATAAAGAAAGATTCTTCGGCATAGCCGATGAGCTGGTGCGTATTTATATGGATACCTCTGCGGTAAGAGGCGGAGCATTTATTATTGCTTTATCCAAGCTGAACACTTATTTTGATGAGCCGTTTCTGTTTTTGCTGAAATGTGATTTTGAACCCAAAATTGCTACTATATCGGAAAAGAGCTTAATTACTCAAGTAGAGATGGCTATAAGCGCACGCAGCATAAAGTCGATTCAATATCCTCATATGCCAGAGACTGGAACGCTTGAGCACTGGGAGCTGAAAATCCATCAAGCATCTCACGCCAGATATTTCGAGGATTTTCTAAAATTCGTATCCTATGAGAAGCCGCTGCCTGAAGTTATAAGCGAGCAGGTTGTCGATATGGTGCATCAATATGTTTCTGATACGTTTCAAGAAGAAGCCGGGGCAGCAAGGAGCGAGGCGGAAAATGCCGTTGAGGTTTGGGCTGCCAGTGAGAAGCGGGAGCTGCAGGAATGGTGGTCCCAAGAGCAGGTTGAGGTAGCCGCAGCCGCTTTGGTGGAGCAGAAGGAGGATCTTCCCTTTGCGTTTAAAATAGGCAATGCCTCCGTAAGCGGACAGCTTTCCGACTTCGGCATTACGATTCATTTTGCGAAGCATAATGATCGTTATGTAGCCGTGCTGGAAGGCGATGCTTTTCAATTCCAGAAAGGCTTGTCTCCGGTTGAGCTTTTGCAGCCGCAAAGCCTGGAAGAGCTGCTGCCGCTAATCGGAACGAAGCAAAAGCATGATGAGGATGAGACGGAAAATAACGGCGATAATGAGGTTCCCTGGTAATATGAAGCAATCATTAGCGTATGGAGTATAGACCGCGTATACATCGGAGAGGATGTAGAAATAGGAATTAACCTATTATTTACATTCAGATAAGGAGATTACGATGGTTCTCAAAATAGTGTTATTTATTTTATTACTCGTACTAACAGCTTTTTTTGTAGCGACTGAATTTGCCATTGTCCGCATTCGCACAAGCAGAGTCAATCAAATGGTAGCCGAAGGCGTGAAAAATGCAAAGGCTGTTCATCGTGTAACCTCGCATTTGGACAGTTATTTATCTGCCTGTCAGCTGGGCATTACGATTACTGCGTTAGGACTGGGCTGGCTGGGAGAACCGACGATCGCCAAGCTGCTGCAGCCTTTGCTTGCTTATTGGCATATTCCTGCTGAAGTAAGCACAATTATTACTTTCGTATTCGCTTTCGCTCTTGTGACCTATTTGCATGTCGTGCTTGGCGAGCTAGCGCCAAAAACGCTTGCAATTATTAAAGCTGAGCAAATCAGCCAAGCAGCTGCACCAGTAATCATTTGGTTTTATAAACTGATGTATCCGTTTATTTGGCTTTTGAATGGATCGGCCAATGGACTTGTCCGCCTGCTCGGCTTCAAGCCTTCGCATGAGCAGGAAGCTCATTCGGAGGAAGAAATTCGCATGATCGTTACAGAGAGCTACGAGAGCGGCAAAATCAATCAGAGCGAGTATGGTTATGTTAATCGCATTTTTCAATTTGATGAACGTCTGGCAAAGGAAATTATGGTGCCGCGAACCGATATGGCTTGTTTATACGTTGATGCATCGCAGGAAGAAAATTTAGAAACGATACGCCAGGAGCGATACTCTCGCTTTCCTATCGCCAAGGGGAGCAAGGACAATATTATCGGTATTTTGCATACGAAGCACCTGTTTTTGCACGACCCGAAGGATGGACAATTTTTAATTGACGAGCTGCTGCAGCCGGTGCTGACTGTGCCGGAAGTGATGCCAATCAGCAAGCTGCTGCGCAGAATGCAAAATGAGCGTGCGCAGCTGGCTATTTTGCTTGATGAGTATGGGGGAACCTCCGGTATGATTACGATTGAAGATATAGTCGAGGAAATCGTAGGTGAAATCCGCGATGAATTTGACGAGGATGAAGTGCTGGAAATTGAGCAGCTGGATCAGAACCATTATCGGGTTAGCGGTAAGGCGCTTATTAGCGATCTAAATGATGTTATCCATATGAATTTGGAGAGCGGAGAGGTCGATACGATAGGCGGATGGATATTCGAGAAAAACCCGGAGCTGGAAGAAGGAGAGCCATGGGCGCTTGATCATGTGATTTTGACGGTACAGCAAAGAGATGATCATCGCATTTATGTGGTCGATATCGAAGTAAATCGATCAGAAACAGAAGTATCTCCCCTTGGACATGCATAGTATTTAATATAGGAGTGAATTTAGCCAGCGGAGGGAGAGATATCGTTGTACGAATTAATTCAAGCTATTATTATGGGGATTGTAGAGGGCTTAACAGAGTTTTTGCCGGTATCCTCGACAGGGCATTTAATATTAACAGGCGAACTGTTAGGGTTTGTAGGGGATCGTGCAAAAACTTTTGAGGTTGTTATTCAATTCGGCGCAGTGCTGGCGGTGCTGGTGTTGTATCGCAACCGCTTTGTCAGTTTATTGAATTTTAATTTCAAAAAAGGCGCAGGCTTGAACGCGCTGCATATTATTTTGGCTATGCTCCCGGCAAGCGTTGTAGCGGTAGCTTTGCACAGTGTCATAAAAAAATATTTGTTTGGTCCCCAAACCGTGCTAATAGGGCTTGTTGCAGGCGGTATTCTGATGATTATTGCAGACCGCTTCAAGCGTAATATCGTTGCGCAGGAGCTTGACGATATTACATATAAACAGGCCTTTGCCATTGGCTGCTTTCAAATTTTAGCGCTCTGGCCGGGTTTTTCCCGATCAGGCTCTACGATATCCGGCGGCATGCTGTTTGGAGCAAGCCAGAAGGCAGCAGCGGAATTTACCTTTATTGTCTCTGTTCCTATTATGGCCGGCGCCAGTATGGTTGATTTGATAGGCAGCAGGGAATTTCTGGTGAAGTCAGATATCCTTCTGTTTCTTGTCGGCTTGATTGCCGCTTTTATAGTCGGTATGATTGCTGTCGTTACTTTTATTAATATGATGAAAAAGCTGCGTTTATCATGGTTTGCTTATTATCGCTTTGCGCTTGCTGCTATCTTTTTATTTATTATGTTTTAAGGAATTGTAAATTTAGTTTGGCAGATTGTAACTTATTTACAGTGTCATCCGTCTAACAATAAGATAGAGAGATTATTAGATGGAGGGGGCTTGGAGTTGTGTTCAGTGTGACGTTTATATCATTTAAAAAATACATAAGCCTGCTTATTATCGCTGCAATAGTGGCAGCGGGCATTGTAATTGCGCCGAAGCAAACATATGCTTGCGACTGCGCTGCTGCACCTGATGTATTGAAGCATCGCGATGAACATGACGCAGTTTTTAAAGGAACCGTAGTCTCGGAGAATAAGAAAAAGGGTAAAGGTATTATATCTTCAGGCGGCACGTACAAAATAACGTTTGATGTAAGCGAGGTATGGAGAGGAAAGGTTACCTCTTCTATAACTGTTTTATCTGCATTTCATGAGGCGAGCTGCGGCTTCAGCTTTGAAGAAGGCAAAACGTATCTCGTATACGCCAAGCTTAAGGATAGCGACTTGCATGTCAGCCTATGCAGCCGTACCGCATCTATTGATATGGCATCGGAAGATTTAAGCCTGCTTGGAAGCGGTTCTGCGCCGCCAGAGCTTCCTCTTTCGCAAAAAGCGGCATCTAGTGAATCCAATGCTACCCTATGGATACTGTCTATTATTATGTTAATGACGCTGGTTGTTGTCGTGCTGATATTTAGACATAATAGCCGAGCGAAGAAGCTTTAATTCGTATTCCTTCGTTAAAGGAAGGACGGCGAAGCCATTATCCTTGCCTCGCAAGCATGCTGTTGCAATGTTTGCGGGGTTTTGCTATTCTACATGGACGAATACTTAACGCCTAGAAAGGGATGAAACAATGAATATTACCGTTATTCACGCGGAAATGAATTACACGAAGGAAGACGGTTACGTTGGAAAGGTTCAATTTAATGTAGAGGGCCATAAAAACGAGTATGAAATGGCTCTTCAAAGCAAAAAAGGCAAGGATTGGGGCTACGGCTTGTTTTTTTTGCATGAATCAGGCAATGAGGAGCAGCTAAATGAGGTTGAGGATGAGCTGGAGGAGAATGATGAGGCATTTGATAGGCTGGTAGATGCAGCAATGGATGCTTTGCAAAAATAGTCAAATGTTAGCTACATAGGAAGGCGGGAGCGCCGATGAATAACGAAGCTGTTACGAATGATGCTACGAAAAGAAAAATTACAATCGCATTATTTGTAGCTACCTTTCTTGCGGCCATCGAAGGGACGATAGTAGGCACAGCAATGCCGAGTATTACCCGTGAGCTTCAAGGCATAGAAAAGTTCAGTTGGATCATCTCTATTTATTTGCTTGCGACAGTCATTACAACGCCGATATTCGGCAAGCTATCAGATTTATATGGCCGCAAAAATGTTTTTATTGCAGGTGCGATTATTTTTTTAACCGGCTCGGCTTTATCGGGGCTCGCCCAATCGATCGACCAGCTTATCTGGTTTCGGGCTGTTCAAGGTCTTGGCGCCGGCGCACTTATTACGATTCCCTATACGATCATCGGGGATTTATACAATTTCGAACAGCGTGCAAAAATCCAAGGCTGGCTTTCCAGCATATGGGGAATAGCAGGTATATCCGGACCGCTAGTAGGCGGGCTTTTTGTCGATTATGTATCATGGCGCGCCATATTTTATATGAATATCCCATTTGGAATAGCGGCGATCTACTTATTGAGCAGCTCTTTGAAGGAATCGATAGCAAAGAAAAAGCAGCATATCGATTTTCCGGGCGTTATTGTCTTTTCATTAGCGATGATTTGCTTTTTGTACGGGATGTCGCTCATTGATACAAGAGGAAGCGGCGATACGTCCGCCAGCGTTCTGCTTATAGCGGCCTTGTTGCTTGCGGCAGTATGCTTGCTCGCTTGGTTTATTTACATTGAAAAGAAGTCGCCGGAGCCGATGATTCCGCTAGAGCTGTTCAAAAATAAAACAATCAGCATTTCCAATTTGGAAAGCTTTCTTTTTTGCATTCTAGTAGTCGCTGTAACATTTTACTTGCCGCTGTGGATGCAAGGGGTGTATAACAAGTCTGCTACTTACTCCGGCATTATGATGATTCCATTGTCTATTACTTGGCCGCTTGGTTCCATCCTTGCCGGTAACTTAATCGCTCGGGCAGGGTTGAAGAAGCTTTGCTTTTTGGGCGCCATTATTTTGTTGATCGGTACATTCGGCTTTACGACGCTGCATGCGGATTCCGCCATGCTTTGGTTTGCCGTCTATTCTGCTTTATGCGGGCTTGGCTTTGGCTTCATATCGACCTCGATTACGATAGCCGTCACTTCTGCTGTAGGCATGAGAATGAGAGGAGCCGCAGTGGCCAGCAACAATTTTATTAGAACGATTGGTCAGACAGTCGGAATTACGATTTTTGGATTAATGCTGCATACAGGCAAAGCGAATGAAATTGAACCTGCAATATTGCAGGTGAGCCTGCACCGCATTTTTACGATAGCGGCGATTATTGCGATTGTAATTATTGCTGTTGCTTTCATTATGCCCAAGCGAGATGAGAGGGATGGCGTAGCAGCACAGCAAGCTAATGAAGCTAAATAAAGCAGCAACAAGGGAGAATCAGAAGTCCGATTCTCCCTTGTTTTTATATCACGGTTACAGTTACTCCACTTTAAGCTTATATTTGCCTGAATGGATTAAGGTTACTTTTACTTCAACGTTTCGAAGTGATTCTTTCGTAAGAAAAAATGTGTTTTTGCTGTGCTGTTTCTCCCAGAGCGTATTGTCCATTCGATAAAGTCGCGAACCGAGCTCTAACACGTCTGCCTTAATCTCGACTCCCTTTTCGAATGACGCTCTAATTTGATTCGCTATAACCTCGCCTGCCTGCTTCTCGATATTTTCTTTCGTTTCATTTCTGATCAATTCGTCGACATAAGCCAGCAAGGAAATTTTTATATCAAAATTAACTTTTCCGTCTTTTTCGTAATGATGGATTTTAGTTTTTGGTTTCTGCAGCACAATTGCTGCTGCGGGATCTTTATCATCAGGGATGTTGATTGGCGAGCGTTCCAGCTTGTGCTGCATCCAGCGGAAGCCCTCCAGCTGTTTTGCTGTCATGTACCCGCTATATTTTTTTTCATTGTAAAAGTAGGCGCCGTTGATTCTAAACATCGACGTTCCTTTTTTATCCTCAAACCAGTTGTTGTGGTCAATCGATAAAGCAGGGAGAATGCCTAATCCTGACGGTTCATTCAGACTTGCTATTAATTTGTAGCCGTATACTGGCAGTATATAGGAACGTTGAGAATATATTTGCGACGGCTGCGCAAGCAGCGATTCGATAGGTGTTATATTCAAATTTGATTTTTGTGAAAAGATATCGATCATCGATTCGGTAGTGCCATATAGCAGTATGTTATAGCGAATTTCACGATAACGATTGACCATGTCATAGGTTTCAGCTACTTGATCAATATCTTTTAAAAAGCGTTCGCTTAAAACGATCGCTTTTACATGTCCCCAAAAAAGTCTTAATTGAGAGGTAGCATAAATACTGTTGAACGACTCCGTCACTGTAGTGCCTGTCCCTTTGCCAATCCAATTGGGAACATTTTTACCCATGGCATTAGCCTCGCCTTTAGCAACGTTTGAGAAATTTAGTACCTGCACGTAGGTCGTATATTGATTATCCGCATAATCGAACCCGATAGCTGTGACATAAGCCATATTTTGAATATCCTTTGAATTCCAGCAGGAGGTTAGCGATAACAGAATGAAGAGGTTCAAGAACAGCAGAAGTAACCTTTTCTTTCTCATTCCTTTTCCTCCCCTTGATGATCGGGATCAATCGGATGCAGCGCTTTTGGGCGGTAGCGTATTTTGTTCCAGGGTGCTCTCAAGTACCCCCTTAATATATCTCCCACATTGGGAGGCGACAAAGGGGATAAATAAGGTACGCCAAAAGAATGAATTTTTGACATATAAAACATCAGCAAAACAATGCCCAGTATTAAGCCGTACATGCCGATAATGGATGATATAAGAAACAGAGTGAAGCGTATAACGCTGACCATTGTGCTAAGCGTTTGATTGACAAGCGTTACGCCCATTACGGCTGTAATCGATCCTACGACTACTACGGAAGGGGACACGAGACCGGCCCTAATAGCAGCATCTCCGATAACGAGAGCGCCGATTACGGTTAGCGTCTGCCCGATCGAGCTTGGCAAGCGGACGCCAGCTTCTCTGAATATTTCCAGCAGCAAGAGCAGGACAAACATTTCCATCTGGGCTGACAGAGGAAGCCCTTGCCGCGACACGGCGATGGTTGCCATAAATTGAAAAGGGATCTGGTCCTGATGAAAAGCGGTTAGTGCGACCCATAACCCGGGAAGCAGCAGCGCCAACACAAAACTGATTATTCGAATAATCCGGGCAAAAGATACATATTGAAAGCTGAAATGCATATCCTCCGGTGATTTTAGTATCAGCCCGAATGTAGCTGGTCCGATTAGCGCCTGAGGGTTGCCGTCCACAATGATGGCAAATCGGCCTGCCAGCAAGCCGCTCACAACGAAATCTGGTCTGCCAGTAGTATCAAGCAAAGGAAAGAGAGGATATTTCACATCGACGATTTCATCCTCTAATTGGTTTATGCTGTAAATGCCATCGACATCTATGTTATTCAAGCGCTCTCGTACCTCTTCTAATATTTTTGGCGATAAAATATCGTCGAAGTATAGTAAGCCAATTTTCGTCTTTGTTCGTGTGCCAAGTACAAATGATTCACAGCATAAGGAGGTGCTGCGGATTCTTTTTCTAATAAGCGCAATATTTGTCGTTATATCTTCAACAAAGCCATCCTTGGGCCCTTTGATCGATATTTCTGTACTGGATTCTTCAGGGGAGCGTTTTGGCCGATTGCTCATATTTAGCTTGTAAACAGAATTGTACTCTAGAAAAACCAGCACAAGATCGCCATCAAATATAGCATCTATCATGTCTTCCTTGGCTTGCTTCGCTTCGATTCGTTTAAGCGGCAAGGGACCGATCGATTGCTCATCTAACAGTGCTTCGAAATTGTCCTCTAGAAACTGCTGATTTAATTCTGGAAGCACAGTCTCTATAATTTGCCAGCTATCGCAAAGCCCTTCCGAGAAAACGAGTATGATACTGAAACTTATTTCTTCATGCTTATAATGAAAGGAGCGTATGTTGACATCAGAAGCTTTACTGAACATATCTCGAAGCGATTGCTCGGTCCAGACTGAGGCTAGATCAGCTTGTTGACTCATTTTTGCACCTCCTTGGAAGATTTGCTAAACAGAGCAATGACAGTCAATATTGCACTTAGTATCAAAGTGATAATTAAAGTGATAACGAGATACTTTTCAAATAAATCCAAATAAAACGTATGTTTTCGGCTTATGTAAAGCGTGATAACTAAATAGCTGAGTGTAATGACACCTAAAAAGCGGTTGCGGGATTTTGGCTTTTTAAAAGCAATCAAATCATACAATAAAAATTGAGCCAAACTAATTCGCACCGATGCCCCAGCGATCCACTGAAAAACAGAAAAAAAGTCAACATGCTCAATATACGAACCCAGTTTTACAAGCCTCCACTGTTCATAGGGAGACACCATTTGCTTAGCTGATTCATCAGGGCCGAATTCTGTTATGGCACCCACTACCGGTCCGAGTGTAATATAGGCAAGAACGAGGCCAAGCAAGAGCATTTGCCATACTTTAACCTTTTTAGACAAGCGATGCTGAAGAAGAAGCACCAGAGACAGTTCGATAAAGGCGCCGCCAATATAGACCATGCCATTTAAAACACGCCCCCAGCCATCTTCCATCATAGGCAGCAATAAAAACCAGTCTTTATTCGGCATATTAGCAAAGGAAACATAGTAACCGAGACAAACCACGATTGGCAGCAATATGCCTGCTCCTATAGCAATTGTACGTATGCCGTTTCTGGCAGCAAAATGACTTACGAGGAGAAGAGTGAGAATGAGCACATATTGAGGTGTAGCCGGCAAGTAATTAGATACCGTCCACAGAGTTGTTTGAATAATGGTCATACCGCCAATTAAGTATAGCTGTGCAATAATTGGAGCCAGTATAAGCCAAGAAAGTAATGGAGAGGTTTTCTCGGCGAGCCAAGGCTGTATTTTTTGTCTCCCTGATTTGTTCATAATGTACACAAGCAAAGCACACCATGGAAGAAATAAAAGAGTAGCAAATAGAACAGATAGCCATGCATCTCTTCTTGAAGCCTCAAGCAAAATCGGGTTGACGATTACATGACTGAGTAAGCCGTTAAAAAGCATGATGACCATGAAAAGTTGTATGAAGCTAATTTTTCCAGTTGTTTTGATCATGCAGATTACCCCATACGTAAAGTATTTTTTACTATAATTGAGTCATATTGTTACCATGTATTACTAATGCTATTCATGAAAACAAGTGAGTCTTCAAGCTATTGTACAGATGTCCAATTAATTTTAGGGTTGCGAAGCTTCTTCGGATTTGATATATTAACATTGATATTGATAATCCTTCTCAACATATAGTGTGAGGAAATGGAAGCTATTATTGTTCAAACATTATAAAGAATCTACATAAAGAGGAGTGAGAAGTTATGAAGAGAATTTATACAGAAAGGCTCGATATCGGTTATTCGGAGCGGCTGATCGTAAGCAATTTAAACTTATCTATTCCGGAAGGAAAGATTACAGCGCTTGTCGGCGCGAATGGTTCTGGGAAATCAACGATTCTTAAAGCGATGGCCCGCATGATGAAGCCGCTAGGCGGAACTGTGTTTCTTGATGGCAAATCGATTCATAGCCAACCGACCAAGGAAGTAGCGAAACAGCTCGCTATACTGCCGCAAAATCCGACTGCGCCGGATGGGCTTACTGTCTCTGAGCTAGTCGGGTATGGGCGCTTTCCGCATCAGAAGGGCTTCGGCTCTTTAACAGCTGAGGATAAAAAGATGATCGAGTGGGCGATAGAAGTAACCGGCATGGGTGATTTCTATGATCGTCCGGTTGATCAGCTGTCAGGAGGGCAGCGTCAGCGGGCGTGGATCGCGATGGCGTTGGCGCAAGGCACAAACATGCTTTTCTTGGATGAACCTACTACTTATTTGGATATGGCTCATCAGCTGGAGGTGCTGAAGCTGCTGCAGCAGCTTAACCAAGAGCAAAAACGCACGATTGTGATGGTTGTTCATGATCTTAATCACGCTACCCGCTTTGCGCAGCATATGGTTGCCATTAAAAATGGCACGCTAATTAGCGAGGGGACGCCAGAGGTTGTTATGACGAAGGACGTTTTGCGAACCGTGTTCGGTATTGAAGCTGATATTATTCCAGATCCCCGCACCGGCGTTCCATTATGTCTGCCTTTCGAGCTTACTGGAGCTGCTCATGAAGAGGCGGTAAATCAGAATCAGACCGTCTATGTCCGGCAAAAAACAGAAGCTACAGCATAAAAAATATTATAAATGAGCCTATTTTAAATTTGCATGCAAATTTATTGTTAAATCTCTCCAAATAGTACTTTCTTAACTTGTATAGTAACTCTTTCCATATATATAATAGTACGCATACATTTTTATATATTTAGAAGGAGAGAGGATATTTTGAAGAAAAAAACGATGGCCGCCGTTTTAGGCGTAACGATTTTGGCGAGTATGGGGACAGGTGCTTATGCTGCTACCAAGCTGCAAGAAATAAAAGCGTACTTGAATCCCGACGTGAAAGTTAAAGTGGATGGGGCTCCAGTGCAGCTGAAGGATGTTAATGGCAATGCAATCGTACCCATTTTGTATCAAAATGCCAACTACGTTCCAGTTAGAGCGGTCGCAGATGCGTTAGGGGTAGCCGTTGATTATGATCAAGCTACACGAACCGTTATTTTTGGAGAGAAAATCGAAGGCACTGCTTTATCTGTTGGCTTCAAAGATATGTATCATACTAAAGACCCGGCCTTTACTACCTATAAGGGCAAGGATTACAAAGAGGTCTTTTTTGATAACGCTACTGGAAACCGCAGCAGCAGCTTTATGCTGTATCCAAAGAAACAGTATCAAACATTGCAGCTGCAAGTTGCAGCAATTGGCTCCGATATTGAAAAATTCACCATTAAAGATTCTAAAAAAGATATTATATTGAAAGAAGTAGAGCTTATTAAAGCAGAGGATGGCTTGACAACGATTGAAGTGAATATTGGCGGAGTAGAGGAATTATATGTTTATGGCGATATTTCCAAAGAAGGCTCCGTATTTATTCCACTTACAACCTCGCAATATAAATAATTCGCCATTATTCATTTTGTAGAAGGAGGCTCTTGCTCGATAATAAGATCGAGCAGGAGCTTTTTTTGAAAAAAATCATCGTTATTAAAATTTGAAGACTTATATTGTGTTTATATCTCAGTGAGAAACGGTTTCCTAAGCCAAGGTGAGCAGCGTTTCTTCAGCAGGAGCTGTATTTATTTAGATTTGATTACGGAATGACGGATAATCAATACGAAAAGCTGGAGTGGAAAGACCAAATAGCAATGCATACATGCACACAGCTGCTGCCATTGTGCGAGCAAATAAATGCTTGTCATCATCATGAGTCGACGGCAGAAAGATTTCATGCGCAATCGTTGTTCCATGAGCTGCTGTATCAGATGTTCAAGTGCTCGGGCAGCAAGCCTTTGACGGATACGCGCTCCGCGCTTGAAAAAACAAAAGCTTATTTGGAATGCAATTATTATGAGCCAATTACAATAGACCAGCTTGCGCATATGGCGGAGGTAAGTTCTAAATATTATGTGGAGCTGTTTAAAAAAGCGTATGGAAAAAGCGCTATCGAATATGTAACAGAAATTAGAATTAAACAGGCAAAAAAGCTGATGGCGCAATCTAGTGCCAAACTGCGCGAAATTGCGCATCAGGTAGGCTATAATGATGAGTTTTATTTCAGCCGTATGTTCAAGAAGCAGGTAGGCGTCTCTCCTGCATTTTATGTGCAAAAAAGAAAAACTAAAATTGCGGCTTATGATTCGTCCATTGCCGGTTATTTGCTCGTACTGGATATATTGCCATTTGCCGCACCGCTGCACCCAAAATGGACAGCTTATTATTATAAACGTTACCGATCGGAAATCCCGGTGCAATTAAGCGCTTATCGCTATAATCTGGATTGGGAATCTAATTTGTCCATATTGGCTGCTAACAAGCCGGATCTGATCATTTGCAGTGAAGAGCATCTTCATGCGGAGGAGAAGCAGCGGCTGGAGAGCATAGCACCGGTAGCAGCTCTTTCTGTTCAATCTGGCAATTGGCGCGAGCAGCTGCTTTGGGTAGCTGAGCAGGCAGGGGCACAGCAGGAGGCACGGCGTTGGCTGGAGCATTATGAGCAGAAGCTGCAGCATGCGAGACAATTATTAAAGCAAAAGCTGCAGAAGGAAACCGTGCTTGTTTTGAGCATGTATAAAAATAGCTGCTATTACTGCCATACTAGAGGAATGAGAGAGCTCATATACGAAGAATTGCAGCTGAACGAAGCAGAGCATTTGGAATGCTGCAGCTTCAATCGTAACGTAACGATAGAGCAATTGGCGCTTAGCGATCCTGATCATATTTTGCTTAATATTTGTCAGGAAACGGAAACGCTTGAGCATTGGCAGACTTTTCAATCACTTCCGCAGTGGGCTAATTTGAAAGCGGTAAGAAAAAATCAAATGTATGAAATTTTATCAGATCCTTGGCGTGAATATTCAGCATATGCTTGCGATCGCATGATAGATGATCTATTAAAGCTGCTGTATGGAGATACTGCAAACGAAAACCGTAAATAGTCCATGTTACTACAATCCATGTTCGCTTATAATTTATTGAGAATGATTATCATTATAGTTGATTGTTCTCATTTTTTATTTGGAGGGTGGAAGAAGGGGCACATGTTGAGGGGAAATGTAAGCGAACAAATCTTTATGGACAGAAGGCTGTGGATTTATACGCCTCCGAGCTATAAGGAAAGCTGGAGCGCTTTTCCCGTTGTCTATGTTCAGGACGGCTGTGATCTATTCTGCGCTGGAACGAACAGCCTAGACACAATGGAACAATGGATGTCAGAAAGCAAGCTGAAGGAAGTCATTTTAGTAGGCATTGAATCTGCGCAGCGCAATGATGATTACACACCTTGGCCTGCTCCGGCTCTGACAGAGAGATTTAACGACTTTGGCGGGAAAGGGGACCGGTACTTAAGCTTTATCGTTCATGATTTAAAGCCATATATCGATGCCGAATACAATACGGACTCCTCTTTTACAGGCACAGCTATAATGGGTGCCTCGTTAGGCGGTCTTATCTCTATTTACGCAGCATATTTGTATCCACAAGTATTTGGCGCTATTGGAGCCATATCAGCTTCCTTTTGGTATGAAGGGTTTATGCCGTTTATGGGTAAAGCTGACCAATATTCGCCCGATCAAAAGATTTATATGTATGTAGGGACAGCCGAAGGAATCTATAAGACGAATATCCAAAGGCACATGGTTGAAAACACGAGAAAAGCATTTGAACTGCTGCGAACGAAGAAATGCAGCATTTCGCATGTAAAGTTATTTCGATCCAGACAATGTGAACCATCAAATAATTAAGCATTCCAGGCTGCCACGAGCAATAGGTTCATTATTAATCGGCGCATTTTTAGCGATATCAGGGGCATTAATGCAGGGGATGACAAGAAATTATCTTGCATCCCCTTCCATTATGGGCGTATCGGACGGCTCGGCTTTTGCAATTACAGTTTGTATGATCGTGCTTCCGGGCACATCCTCACTTGGCATGGTCGGCTATTCCTTCCTTGGTTCTGCATTTAGCGTTGTCATTGTATTCGGGCTGGCCTCATTGATTCCTGGCGGGCTGTCACCTGTACGGCTGGCTATATTAGGAACGATTATCGGAACCTTTCTAAGCAGTATTTCAGCTGCACTGGCTATGTATTTCCAAATCTCGCAAAATGTAAGCTTTTGGTATAACGCCCGCTTACATCAAATAGATCCGACTCTGATTAAGCTTGCTATTCCATTTGCTATCATAGGGTTCATATTGGCTATGGTTCTGTCTAAATCCATTACACTATTATCGTTGGGAGAGGACGTTGCAGCGGGATTAGGTCAAAAAACGGTCATGATCAAGCTTTTGGCGACCATAAATGTGGTAATACTGACGGGACTTTCCGTAGCGCTTGCAGGAAAAATTGGTTTTGTCGGGTTAATTATTCCTCATATAGCCAAATTTTTAACAGGTGCTGATTATCGAAAAATTATTCCATGCTCAGCAGTAATAGGAGCTGTATTTCTTGCTTTTTGCGATGTGTTGAGCCGATTTATCAATTATCCGTTTGAAACGCCGATCGGTGTTGTAACTGCGGTCATTGGCGTACCTTTCTTTCTATATTTGATTCGTAGGAAGGGAGGCGGAAAGGTTGAAAAGGCTGCTTAAAAAACATTCCTATTCACAATTTGCCTTGCTAATGCTGGTGCTGCTTATGCTGCTTGTGCTGGCTATTTATTTAAGTCTTACTAGCGGAAGCTTTAATATATCAGTTATGGATATCATGAAAAGCTTGCTGCATCTGAACTCGGATGATGATCAAAATTTGGTCGTGCTTCAATTCCGGCTGCCGCGCATTATTATTGCTTTGCTTGTTGGCTCCGGGCTAGGCATTGCTGGTGCTGTTTTACAGAGCACGACGGGTAATGGCCTGGCAGATCCAGGCGTGCTAGGAATTAATGCTGGTGCAGGAGCTGCTATCGTTATTTTCTTATTTTTCTTCCAAGGACAAGTAAAAGGTATCGGAACAGGGACGGCGATGATGATGCCGCTTTTTGGCATGGTAGGCGGATTGCTCGCTGCTCTGTTAATTTATCTGTTCTCCTGGCAAAACGGCAGGCTGGAATCGCAGCGCTTTTTGCTCACTGGTATTGCGATTGCTTCTGGAATGGGAGCTATTTCTTTGTACATCAGTCTTAAAATGAATGCGAATGACTTTGAAATGGCTACCGTATGGAGTGCTGGCAGCATTTATAACGCTAACTGGAAGTACATTATATCCGTATTGCCGTGGATCGTTATTCTTGTTCCCGTTATATACTACAAGTCTTCCATTTTAGATGTGTTCACGCTCGATGACACGACGACAAGAAATTTGGGAGTTGCTGTGGAGAAAGAGAAGGCGCTCCTGCTGCTGTGCTGCATCGGGCTAGTCAGTGCTTGTGTATCGGTAGCTGGCGGCATTGGCTTTATCGGGTTAATAGCTCCGCATATCGCCAGGCGTCTGACAGGCCATAAGCATAAGCGGATGATACCGGTATGTGCGTTAATAGGCGCACTTCTAGTCGTAACAGCGGATTATATAGGCAAAACGGTCTTTGCCCCAGCCGAGCTGGCGGTCGGCATCGTTATAGCGATCATTGGAGTGCCTTATTTCATATTATTGCTTTATCGAAAAAAAGGACGCACCGCATAAATGTTACAAACCTCCCCTTAAGACAGGCTGGCTGCTAGTCTTGGGGGAGGTTTGTTTACTGTGTGAACCCTTAAAGACGAGGGATGAATTTTTAGAAATGCTAGTATACCAAAACGAATGAAGTGAAGATCTATCGCATTTAGGTGGGACTGTCATTGTGGGCAACCAAGCCGAAACTAAAGCTAAATGCAATTCTTCAGGCCGTTGAAAAAGCTAACGGAACTGAGACACGCTATTGTACGGAAATCAGCTTATTCTAAAATCTAAAGGAACTGAGAAACCTTATTTACTCAAATTCACTACCTAAACGGGGAAAGATGACATATAGCTCACCACAGTTCCGTTACAGATTTAAACCCCCTTTTTATTGCTAAATAGAGCCTCTCAGTTCCGTCACAATTCTAAAAGGATGCTACAACGAATCGACGGCTTCCCGTTGACTACTTTAGGTCCGTTATCCGGGCTATTAAGCTGCTGCGGAGCTTTTTCAACACGCTGATTTCTTGTACTTAGTTTTAAGAAATTTGGCTTTTTTATGATTCTAAAGGGAAAAACTACTTTTAGTTTGGCTCATTTCGCGAAATAAAGGGTAGTTCAATGAATCTAAATGCACAAAATGTACTTAGCTACTACCTGCAAACATATGTCCATACTCCATTTTATACTTTTTCAACTGCCTGAGGAAATACAGTTAGCGCAGGCCCGTTAGTGCTCGCTCAACAATAGCGAGATCTCTATCGCCACTAATGATAACTTATCGAAAATCTGTACTTTCCAATGGGAAGCGAATGGCCCTGCTAATAAGCGAAGGCAAGATTGAAATGTGGCCTTCTCCTGAAAATTCCTTATATTTAACGTGCAGGCCATGCTCACTTTGTACCTCTAGCCGAGCTGCCAGCTGCTTGGCATTGCTGAACATGCCGCTTTTATGGGATTGTTCTAATTCGCCGACTGCGATCAGCAAGCGGATGGGGAGCGGCGCTTGATGAATCCGCTTAGCAAATTGCTGCTCAGAAGCTGACAAGCTATGTTTGTTCCAATGAATAGATGGACTGCCTGCGATATAGCATGAGAACAGATGAGGTTTATTGAACAGTGTGTGGAGCACAAAAAGCCCGCCCAAGGAATGTCCGAAAATTGTCTGCTGCATCCCATCTATCATATAGTTTTTTCTAATATAAGGCTGAAGCTCTTCTTCGATAAAATTTAGAAAATCATCAGCTCCGCCTTGCTCAGGCCATTGACCGCCTGCAGGATGCGGAGGAAGCTCATTGTCAGGCGTTGTCTTCGTAAAGTCATAATGTCTTTCAGCTGGAAATGGTTCAGCAGACGGGTACCCTACTCCAACAATTATGGACGGCTGCACTCCAGTGACCTCCGGTCTGCGTGATTGCAGGCGCATCGCTTCAGTCATCGTGCCAAAAACGGAGTTGGCGTCTAGCAAGTAGATGACCGGATAACCTGCTAGCGGCGGGGGAGTGCCAGGAACCGCAATATAGATTCGATAGGAGCGTTTATTACTGCATCTTTTAACATACAGCTCTGTATGATTCCAAAGAGAACTGCTTTGCTTGCTGGATATAATATTCATATAAATCACCTCGAAAGTTGTAAGCTTTATATAATAACAGTTTAAATAGAAAAGCGAAGAAAAACCATGGAGAGGCTCTAGAATTTCTATGTACGATATTCGTATGGTAGCCGTGTAATGCCATGCCTATTGATCGTTTGCTTGCTGGCAGTAAAATAACAATCATTTGAAAATATAGTATTGCGAAGTTCGCAGCATGCAGTTATTATGTAGGGTAAGCGCTTAATCATTTGAAAAGGAGGGAATACTTTGGACACCGTACGACTGACAATGGCTCAAGCATTGATTCGCTTTTTGAACCATCAATATTTGGTTAGGGATGGCGAGCGGCACAAGTTTTTAAAAGGAATAATGGGGATTTTTGGACATGGCAATGTAACAGGCATCGGGCAGGCACTTGAACAAGCGCAGCAGCAGGGCGAGCTCGCTGATTTTACATTCATTCAAGGCAAGAATGAGCAGGGGATGGCAAATGCGGCAATTGCTTATGCCAAACAACAAAATCGATTGCAAGCGTTTGCTTGTACCTCCTCCATAGGTCCGGGCGCACTAAATATGGTAACAGCAGCAGGTACAGCAACCATTAATCGTATACCGCTGCTTCTGCTTCCCGGAGATGTATTTGCTTCCAGACAGCCAGATCCCGTATTGCAGCAGCTTGAGCATCCTATGGACTATTCAATAAGTGTCAATGATGCATTTAAACCTGTAAGCAGGTATTGGGACCGAATTACGAGGCCTGAGCAGCTGATGTCAGCTTTGAATCAAGCAATGCGGGTGCTTGCCGATCCCGCAGATACAGGTGCAGTAACGTTATGCTTGCCGCAAGATGTGCAATGTGAGGCTTTTGATTACCCGGCGGACTTTTTTGCTGACCGCATGCATATGGCCGATCGGCGTCCTGCAGCACAGTCCGCTGTCCATCGTGCTGCTGCCTTATTGAGCAGCAAGAAGAAGCCAGTCCTTATTTGCGGTGGCGGTGTTCATTATTCCGGCGCAGCAGAAGAACTGCAGCAATTTGCAAAAGCGACAGGCATCCCTGTACTGGAGACGCAAGCAGGGAAGAGTGCTATGCCCTGGACGCATCCGCTCGCCTTTGGCGGTGTAGGCGTTACTGGCACGGCTGCAGCTAATCGTTTGCTGCATGAAGCGGATGCTGTCATTGCAGTAGGAACGAGACTAGCAGATTTCACTACAGAGTCCAAAACAGCCTTTCGTTCGGATGCTGACGTGATTACGATTAATATAGGTGCAGCAGATGCTGTGAAATGGCAAGCATGCCCGATTGTTGCTGATGCCAAAGAAGGATTAATTGCGCTTGGTAAAGCGCTTAATCAAAGCGGGTATGAAAACAAATACAAGCCAAATAAGCTATTGCAAATGAAAGAGGAATGGCATGCTGAGGTTGATCGATTATATGAGCTTGAGCATAAAGATGGTCTCACGCAAACGAGAGCGCTGGGCATCATTAATTCCTTTATCAACAGCGAAGATATCATTGTAGGCGCAGCAGGCAGCCTGCCAGGAGATTTGCATCGCTTATGGCGTTGTTCAATACCTAAAACCTATCATATGGAATATGGCTTTTCTTGTATGGGCTATGAGGTGGCGGGCGCTTTTGGCGTGAAGCTTGCCGAGCCTGATCGGGAGGTTTATGCGCTTGTCGGTGATGGAAGCTATCTGATGCTGCATTCGGAGCTTGTTACAAGCTTGCAGGAGAACAAAAAAATAACGGTCTTATTGTTTGATAATCATGGTTTTCAATGTATTCATAACTTGCAGCGAGATCATGGAAGCGGCAGCTTTGGCAATGAATTTCGTTATCGCCAGCAGGAACAATTAAGCGGAGCGTATATGCCGATTGACTTTGCTGCTTATGCGAGAAGCGTAGGTGCAAAGGCTTATACTGCACATACTGCTGACCAGCTAGCTGAAGCGCTTGAACTTGCCAAGCTGGAGACGACAAGTACTTTAATAGATATTAAGGTGCTGCCCGGCACGGGAACAAGCGGCTATGATTCGTGGTGGCATGTAGGTGTTGCAGAGGTTTCGGAAAATAATCAAGTTCAGCAAGCTTATGGCAAGCTGCAAAAGAAACTAGAATCTGCAAGACGCTTCTAAAGCTTCTAATGGAAAGGAAGGAGAAGAGTTATGCGTTACCAGTTCGGTATATCGGCGATTAATTGGGTGAATGAAGATGTCCTTTCAGTCGGAGACCACTATACCTGTGACCAAGTATTGTCGGAAATGTCGCTGCTTGGCTTTAAAGGAACAGAAATGTGCCGCAAATTCCCGAAGCCCGCAGCAGAATTGAAGAGCAAGCTGGCCCAATATGGCCTGGTGCTGACCTCGCAGTGGAAATCGGTTATGTTCAGCCAGCCTGAGCTGCTGGAAGAAGAGCTGGCTGCCTTTCGCAACCATGCTGACTTTCTTCATGAAATGGGCTGCCGGCATGCGGTAGTATGCGAGGTATCGTATGGTTTTTCAGACCCGCGTACAGAGGAGAGGAGCAGGCAGCTGGAGCTTGATGAACAGGAATGGGAGCATCTTATTTTTGGCATGCATGAAGCGGGGCGCTATTGTAAGCAGCTGGGTATGAAGCTCGTTTATCATTATCATGCGGAGACGGTTATAGAGGGGCCGCAAGCCATTCAGCGATTAATGGATTCGACCGATCCTGCCCTTGTTCATTTACTTTTTGATTCCGGCCATGCCTATTACGGCGGCATTGATCCGCTAGAGCTGCTGCACACCTATTATGATCGGATCGCTTATATTCATCTAAAGGATGTGCGGAAGCATGTAAGACAGCGGAAGCAAGAGGAAGCGATTCCTTTTACAGACGCGGTTATCGAAGGATTGTTTACTGTGCCCGGGGACGGATGCATTGATTTTGTGCCTATCATGCAGGAGCTGAATGAACGGGGATATGACGGCTGGATCATTATTGAAGCCGAACAGGATCCTGCAAGGGCCGATCCGGTTGCATATGCGAAATTGGCTAAGCAATATTTATCTATTCCATGAAAGCGGGGCCAGCCTATGAAAAAACTAAAGATCGGCGTCATTGGAACAGGCAGAATAGGCAGATTGCATATTCTAAACATGCTGCAGCTGCCGCAAATTGAAATTGCAGCAGTGTCGGATATTAGTCCAGAGGCAGGGTGGCAAGAATGGGCAAGGAGCCTCGGTGTAGCAATCATTACAACAGATTATGAGCAATTGCTTGCTGATAAAGAATTAGAAGCGGTGTTTGTGTGTTCCCCTACAGAGAGCCATTTGCCAATTGTTAGAAAAGCAGCGCAAGCAGGCAAGCATATTTTTTGCGAGAAGCCGCTTAGCTTTGATCCCGCTTCAACTAAAGAGGTGCTTAATGAGGTCTACAAAGCAGGCGTTCAGCTGCAGGTCGGCTTTAATCGAAGATTTGATCATAATTTCAAGCGTGTGCGAGAGCTGGTGGAGCAAGGCCAGGCGGGCATGCCGCATTTGATTAAAATAACATCAAGAGATCCTTATCCGCCGACTGAGACGTATATCCGTTCATCTGGGGGGTTGTTTATGGATATGTCGATTCATGATTTCGATATGGCCAGATACTTGGCGGCATCAGAAGTCGTTGAAGTATATGCAAAGGGGGCCGTACTGGTTGACTCTGTCTTTGAAGAGCTTGGGGATATCGATACGGCCGTCATAACACTCACCTTCGCCAATGGCGCATTGGGCATTATCGATAATAGCCGTAAAGCGGCTTATGGTTATGATCAGCGAGTAGAGGTGTTTGGTTCGGAAGGCTGTATAACGGTGTCGAATGATTTTTCTAACAGTGCGGAAATCATGACAGAGCACGGCGTGCATAGAGATAAGCCGCTGCTGTTCTTTCTGGAGCGATATCGCGATGCCTTTCGCGAGGAGGTTATTCAGTTTTGCAGCAGTATACAGCAAGGAACGCCTGTTCCTGTCAGCGGTTTCGATGGGCTGCAGGCCGAGAGAATCGCGGAAGCTGCGCGCCAATCTCTTCGTGACGGCGTTCCCGTTAGGCTGGAGGTGATGCAGCATGTCTAAACTCATCGTCTCAAGCAGCAATAAGCCTGACTCTGGCGGGTTAGTATTGTCGATTACTCCTGAGAGTGCAGGCTGGGAGTATGTCGGATTTCAAGTGATCACATTGAACGCCGGGCAAACCTATTGTTTTGAAACCGAAAATAAAGAGGTTTGTATCGTGCTGCTGACGGGCGTTGCAAACGCAGCAACGAAAACAGAAAGCTGGACAGCGATCGGTGAGCGGATGTCAGTATTTGAGCAAAAGCCGCCCTATGCGGTCTATGCTCCGCCGCATGATGCGGTTGCAATCAAAGCTATAACTAAATTGGAGCTTGCTATCTGCACGGCTCCCGGCAAGGGAGCTTATCCGGCCAGATTAATTAGACCGCAGGATGTTGGTGTTTCTCAGCGAGGACATGGCGTCATGGAACGTACGATTCATAATATACTGCCGGAAACTGAGCCCGCTGATCATTTATTAGTTGTAGAGGTGTTCACACCGGCAGGCCATTGGTCCAGCTATCCGCCTCATAAACATGATCAGCTCAACCTGCCTCAAGAATCTTTATTAGAGGAAACGTATTATTACAAAATGAACCCCGAGCATGGATTTGCTATGCAGCGCGTGTATACCGATGATCGTACACTCGATGAAGCGTTAGTGCCGAGAAATGGCGATGCCGTTCTTGTCCCGCGCGGCTACCACCCGGTATCTGCGCCGCCGGGCTATGAGGTTTATTATTTAAATGTGATGGCTGGCCCCGCCAGGCAATGGCGATTTCATAATGATCCCGAGCATGAATGGTTATTCGGTACGCCAAAGCCTGAGTGAACAGAGAGGAGCTATAAATTATGTCGACAAATGACATTCGTTTTCCTGTAGATCGAAGCATCGACTTCATTGGTCTTGGCCGTTTATGCATCGATCTCAATGCCAACGAAATTCATCGTCCGATGGAGGAGACGATGACCTTTACGAAATATGTGGGCGGCTCGCCAGCCAACATTACAATCGCGCTGGCGCGGCTTGGCATGCGCACTGCTTTTATTGGAAGAATAGCCAATGATCAGCATGGAAGATTTATCGCGAATTATTTGGATCGGCAGCATATTGATACGTCCAATGTCATTACGGATTATTCTGGAAGTGTGACAGGACTTGCTTTTACAGAAATTAAATCCCCTGCGGAATGCAGTATTATGATGTATCGTGATCATGCAGCCGATTTGCTGCTAGAGCCTGCTGATATCCAGGAGGAATTGATCAGTAAAACCAAATCACTGCTTATATCAGGAACGGCACTTGCCAAGAGCCCGTCCCGCGAAGCGGTATTTCGAGCGATCGAGCTTGCTCGCAAGCATGGGGCAGTTATTATATTTGATATCGATTACCGTCCGTACAGCTGGCAGTCAGATGACGAAAAATCTGTGTACTGCAAGCTGGTCGCAGAGCAAAGCGATATTATATTCGGCGGCAGAGAAGAGTTCGATCTGATGGAGGACAATAAGCAGGATTACAGCGGCAAGGATGATGCAACGGCAAGTTATTGGCTAGCCAAAAATGCAAAGCTTGTGCTCATTAAACGTGGCGGTGACGGCTCGACTGCCTATACGCGCGGCGGTGAAGCTATACGCGGGCGCACATTTCCTGCCAACGTCGTCAAGACATTTGGAGCGGGCGATTCCTTTGCCGGCGCGTTCATCTACAGCTTGTTGCAAGGCTGGCCGATAGAACGATGCCAGCTGTATGGCAGTGCAGCAGCGTCAATTGTTGTAGCAAGCCATAGCTGTTCTGATGCTATGCCTACGATTGAGCAAATCGAGCAAGTGCTGCGTGACAATAAAGAGAATGGAGCGGTAGCTTATGACGGCACCTAATTCTGTTTTGAGGCTGCAAAATTTTATAGGAGGACAGTGGGTAGATGCCAGCACCTCCAGCGCGGATGTTATCCCCAACCCAGCAACAGGTGAAGCAATCGCCATAGTGCCGCTATCTGCGCAGGAAGACGTAGATAAAGCAGTCGCTGCAGCTTCGGCAGCTTTTGAAAGCTGGAAAAAGACGGCTGTTCCGCGCCGCGCCCGTATTTTATTTAAATATCAGCAGCTATTAGTCGATAATTGGGACCCGCTTGCTAAACTAATTACACAAGAAAATGGCAAAAGCTACGCCGAAGCTTATGGCGAGGTGCTGCGCGGCATAGAGTGTGTAGAGTTCGCTGCCGGAGCGCCCACACTTATGATGGGCAGCGTCCTGCCCGATATTGCAACCGGCCTTGAATCGGCAATGTACCGCTATCCGATAGGGGTGGTTGGAGGCATTACGCCGTTTAATTTCCCAATGATGGTGCCTTGCTGGATGTTTCCGCTGGCGATTGCTTGCGGCAATACGTTTGTGCTGAAGCCTTCCGAAAGAACGCCTCTGCTAGCGAATCGGCTTGCCGAGCTGATGGCGGAAGCGGGTCTGCCTGATGGTGTGCTAAATATTGTGCATGGAGCGCATGACGTAGTCAACCGTCTGCTGGAGCATCCAAAGGTCGCGGCTATTTCGTTTGTAGGCTCACAGCCCGTTGCTGAATATGTATATAAATCTGCAGCGGCACAGGGCAAGCGTGTGCAAGCACTTGGCGGAGCCAAAAATCATACCCTTGTTCTTCCAGATGCTAATATGGAGCTGACGGTAAAAGAAATCGTCAATGCCGCCTTTGGCTCTGCAGGTGAACGCTGCATGGCCTGCTCGGTTGTCGTTGCGGTCGGTTCGGCTGCCGATGAGCTGACTGCTCGCTTAGTCGCTTCCGCTGCTCAGCTGGCAATCGGCAACGGCATGGATAGAGGCGTATTTCTTGGTCCTGTCATTCGCGACTCTCACAAAGCGCGCACCTTGGGCTATATCGAGAAGGGAGTAGCTGAGGGAGCTCAGCTGCTGCTTGACGGCAGGCAATGCGAGGCAGCAAACGGAGCGGGCTATTTTGTAGGCCCAACGATATTTGATCATGTGAAGCCGGGCTCATCCATTTGGAAGGATGAAATATTTGCTCCTGTGCTATCCATCGTTAGAGCGGAGTCGTTGGAGGAAGCGATAGCTATCGCCAATCAATCCGAATTCGCTAATGGAAGCTGTATTTTTACCGACAGCGCGCAAGCTATTCGCCAGTTCCGTGAAAATATCGATGCAGGGATGCTGGGCGTTAATGTAGGCGTGCCGGCGCCCATGGCATTTTTCCCCTTTTCCGGCTATAAAAAATCATTCTATGGCGATTTGCATGCGAACGGCAAAGATGGCGTGGAGTTTTATACGCGAAAAAAGATGATGGTCGTTCGTAATTAAGTCGCAGGAGCAGATTCCAACGAACGAGGAAGGGAATGTGTGAAGATGGACGTAGAACTGCTGGATCGATACAGTCCGATCATTTATTTTGATGAAAAGGAACCTTTTTTCCCTGTTTTGGTCGGCGCCACCATAATCAAGGAGGCGTGCCAATCGCCTTCTATGTTAAAGCGTTACATTACGTTTGATCCCTCTCAAGTAAGCTTTGTTATTGAGTATGCCATTTATTTTGATTACGATATTGTGCATATGTATGAGCTGGAGCATTTTTGGGTTTATGTCGGACATGAGGGAGAGGTCGTATACGCTGAAGCCAGCTATCATGGGGATTATAACAATGTGCTGCTGGCTGGCGGGCAGAATATACAGCAACGAACGCATGTCGAAATTTATTCACAGCCTGGCAAGCACGCCTTCGCATCATCAGTGGATGAGCTTAGAAAGATTCCGAATTTATATCAGGAAACAAATGAAAATGCAGGGAAGGGCGGCCTGATGGTCCCGGACCTATTAGCCGGCTCGTACAATACTAATGAAGAAATCGATCAAAAGGCAGCCGCTTATTTACAATCGTTCAAATTTAAGCCATCCATGCAATTTCAACCGTATCGGATCCCCGTCAGCCTATATATGGAATGGAATGAACTGGCTGAAGAAATACCGAGACGAATCAAGCGCCTTTTAAGCAAAATGTGACTGTCGGGCAGTGGATTGAAGATTCCGATATAAAGGTGGCTCTTGATGAAGTTCAGTACAGCACGGATTTCTGCGCCTTGTTCATTGCCTGCCAAAACTTTTTGGTTTAAAATGTAACTACTATGTTTTATGGCACGTAAAAGCATGAAGGGACCTGGACTGAACAATGAAGCCCACTATTTATAATGTCGCTCAAAAAGCAGGGGTGTCAATTGCCACTGTTTCTAAAGTTTTGAATCATACAGGTCGCATAAGCGATGAGACGCGCAGGCGTGTAACAGCCATTATGGACGAAATGGGCTATCAGCCGAGTGTTGTGGCGTCTGCGCTAACCGGAAAAAATACATTTACGATCGGTATGCTTATACCTGATATAGCGAATCCTTTTTTTGCAGAAATAGCACGAAGCGCGGAGGATCGCGCTCATGAGCTGGGCTATAACCTAGTCATTTGCAGCACAGATAATAAATGGGAGAAGGAAGCCGAATATATTGCGCTGCTGCAGCAGAAAAGCGTGGACGGTATCGTGCTCGCAACTGGCGCATGGAATGACAAACGATTGAAGGATATGCTGGAGGCACGCATGCCGATCGCGCTTATAGCTCGTGACATGCCTACGCTGGCCGTCGATACTGTTCTTGTTGATGATTTTATGGGCGGCTATCAGGCAGCCTCTCATTTGCTTGCCAGCGGTCATCGGCGCATCGCCGTCATTGCCGAGGATTTAAAGGTTATGAGCAGCAGCGAGCGCGTACGCGGCTACCGCCTTGCAATTGAGGAATATGAGCTCATCTATGATGAGCAGCTTATTCGAATTAGCGACTTTACGATTGATGGTGGCAAGCGGGAAGCAGGGGCGCTGCTCGACCAGCCGCATCCGCCGACTGCCATTTTTGCCTGCAACGATCTCCTTGCAATAGGAGCCGTTCAAGCTGCACGCGAGCGAGGCGTCATCATTCCCGATCAATTGTCCGTCATCGGGTTCGATAATACGATTCTTGCAACAATAGTAGACCCGCCGCTTACTACGATTGCACAGCCGATCCGTGAGATGGGCAGCAAGGTCATCGAGCTGCTCGTACATCAAATAAGCGGGGAAAAGCTGAATAAGCAGCGTGTTATTTTGCTTCCTGAGCTTGTAGTCCGCCGAACGACAGGTCCTTATGTCGATAATGACAGTGAGCGTTAAATAAAATGAACAAAACGAGCTGAAGAAGACTCTTCAGCTCGTTTTGTTTTAAAAATAAGCAATTAAGCTAAAACTGCAGCACGATCATTTGATGACAAGCCCATTCGGGAACGGTATAGCGAACAATACCATCCGCTTGGGTAAAAGGAAGAGGAGCAAGCTGCGGAGCCAGATAAACTTCTTGCACAGGCTCCTGTGCTTCGATTGCCACTTCGATATTACGCAGCGGTAACAAATCCTCAATTACCTCGATATCAAGTCCTCTCTTAACGGGTGCGGCATAGAGAAGATGGTTTATCCAGCGGTTAGCTGCCGGCTGGGCTTGCAGTGTCGTTATGCCTTGCGCCGGCAGATTCGTTACGAGCTTCTTGTTTGGCAGCAGCTGATCAAGTGCAAAGCAGACCATCTCCTTCACATGCAAGCTGCCCTTGGTCGCGTACTCCTCAAATACATTCCAAGCGATGTAGATGCCGTCCTTGCCTTCTGACATGCCTATGCCGGCTGGCTGCAAGGTCGATGGCGTATGACGATGTGAGCAGAATGTAAACAGATCACGGTTGAAATAGGAATCTTCTCTCGTACCGTGAGCGATGCCGGCATCAGCAAGACTTATATGCTGTGCCTCTGTATACATGACGAAGGAAGCTTGCTCCAATGCTTGAAGCGGAAACTCTGGAAGGAAATAAGAAGGGCAGGAATCTGCCATTCCGTTCCAATTGGCGCCAAAGTCCCATGCAAAGCTTGTTTCTTCTTCATCAAGGCCGGACTTTCCTGAAGCAAGCAGCTTCCCGCCGCCTGCCAAGAAAGCATTTATTTTTTGCATAAGCAGATCGGAATTGACAATTGCATCAGGCAAAATAATAACTTTGTATGGGCTGAAATCTGCTTCCATATCAATAACATCAAATAGATAGTGGCCTTCCAGCAGCACGCGCGCCGCACCGACATCTGCATATTTATTAACACGCTGCCCCTCTGCACGAGTGAAAGAAGATATAGCTTCGAATGATAGCAGCGCAATTTCACTAATGGCTGATGTATCCGTGCACCAGGCCTCCTTGGCTTCTACTTCTTTGTATGCAGCTCCAATTAAAGAGTAGGTCGCCTTATCCATCAGACCTGCAGGGTGAAGCTGATCGCCAATGGAGCATCCTGATCCATTAGCGAGACTGAGCGCTGTTTCATAGCGAAGCGCATTCGGATGCTTATAGCCCCCAAACTCACCCCAGGATTCATGGAATTTGCCTGTCATGCCGAGCACATTCATGCCAAGCGTTTGTGCATAGCGGGCTGATAACGGGAAGTGGTCATACCCCCAGCCGCCTGTCGGCAACGATTCCAGCTCCAGATGCGTATTTTTATGCGCGAGATCACGCCGGCCTCTAGTAATATGGCCGCTATTATGGAAGATAGGTAGATTTCTTTTTATACCATGAATAGTTTCGTTAATACGCTTTGTATAGGTATGATAGGTTTCTTCCCACATCAGCTTCATATCAGCCAAATTGCGGGGATCGGATCCGCGCTCGCGAATTTTCGCTACACAGAATTGGCAATAGCATTTTCTAATGCCTACGATATCGAGGAAAATACCGTCAGCATCATAGCTTCGGACAACTTCAGCTACCTGCTCCACAAGCACATCCAAATAGGGTGTATTCATACAAAATTGATGGTAGCCGGCAGACATGAAATCGGACGCCCAATTTAATTTTTCCTGTTGGTCGCGAATGAGCCATTGCGGACGGCGGCGAGCTAATTTCTCATCCAATCCTGCTGAGATATAAATGGGGGTAAGGACGTTGATTTCGTGCGCCGCTTCGATTTGGGCGCCAAGCAAATCGAAATCAAGCTGCGGATGCATGTCATTTGCCTTGCTGGGATGATAGGCCCAGCCATGATGGCATTTCGCGAAAACGGTAATTGAATCTACGCGTCCCAGCATCAACATTTCTTGAAATTGTTTTTTAGAAAAAGAGCTGCCGATTCCTTCAATTGCCTCTGAAGTATGAAAATCGAGATGAACTTGGCGAAAACGCATTGAATCTACCTCCAATAGTATGCTGATATCTACTATTGTAGTATCATTAAATAAAGCCAACAGCTAACGATATCGACTATTTATAGCACAATATCGATTTTTTTGGAGGTGTAGTTATGCAGGTGATTGAATTTCAAGTGCCGCCGCTGCCGCTGCTTGCAACAGTAGGCCATGCTTTGTGGCATTCGGGAACGATCCATGCCAAACGTAAATTTCAGCTCTATGATTTATTAATTGTTGTCAGTGGCGCAATTTATATTGAGGAAGACGATATTTGCTACGAGCTGACAAAGGGCAGCATACTCATTCTAGAGCCCAATAAAATACATCGCGGCTACCGCGCTTCAGATGAATTGTCCGAAGTATACTGGCTGCATTTTATTTATGACCGGGAAGCAAGCACCATCTCCAGCGAGCATATGAACTGGCCTCAGCCTTTAGCTGCAGGCAATAATGAAACATTGACCGCGCAGACGGCAACCCTTCATTTGCCCAAGCACTCCGTTGTTGAGCTAAGGCCGCTCATCCCATTGCTGGATCGTATGGTCGAAATTCATACATCGCTTGTACGCCAGCATTCCTTTGAGCTGTATGCTGTATTCAATCAGTTTCTTGTCCAGCTTCAGAATGGCATTAGGGAAAGGCTTCACTCCCGGTCCTATTATTTAAGCGAGCAAGCGGCACATTACATCGAACAAAGCATTACTAGACCCTTTAATTCGTCGCAAATGGAGCAGGAGCTGCACTATCATTTTGATTACATTACTCGCTGTCTAAAGCAATATTCAGGCTTAACCCCTATACAGTATCGTCATCATGTGCAAATAGAGCTGGCAAAACGGCTGTTGTTGCATACCGAGCTGAGCTTAAAAGAAATTGGAGCCAAGTGCGGCTTGAATGATCCGAACTATTTTACGAGAGTATTTAAAAAGGGGGTCGAGCTCACACCTGCTCAATACCGTAAAAAGTATCAAGTATTTATAACAGTACAGGAGAATGAAGTGTAGTTAGTTAATCCCATTAACTATATACAATTAACGTCATTAACTTAATGTCATTAATGTCATTAATTACACTGCAGCAAGAAGCGTTGGTCGCGAGAAATTGCGGTATTTGAAAAAGTATAAAAAAGCGATCCAGAAAGTGTATTGTTACACATGCTAGAGTAAGCTACTATATGTCTTGTCAACTGAGAATGAGTATCAGTGATAAAAACATATAGGAGAGAGAAACAAATGACGATTCAATCAGTAAAAGTTACATCCGCGATTATAATGATGCTGCTGCTAATAACGATGGCCGCTTGCAGCAAAAATACAAATGAGTCAGTACAGCAGCCGGCTTCGCATGCGCCAGCAACTGAAAAACAATCGGATGACGACAAAATCAAAGAAGCGGAAGCAACAGCGGAGACAAGAGAGGTTACAGATGAGTTCGGCAGCGTAACAATTCCCGCTAAGCCACAAAGGGTGGCGGCAATTTACTTGGAAGATTATTTGAAGGCATTAGATGTAACCCCAGTCGTACAATGGTACCATCCCACTTGGGGAACACAGGAATATTTGCAGCTGGATGCACCGCTTTTTGATATAACAGGCTCGCTTGAAGCGCTGCTTGCTTATTCGCCAGATCTTATTATCGTTGATGGCGTAGTAGACAAAGCCAACTATGAGCAGTACTCCTTGATTGCGCCAACTTATCGAATTCCTGAAAATAAATTGCAAAGCGCTGAAGATATTTTCAAAACGGTAGCCGACGTTTTATCTATACCAGAAAAAGCCGAAGCCGTGCTGAAGCAATATGCCGACAAAGTAAGCGAAGCGAAAGCGATGTTTGATAAAACGGAAGGCAGGGAAACATTTGCCGTAATTCGTGTCAACACAGGAGACAATACCATTGCATTGTTCGGTGTGAAAAATCGGTATGCCGGTGAAATATACAGTACATTTGGGCTTGAACCTCATCCGCTTGCTAAAAATATGGAAAGCTTTCAAGAAATATTGTCTGAAGAGGCCTTTGCCAAACTAGATGCAGATCATATAATCGTGTTTCCCTCTAATGGAAGCTGGGAATCTCCTGAAAACCAGGAAGCCTTCGAGCTGTTAAATAGTCCGCTATGGAACTCGGTGCCAGCCTTTAAAAATAATAAAGTGTATAAGTTCGAGCGTTCCCATTGGCAAAGTGGAGCTATTACAGCAAATATGAAAAAGCTTGACGATATTGTAGACGTGCTTTCCAAGAAATAAACGCTCTGCATACACATGTATAATAATATTTAGAGAAGCTTTCAATAAATCGTTGAAAAGCTTCTCTTTTTCATTTACACTAACTATAGATATTGATAATCATTATCAAATGAAAATAAAGGAAGGAGGTATTTCTATTGAAGCCTAAAATTACTCATTGTTCATATATACCTGTTTGGGAGAGTATAAAGTGGAATAAAGAGCTGCCTAATCAATCTGTCTGGCTGGAGCTGCCCGTTTATTCGATCTTGTTAATTGCAGAAGGATGCGGTCAGCTGCATACAGGTAACCAAGCTTACGAACTGCATGCCGGCATATGCTGCTTATTGCCTCCTAACAGTGAATATAAAATAACGTTGCAGAAAGAAGGATTGGAGTACTATACGATCGCTTTTTCGATATTCATGGATCACAAAGCGCCTTTTGGGGCGAATGGCAGCGAACTTTTTAGTGAAGCTGTAAAAAGAGTAGCTGCGGGCTGTGAAAGTTTTTCAGCCGCACGTATACAAGCAGATACTTTATACGAGCATCAGTTTGCCGAAAATGAAATAGAGCAATTAAACAATCAAACCCGGTTTCTTGCTCTATTCACCCAAATTTTAAAGAGCTTTCATGCTAAAAAGGAAGATTACAATATTCGTGAAGTGATCCAGAAAACGATCGCATATGTGCGCGAGCATTACGATCAACCATTGACAATATCTGAGCTGGCAGCGAGTGCGGCGATCAATCGTTGGCAGTATACAAAAACATTTAAAGAAATGACGGGTCAAATTCCTATCGAATTTTTAAATGCAGTCCGTATAGACAAAGCACAGCAATTATTGCTGACTACGAATGACAATCTGCAGCAAATCGCTCATTCTGTCGGCTATAACAATGAGTATTATTTTAATCGTAAATTCAAGCAAAAGGTCGGTGTCACGCCTGGTCAATACCGATCCGGCCATGCGCTGGAAACCAGATTTTTCGCTCCGTTTCTAGAGGATTATTTAGTAGCCCTTGAGGTGACCCCGGTTATACAGTGTGCACATAAACATTGGGGGCGGCAAGAGTATTTAGGAATGAATGATGTGCCGCAGATCGATATATCCAGCAAAGACTGGTCGATGCTTTCCATGCACAAGCCTCAATTTATATTTTTGGATGAGGGATATCACAGGTGGAATTTGGATCAATGCAGCAGAATCTCACCTATCTACAAGCTGCCTAGCAGCTCGGAAAATTGGCGGAAAACGTTGCTGCAGATCGCTTCTATTATTGGCCGTAAAGAAAGAGCGCAGCAAGTAATTGCCGAGCATGAACAAAAAATAGCGACTGCACATCAAAAATTAAAAAACGCTTTGGATAAAGAAACAGTTGCAGTGCTTCGATTTGCCTCCAATGCTATTTATTTGTACGGTGGTCCTAATAAAGGGTACACAGGCCCGTTACTATACGATAGTTTAGGCTTGAATCAGCCGCAAATAGTACAGCAAATGCCTTCGCATGAGCGCCGAATGAAATTGAGCTTGGATATGTTATCCACTCTCGATGCAGAACATCTGTTTATTACATTTGACCGTGAGCAAAGCGGAGGTGCCGAAAGACACTGGCTGAGCTCAGAAGCGTGGAATACCCATCCCGCAGTGAAAGCTAAGCGAGTATATGAGGTTGAT
Organism: Paenibacillus sp. IITD108; assembly: GCF_036541265.1. Classification (NCBI taxonomy): domain Bacteria; kingdom Bacillati; phylum Bacillota; class Bacilli; order Caryophanales; family Paenibacillaceae; genus Paenibacillus; species Paenibacillus sp. IITD108. The sequence goes on along the minus strand of NZ_JAZHCT010000005.1, from coordinate 57,559 downwards.
TTTTGGGCTTGGATGAATTACGGCGTGCTTTCGCATAATCGGAAAATAGATGATTTACTGCTGGCTCTGGGATAAATAGACTTTTTAGAGCTTGGAGCTTTGTAAGAGATGGATCCAAGTAATCTTTTGCTTATGTGGAATTATGCCTACATAAAGATTATTGATGTTCGGCATATTCAATTAAATGCTGGTGAGCGGCTAAGCAGCATTCATTTGCTGCATGGGGGTTCGTTATGGAGGACCCATTCTCGTTCGAGCTGCAGCTGCAAAAAATAACTTCAGTCATGCTGGAGAAAAAAAAGCTTGATTAAAGCCGAAGCCGGCATGCGCCTCCGGTATTAAAAATTGTATAAGAAGTTGCTCACAAAAGTACATTGCTTTAAATATGAAAGATCATTATAATGTTACAGAATGTTATTGATAATGAATATCAATCGCATCGCTTATACTAATCTAGGAGGTTGAATATGCTTCGTCGCTTCATGGCTTATTACAGGCCTTATCGCGGTCTGTTTATATTAGATTTTGGCTGTGCGATTCTGGCTGCTTTGTTTGATCTTATTTTCCCCGTTGCAGTCAACTATGTCGTCGATGACTTATTGCCAAGCCAAAATTGGCAGGTCATTCTATATGCCTGTCTTGGGCTTCTCGCGATCTATCTCGTTAGTTCAGTCCTGCATTATGTAGTTACTTATCATGGGCATAAGCTGGGCATCAATATTGAAACGGATATGAGAAAAAAGCTGTTCGATCGCGTTCAGAAGCTTTCATTTCGTTTTTTTGATAACAACAAAACAGGGCATCTTGTTTCGAGAATGACCAATGACTTGATGGATATCGGTGAAATCGCGCATCATGGGCCAGAGGATCTGTTTATCGCGATCATGACCTTGCTTGGCGCTTTCGGCATTATGCTCAGCATTAACTGGAAGCTGGCAGTACTTACATTTATTATCATTCCATTAATTATTTATTTATCGCTTTATTTCAGTAAAAAGATGTCCAAAGCATTCAGTAAAATGTTCTCCGACGTGGCTGATTACAACGCTCGAGTGGAAAATAACATAAGCGGTATTCGCGTCGTGCAAGCTTTCTCAAACGAAAATTTTGAAATTAAAAAATTTGCTGAAAACAACAATCGTTTTAGAATGACTAAGCTTATCACATATAAAATAATGGCTTGGAACTCGTCACTCAGCTTTATTCTTATGAAATTTGTAACGATATTTGTATTGCTGTGCGGCACATGGTTTGTCATAGATAATCAAATGAGCTACGGGCAATTTATCGCGTTTGTTATGCTGTCCAATGTGTTTCTTGGTCCAATCAAGCAAATCAATTCCGTCATCGAAACGTACCCGAAAGGAGTGGCCGGCTTCCGCAGATATTTGGAATTGCTGGAGACGGAACCGGATGTAAACGATTCGCCAAATGCCAAGCCGCTTAATCAGGTAGTAGGACATCTGCAATTTGAGCATGTCACCTTCAAGTACGAAAATAAGAAACCTGTATTGGTAGACGTTAATCTTTCCGTTAAAGCGGGTGAAACCGTCGCTCTGGTAGGGCCGTCTGGAGCCGGGAAATCGACACTTTGCTCGCTGCTGCCGCGCTTTTACGACGTTGATTCGGGTGCAATCAAAATAGACGGCGTTAATATTCGCGACATGACTTTGGAATCGCTGCGTTCTCATATCGGCATTGTTCAACAGGATGTATTTTTGTTTGACGGAACGATCCGAGACAATATTGCATATGGAAAGCTGAATGCGACAGAGGAAGAAATATGGGAGGCTGCCAGACGCGCGCAGCTTGAGGAAATGCTGTTATCACAGCCGCAAGGGCTTGATACCGTAATCGGCGAGCGCGGTGTAAAGCTTTCCGGCGGTCAGAAGCAAAGATTATCAATCGCGAGAATGTTTTTGAAAAATCCGCAAATATTGATTTTGGATGAGGCAACCTCTGCCTTGGATACAGAAACGGAGCAGGCGATTCAGTCGGCGCTGCAAGAGCTTGCGGAAGGAAGGACAACGCTTGTTATCGCACATCGATTAGCAACGATTAAAAATGCAGACAGGATTGTTGTTGTTGCCGAGCAGGGCATAGCAGAGCAAGGCAGCCACGATGAATTGATAAAAGATGAAGGCATCTACAGCCGGCTGCATAAAGCGCAATTTGCTGTTTAAGTTTGGCCAATATATACGAGTACACTCGCACTGGCAATTGGAAGGAGTAAATAGATTGAACAATGGCAACCAATAACGCACAAATGTCCACCAGGCGATCAGCCGCAGACCGCAACTATTCTTCCAGGCCCATCGTTGCGACTGTCATAATAATTGGAGGATCAATTGCTTTGCTGCTTAGTCTAGCATTGTCCATTTCTATTGGGGCTACATCGATTAAATGGAATGATATCGTGCGGGCGATTTTCCACTTCAATGATCAAATTACAGATCATCATATTATTCGCGAATTGCGGATTCCAAGAGCTATTGCAGGCATGATGGTTGGGCTTTGCTTCGCAGTGTCCGGAGCTATTATGCAGGGCTTGACGCGCAATCCGCTTGCAGACTCCGGACTGCTCGGCATCAATGCAGGCGCAAATTTTATGATTGCTGTATGCTTTGCCTTTTTTCCCGGCATGCCGTTTATGAAGCTGATTATATTTGCTTTTCTAGGCGCAGCGATTGGAGCGGGGCTCGTATTTGGAATCGGCTCGCTCAATAGACGGGGCTTAACGCCGTTGCGGCTTGTGCTGGCAGGCGCAGCGGTCAGTGCCTTGCTCGTTGCGATCAGCGAAGGGATCGCTTTGCATTTCCATGTCGGCCAGGATATTGCGTTCTGGTATGCAGGAGGTGTTGCAAGCACCAAATGGCTGCAAATTAAAGTTATTTTCCCTTGGGTGCTGGGGGCTTTTCTCCTGGCAATCGTTTTATCGCGTTCCATTTCGCTGTTGAGTTTAGGCGAGGAAATTGCTGCAGGATTAGGCCAGAGCACCTTTGTTGTCAAAGTAGCAAGCATGCTCGCCGTACTTGTTTTGGCGGGCTCTGCTGTATCTATCGTCGGTGCAGTCGGCTTTGTCGGCTTGATTATACCGCATGTTACCCGTTATCTGGTCGGCGTTGATTATCGCTGGATTATTCCGTGCTCAGCGATACTAGGAGGCTTGCTGGTTATATGGGCAGATGTAATAGCCAGAACAATTAATCCGCCATATGAAACGCCCATCGGCGCTTTAATTGCTCTAATCGGAGTTCCTTTCTTTTTATTTTTAGCTAGAAAAGAGAGGAGAGAGCTCTAATGCCGGCAACTACATCTATAAGTCACGAACAAAAGAAATTGAGACGCGACGTAATGATCATTACGATTTTAGCTGTACTCATAGTTCTAAGCATTATTGTTAGTATGAATTCTGGATATATCCGGCTTGGACCGCTTGAAGTATTTAAAACATTGTTTGGATACGGGAATGAAAAGCAATCCTTGATCTTATTTCAATTCCGGTTGCCAAGGATCGTCATTTCCTTGTTGATTGGAGCAGGGCTTGCAGTATCCGGCTGTATTTTGCAGGGGATTTCGCGCAACGCGCTTGCTGATCCCGGGATTCTTGGAATAAACGCAGGCGCCGGGTTTGCATTAATGTTGTTTGTTTCGTTTTTTCCGACCAATTCATTTGGCTCCGTATTTGCAATTCCTTTTCTTGCGCTAATTGGCGCGGGGCTGACCGCTTTGCTTATATATGTGCTTTCCTATAAAAAAAATGAAGGCATATCGCCTACAAGGCTGCTGTTGACAGGGATAGCCGTTGCAGCGGGAATAAGCGCTGCGATGATCGTCCTAACATTAAAGCTAGATCCCGATCAGTATCAGTTTATTGCTACTTGGCTAGCCGGAAGCATATGGGGCTCCAACTGGAAATTTGTACTTGCATTACTGCCATGGATCGTTGTATTAATTCCTCTAGCCTGGTACAAGGCGCGCATGATGAATGTGTTAAGCCTTGGCGAACACACTGCTGCCAGTCTTGGAGCTTCGATAGAGAAGGAGCGGATAGGGCTGTTGGCCGTTGCTGTTGGATTAGCGGGCTCATCGGTGGCAATTAGCGGCGGAATCGGCTTTGTAGGATTGATTGCTCCCCATCTGGCGCGGCGGCTTGTCGGTCCGCGGCATCAGATTTTGCTGCCAACCGCAGCGCTTGCCGGCAGCTTGCTCGTAGTGGCAGCAGATACGATCGGAAGAGTCATTCTGCAGCCTTCAGAAATACCTACAGGAATTGTTGTCGCTGTAATTGGCGCACCGTACTTCTTATACTTACTAGCAAAATCCAGATCGTAGTTGAAATAAAACAGAAAATGAAGGGATGGATAGAAATGGAGAGCAAACATATTTTGGATGTAACGATAATTGGTGGAGGGCCAGCGGGTCTGTTTGCAGCTTTTTATGGCGGATTGAGAGAGATGTCGGTAAAAATAATTGAATTCCAGCCCTATCTTGGCGGCAAGGTGCATGTATATCCCGAAAAAATGATTTGGGATGTCGGCGGTCTCATGCCTACAACCGGCGCAAAATTAATTGAACAGCTGGAAGCGCAAGCGAGAACCTTCAACCCGGAAATTGTTCTTGGCGAGAAGGTCGTATCTTTATCCCAGGATGAAACAGGTATTTTTACGCTGCATACCGCTTCCGGACAAGAGCATTATTCCCGGACGATTATTATTGCGGTTGGAGGAGGCATATTGAAGCCGACAAAATTGAATATTGAAGGCGCAGAGCGCTTTGAAGTTTCCAATCTGCACTATACAGTGAAATCATTGGCCAGATTCAAAAATAAAACAGTTCTTATCTCCGGCGGAGGCAATGCGGCGATCGATTGGGCCAATGAGCTTGAGCCCATTGCCAAACAAGTATATTTGACTTATCGCAGCGATATGCTTAAAGGTCATGAAGCAGAGGTGACGAAGCTGCAAAACGGCTCAACCGAGCTGCTGCTGAATACAACGATTGAAACATTGATTGCTGACAACGACCATAGCGCGATCCAAAAGGTGCTGCTGCGCAAAAATGAAGACGAGAGCGTCATTGAGCTTGAGGTCGATGACGTCATTATTAATCATGGTTATGAAAGAGATATGGCCTTATTAAAGGAAAGCGTGCTTAAAATTGAGCTGAAGGACGATTATTGGGTGAACGGCAGTGTATTAAGCGAATCTTCAGTACCGGGCATTTTTGCCGCAGGCGATATTTTACATCATGATGGGAAGCTGCACCTTATAGCCGGCGCTTTCCAGGATGCAGCTAATGCGATAAACAAAGCCAAGCTTTATATTGCACCGGATGCTAGAGCATGGGGAATGGTTTCGTCGCATAATGAGCTGTTTCAAAAGAAAAACAAGGAATTGATGAAGCATTTATATAAAAACGCTTAATAACTGCAAGCTATTGTTGGCTAGTTGTTCCCGCTTCTGATTAGTTGCTATAATGAGAGTGCCGATTAATTGCGGACATTGATAAGCAGTAGAAAAGGGAATCCCAAACTTGATCGCAATGTTTCCCTTTATAATGGCAGCTAATCTAACGTGAAGGGGTATGCGAATATGTACGAGCAAAAGACGAAGCCGACGGATCATAGTGTCATTGAGTTTATAGAACAGGTTGAGAGCGAGAAGAAAAAAGAGGATGCGTATCGGCTGCTTGATATTTTTACTGAAGCGTCAGGCTATGAGCCGACAATGTGGGGGCCGAGCATAATAGGCTTTGGCAGCTACCATTATAAATATCCAACAGGTCATGAAGGCGATGCTCCCCTAGTCGGCTTTTCTCCGCGTAAAGCAAAAACTAGTTTGTATTTTGCAACAGGGGATACCGAGCGAGACGAGTTATTGCAGCAATTTGGCAAGCATACAGCTGGGAAAGCATGTATATACATTAATAAATTAGCTGACATTGATGTTGAGGTTCTTAAAAAGCTAATTGTTCAATCCATCGCATTTTTGCAGAAAACATATCCTGATCAAAACTAACCGAGCAGTTGCATTAATAAGTCATAAGGCGGCTTATAAATAACGGTCAGCAGTTGAAAGGGGGAAGGAAAGACGACGCCTAGCCCCCAGCAAACGCCAAATACAATGCCTGCTAGCATTAAAACAGAGAAGACGACTATGTCTTTTCTGTTTTTTTCTCTTTTGAGCGTTGGAACTTCGATAACAACGATAAGCGTGCTTGCGAGAACGATAAAAAGGACAGTGAGCATGTACATTTCCTTTCTATTTCAGATTTCCGCTTCCAAACCATTTTCGTGCGGTGAAGGCGGTCAATAAGAGCAGAGGTACCACAAACGCAAATGTAAAATCAAGCAGCGACCAGTATTGCGAAATAAATCGGTTGAAATATGCGATATTAGGTGCCAGAATAATCGATAAAAAGTACAAGATCATGCCAAAGGGCATAAACAGTATTTTTTCATTTTTTATTTTTATAAGCTGAGCAATGCCAGTTGTGAAAGCGTAAAGACAAACTGAGATTTTAAGAAAAATGGTCATGATCCATAATATAGCCAAAGTAGCCTCGATGCGCTGCAAAAAACCGCCAACATCTATTTTTTTAGCCAAAGCATAGCTTGGATATATATGCGTGACAGTAATATATGGCCCAAGCACCAAAATAGAAAGAATGACCATGCAGAAAATTAGTATCCCGCCTATCGCAGCGCCAAGCAGCATGTTTTTTGTAATTTTAGATTTTTCTTTTACTAAAGGAAAGATCATAAAAAATAAAGAAAGCTCCATAAAAGGGAATGCCGCTGAAGGGATTGATCCTCTTAGTATCGGCTTTATTCCCGTTTCCATTATGGGCAGGATATGTTCCATTTTAACTTCCTTTACCAAAAGTAAAATAATGATCACCATAAACAATATAAGCCATGGAAAAAACACCTCGCTCGTGCGTGCAATGACCTCAATGCCATGTCTCGCGCCGTAAATAGTAGCGAGCAATGTCAAAAAGATAATGGCATGGATCGGCGTATCCGGCATAATTTGCGTTGTTAAAAAATCGGCTATTTCTCGTATATGAGCAGATGTGTTTAAAAAAATATAGAACAAATAGAAAAGGGAGAGAGGCATGGCGATCCAACGGCCGAACACCTTCTCGTTATATTGGACCAGCGTCAAGTTAGGAAACAGCTTGGCTATAAAAGTGACAAACGTTATAATGCTCATACCAATTGCTGTGCCAAGCAGAAAGGAAATCCAGGCATCCTGCGTGCTTGCAGATGCGGATACAAAGGGAAGCACAAGCATAGAATCGCCAATTGTAATAATCGTAGCCATTATAATAAGCTGCCGGTTGCTAATTTGAAATTTAGTCATGGATAGCCGCCTTACTATTTAATATCGTTAAGCGTAGATTCGCCAATTGCGCCCAGCCTTCTAATTTTGAGCACAGGCGTTATTTCGACTTGAATAGTTGGGAAGATGTCGTACCAATCATGTTTGATCGTTTGCCAATAGGCTGGCCTGGATCGGCGTACCACTTCTCCGAATCCAAATATATCTGTTCCGAGCTTCTTAGCTTTTTTGATGGCGGAACTGCTGTGCTCCTTTATTTGATTAGCCCCTAACGTTTCCAGATCATTCAGCACGTTCTGATCATTTAAATCTATCGTACATTCAGCGCTCGCGATGTCAGCTTCCGTCAGCATGGATACTTTAAAGGCTAGTTTTCCTCCACGATCATTCAGCAGCTCAATCTTCGTCTTGGAGCGGATCACGTCAAAGGAAACCGTGCCATCTCCCTCGCAAGCAACGACCAGGACGGTTCTTTTCAGTTTATTAGTAATGTTCGTATAGCCTCTGCTTTCCGATTCGTTCAACCAACCGACCAATTTATCTCCTTTGAAAGCACCAAGACTGCTCAGCTTTATTTTCGTTCGATTAGTGGTGCTTTCCAAATTTTTAATAGAAGAGCCTTTATTAATATCGCCTTCAATCCTAAAGCCGTTAAGGACAAGGTTTTTGCCATCCAGCATCATTTCGTCAAGCATTTCATCCAAATGCATCGCTGAGACGGGGGACCAATCCCTTTGCGCGATCGAGAGCGATTGAAACATTTTATTAGCGGGAATCCGTTCAAGCGCGCTTAAAATACCTAATAGCTGCTTGGCTGTCGACTCGCGGGATATGCCAAAATAAAAATCATTGCGGAATTCATGAGCTCGGGATAAGAAATCGAGTATATAGCCGATACCTTCCTTTTTAGCCACTTCTTCAGATAAAACAACGATCCACAAATGGGCAAAATAAATTTTGCGCGGTACCTCAGTAGCCAGACGTCCGACAGCTTCAGGCAATGATTTGCCTTTGCTGGAATACAAGACTACGGGCGTGAAGCCTTTGCTTGATCCTTGAGATGATACTTGAGAGGGATCTACAATTTGCACGGTAAGCTCATATTGCTCGCCTACTTTATCAATGCCTAGCCCTACAGCAATAGCAAGCTCGTTAAGCTCGGTTCTGCTCCAGCAACCAGTTTGCAACATTATAACGAGCAGCAAGGAGATGACAAGTAGTGTTTTTTTCATGCTGAAGCATCTCCGATCATTTTGTATTTTTTAATGTTTTCCTTGTTTTTTGGCGGGTTTTATTTTTCTTGTTCAGCATAGCCGGCCTGCTCTTCATAAACCAGTTAGGCACTCTTATTAACGTATCCTTCAGATCAGAAATGACAATCGGGCCAAGCGGAGCCAAATAAGGCTGGCCGAAGGAGCGCAGGCTGGTGATATGAAACACAATAATGACAATGCCGATAATGATGCCGAAAAGTCCGAATGTAGCGGCTAATATCATCATTGGAAAACGGATCATGCGAATGGTAGAAGACATTTCTGGTGCAGGAAAGACAAAACTTGATATCGCTGTAATGGACACGACGATTACCATTGCAGCGGAGACGATGCCTGCGTCAACAGCGGCAGTGCCTATAACAAGCGTGCCTACGATGGATACCGCTTGGCCAACTGCCCGTGGCATTCTTATGCCTGCCTCTCGTAAAATTTCAAAGGCGATTTCCATAAGCGCAGCTTCTATAAAAGCAGGGAAGGGAACACCTTCGCGCTGCGCGCTTAAGCTTAAGAGCAAGGGGGTAGGAATCATCTCATGATGAAACGTTGTAATGGCGATATAGACAGATGGCCCAAGCAATGCGATAAAAAAGGTGGCAAATCGCAAAATTCTAATTAACGTGCTTATATCTGCACGGTGGTAATAATCCTCGGCTGCTTGAAAATAATGCACAAAGGTAGCGGGCACGACAAGAGCGAACGGGGTGCCATCTACTAGTATGGCAACGCGCCCTTCCAGCAGCTCTGCTACAACGACATCAGGCCTCTCTGTATTGAACACAGTAGGAAAGGGGGTGTAGGTTTCATCTTGTATAAATTCCTCAATATAGCTGCTTTCCAAAATCCCATCCGTTTCAATTTTATCCAGCCGTTTTCTTACTTCCGCTACTATTGACTCTTCAGCTATACCTTTAAGGTATAAAATTTCAATACTTGTTTTTGTAATCGTTCCAATCGTTCTCTGTTCAATCCACAGCTTTTCACTCTTCATTCTTTGTCTCAGCAGCACCGTATTGGTACGAATATTTTCAATAAAGCCTTCCCTTGGGCCTCTTATAATGGTTTCAGTAGACGGTTCGCTAATTCCGCGCTGCTGCTGGTCATTCACGTTTAGTGCTATAGCTTCTGCAGAGCCTTCCAGTAAAAATATAACTTCTCCGCAAAGCATATAGGCTGTGATGGATGAGAGGTCCTGCGCTATAAAAAGCTGATTCACGACGAGCGCCTCGCGCTGTAAATAGAAAAGCTGCTCTTTAACCGATACTGAAGCATGTTCAGGAGAGGCTTGCTGCAAATCGACAAGTAAAAGACTGCTCATGCAATTTTGAACAGCTTGCGAGTCAATCATGCCTTCAAAATAGATCATAGCTGCTTCTACTGGCTGTTGCTTGCCGTTTTTTATTTTAATTTTTCGCAACGATAAGTCCGAGCTATGTCCGAATATGCCCATAATTTGTTCAATTTGATTATGAATGCCTTCTTGCAATGCAGTACCGTTTTTAGGTTTGTTCGTCATGCTGTTCACCTGTCCGTCGTTTCGAGTTTGCTGTTTTACAAATTGTGCTCATAGTGCTCATTATGACCTTTCTTTAAAAGTGATAAACTTGTTCAAGGAAAAGGCGAAAAAGGACGCTCTTTTGCCTTTTTTTATGCTTTCTTATTTCTCAGCAAAATGGTATCCTAGATCAAGTGTGTCAAGTATTGTAAATGATTGTGTGTTCAGGAGGATCGATGTGGGGAATTTAGTTGTGGTTGCAATTGGCGGCAATGCGCTTGTAAAGGATAATGGATATGATTCTGTGCAAGATCAATACGAAGCTGTCTGTTCAATTACTGCCAACATTGCAGATATGGTACAGGATGGATGCGAAGTAGTCGTAACGCATGGCAACGGCCCGCAGGTAGGCTTTGCGATGAGAAGAAGCGAGATTGCCCATAAGGAGCAGGGGATGTCGAGTGTACCTCTAGTCAATTGTGTGGCTGATACTCAAGGCGGAATCGGCTATATGATTCAGCAGGCGCTAACGAATGAATTTATTAAACGCGGCCTGAATAAAAAAGTAGTTACTATTATTACACAGGTGGAAGTTAATAAGGATGATCCCAACTTTCATAATCCAACGAAACCTGTCGGTGCATTCTTTACTGAAGAAATGGCAGACTCGATGCGTCAGGAGCATCCTGAATGGGTTTTGGTAGAGGATTCGGGAAGAGGCTACCGCAGAGTAGTGCCTTCGCCAAAGCCGATTGATATTGTTGAGAAGGATGCAATTAAAGCGATGATTGATGCGGGATTTGTAGTCGTTGCAGTTGGCGGAGGGGGCATTCCGGTAGTAAAGCGGGAGGACAGCACGTATGAAGGTATTGACGCTGTTATAGATAAAGACTTTGCGACCAGCCTGCTCGCGGATCAGCTGCAAGCTGACTCTTTAATTATAACGACAGGTGTACCAAAGGTTTGTATTAACTTCGGCAAGCCTGATCAGCAAGAGCTGGATGAAATATCGATGGAGCAGCTGGAGCAATATATGAAGGAAAGACATTTTCCGGCGGGAAGCATGCTGCCTAAGGTAGAGGCAAGCTTGAAATTTCTTCATCATAACGGCCAAAATGTCATTATAACGAACCCGGAAAACTTAAGAGCTGCAATTCATCATAATGCCGGCACTCATATCGTAAAACAGTAAAGCATGTATATCGTTTAGCTGTCCACGTCTTTTGTGAAAAAGCGGGACAGTTTTTTTAAATATAAGAAAGTACAAGTTATTTTGACCTTATATCTGTTCTTATTTTTCATCGAAGAAGGTTTCTTCTACTATCGTTATATAGTAAAATATGTGAGTAGTGAGTTAGAATTGCATTTAGTATACATATTATTTATTATGTAAACTCAATTAAATGGATGTCATTGTGTCATTTTAGTTGTTGCAAAATTAATGCTAGCTAATCAGACGTTTTGATAGTCGCATAATATTATTAACGTCATTAAATATAAAATTAATTACATTAATTAATTAAAGAATTGAGGAATGACTTTGAAATTCAGACCATGTATCGATTTGCATGCAGGGAAGGTAAAGCAAATAGTAGGGGAGACACTTAATTCTGGCAGTGTTACGGAAAACTTTGTATCTGCGCACAGCTCAACTTATTTTGCACAAATGTTCCAGCGAGATCAGCTGACTGGCGGTCATGTCATTATGCTGGGACCTAACAATGAGGAAGCAGCGCTTGAAGCGCTTCGTGCTTATCCGAAAGGGCTGCAAATAGGCGGAGGCATTACTTGCGATAACGCATTGCAATATTTGGAGGCTGGAGCTACGCATATTATCGTAACCTCATTTATTTTTCGAGATGGGAAGCTGCATAAACAAAACTTAATGGATATCGTCGCTTTAGTAGGCAAGGAGCGGCTTGTTATAGATCTAAGCTGCAAGGAAAAGGACGGTAAATGGTACGTAGTCACAAATCAGTGGAAGCAATTCAGCGATTTTGAGGTTAATCAAGAAAATATAGCCTATTTGGAGCAGTATTGCGATGAGTTTCTCATTCACGCTGTTGACGTAGAGGGCAAGCAAAGCGGTATACAGCAAAGCTTGGTGCGCGACTTGGCGAATTGGACGACAATCCCAACCACTTATGCTGGGGGAGCAAGATCGATTGCTGATTTGGAGCTATTTCATACTATCTCTCAAGGCAGGCTGGATATTACAGTGGGCAGTGCTTTGGATATTTTTGGCGGCAAGCAATCCTATGAAGAAGTGGTGCAGTATTGTAAAAACCTATAATATAACGGTGAATTTAAGAGAACATACTCGCAGTTGAGTATGTTTTTTTTGAGTGAATAAAGGTATAAGTTAATGTCATTAAATATATCGCGAGATAGCTGGGCACAGAGCGCTAAGTGCTGAGTGCTAATTAGTTTTCGGAAGTGGTTAATGCAGTTAACTATGTGATTTAGTTACGTAATATTTATTATGTAAACAAAATGTGTTCCGACCTCTATTTACATATGGAGTTTCTACTACGTGTGATATAATGGAAAAATCAAATTTATGACAAAGGTGAATGATGGATAAACTATTTGCTTTATCTGAAATAAATCTGCTGAAAGCCCTGTCCAATGAAGATTTAAAAGAAATGGATGAGCTGACACAAATTACGCTGTATCCAAAAAATACGTTCATTCAAACGCCCGATACGTTCGTTGAGAAGTTATTTTACGTGAAAAAAGGAAAAGTGCGTTTGTATCAGCTTAATGCCGAAGGGAAAATGTTTACGCTTGATCTTTTATCGGAAGGAAACGTTTTCGGAGAATTGAATCAGGTATCGCTAGGGACACGAAATCTATATATTGAAGCAATTGAAGAAAGTCATATTTGCACGATAGATCAAATTCGCTTTGAAGCGTTTATGCTCGAACATCCTCGCTTAATGATGAATATGATAGGACTGCTAAGTAAGCGTGTCGGGCAAATGAGCTTGCTTGCGCAGCATTTGGCGCTTGAAAATTTATCTGAACGGATTATTCAAGCTCTCATTAAACTTGCACATCAGTTCGGTCATATGCGAGAAGGAGCGTACATGAAAATTGATTTGCCTATATCGCATCAAGAGCTTGCCGGTTTAGTAGGGGCTTCGCGTGAAGCAGTGACAATGGCGCTGCAGGAGCTTGCGCATAATAACATGATCAAAACGGGCTTTCGCACGATCTACATACATCATAGCAAGCTGTAATATACATTACAGCTTTTTTAGCATGCTGCATTATACAATTATGAAAAAGTTATAAATGGAGCGATCGGAATGGATAGTTCAAATGGTTTGGAAATATCAGCAGCAATATTGCAGCGCAAGGGGGCAAGCAAAGCAGGGGATATTCCGCAGTATGTATTAGAACATCTGCAAGCAGGGGTTATCGCAACAGTTAATTTGACGGAATGGCTTGCGGTTGATCACTCGCTGTTGCTAAAGCAGGTGTTGGCTCAATTCGAGCTGCAGCATTTTCATAATAAATTCATGCAGGAACGATTAAAGGAAAAGAAGATTATGAAAGTAATACCTGCTATTGCAAATGGCTGGAGACTTATTTTAGGAGAAATAGGGGAAGTAGAGGGAAAGGCTGTTTTTCAGAAGCTGTCATCACATCCTTCAGATAGTGTCAGATGCTGGGCTGCATATATTATTGGCCTTAATCCTGAGCTGACTATTGCTCAGAAGCTGCCGCTTATTCGCCCTTTTGCTGGCGATGAACATTTCGGCGTGCGAGAAATAGCGTGGATGGCTGTGAGGGAAGCGATTATTAATGAGCTGGAAGTATCACTTTTCATATTAAAGGACTGGCTAGTGGATCATGATGAGAAAATTAGAAGATTTGCGATAGAAGCTATTCGGCCCAATGGAGTATGGGCTAAACATATAACGAGATTAAAGGAACGTCCTGAAATGGGTTTGCCACTGCTGGAGATTGTCAAATCCGATTCTGCCAAGTATGTGCAAGATTCGGTGTCGAATTGGCTAAACGATGCAAGCAAATCAAATCCTGAATGGGTAAAACAAGTTTGTGCGAGGTGGACAGAAAGCTCGAATACGAAGGAAACGAATCGAATTGTAAAGCGTGCATTACGCAGCTTGAAATAAAAACGAAAGATAAAGATCGAGCGATTCTCATAGTAATTAACGTCATTAAGTAAGTTTAGTTTGTATGGATGCTAAGAGATATGCTTTGAGTGGATGAGATATGGTGAATGAAATTAGTTTACATCATATTTATTATGTAAACTAATTTTCGTATGATGTAGAAGACTACACCTCCGCGCTGATCTGTTATATACTTTGGGGCGATAAATTCTGTTTTTGTGGAATGAGCATTCACATGCCAAAGCTAACTGCATTTCCTGTACTTAGTTTTAAGAAATTTTGCTTTTTTGTAATTCTAAGGGGAAAAACGACATCTAGTTTGGCGCGTTTCGCAAAATATAGAGTATTTCAATGAAACTAGATGCATGAAATACATGTAGAATCGTTTATATCGGTAAAAATGAGAAACTAGATGCATGAAATGTACTTAGCTTCCGCAATTGCATGCTCATTTAGCAAGCTTTTCATGAACCCAAGCCCAGGAATCCTAATCTTAATCGCAGAGGCAGCCTTTTCTATTGCTTGTTGCAACTATCCACAATTAATCGACAGTCTCACAAAATACGCTATTTCGCATAAAAACAAGCCAAGGAGCCTGATCAGCTCCTTGGCTTGTACTATTGATTAACCATTTCGACAAAGTGCTTTGCTGTTATAGACAGCGGCATATTTCGCATAATCATAATGCCTACTTGCGCGGGCGGCAGCTGCACATCAAGTTGAATTTCAAATAATGACCCTTCCTCAAGCTCGCTGGACACAAACTCCCTCGTTACAAAGGAAATGCCGAGTCCTTTTTTAGCAAACTCTATAAGCAGGTCAACGCTTCCGACCTCGAATTCCGGTTTTATACTGTAGCCATAGCTTTGAAACAGCTCCGTAATGTTCATTCTAACACGGCTATTGCGCGAGAAAAGAATGATCGGATACTGCAGCAGCATTTCCATTGACAATACTTTTCCCTTCAAATCAGCATACTTGGCTCCAGCAACGAAGCAATCCTGCAATTGAATGCTTTCTTGCACTTCAAGCTGCGGATCAACTATTGGCATCCGAACGACACCCAAATCAATTTTTCCTTCCTTTAAAAAAGAGATGACTTCTGGCGTCGTTCCATGGTTCAGATGAATTTTCACATCGGGATAGCTGCTGTGGAAGCTTTCTAGATAAGGAAGCAAATAGTGCTTAAACAAGGAGTCGCTGCCGCCGACTCTCAATTCTCCGCTTTCCAGGTGTTTAAGCGCATGCATCTTTTCCTCGGCCAGTGTAATCAATATTTGCGATTGTTCAATATACGAAAATAAAATCGAGCCTTCCTGCGTCAGCGTGACTCCCTTGGGAGTACGGTAAAACAAGGTAATGCCAAAGCTTTCCTCTAGTTGCTTAATAGCATGGCTTACGCTGGGCTGGGTAAGGAATAGAACTTTGGCGGCTTGAGTGAGACTGCCTGTTTTGGCAGCCCAATAAAATACTTTATACAGCTCATAGTTGTTAGTCATAGACGCCATCTATATCTCCTGTCCGATATATTAATTACTTATATAGGTCTATTTCGTATTATAGTGTAGTTAGGGGAAAGAAGCTACCATGCTGTTTTGATTCAAGCAAGCAAAATAACTACAGAAAATAGATACAAATTTCAGGAAGGAGTCGTGGAGATGGAATCAGCCTCATTTATATTATTTGGCGCAACAGGAGATTTGGCAAAACGAAAAATATATCCTGCGTTGTTCAACTTATTTCTTGAGAAAAAGCTTCCTGAAGCATTTTCTGTGATTGGCCTGGGCAGGCGTGAATGGTCCGATGACATGTTTCAAAAAAATGTTGAGCAAGCGGTTCACAGCTTTTCAAGAAAACAAGCAGGAAGGGAAGATGAGCTGAAGCAGTTTCTTGCTAAGTTTCGCTTCCAAGTGCTGGATATCGGCCGCGAGGAAGATTATAGAGCATTGCTGCAGCTTGTCGAGCAAAGAGAAGCTGAGCTGAATATATCGCCAAACCGAATCTATTACTTGTCGGTAGGCCCGGAATTTTTCGAGCCGATCGCAAACAATATTAGAAATAGCGGCCTTGGCACAGCCAAAGGTTGGAAGAGGTTGGTAATCGAAAAACCGTTTGGTTATGATTTGCAATCTGCAAGGGAATTGAATGAAAATTTAAATCATTCCTTTGAGGAAAAAGAAATTTATCGCATTGATCACTATCTTGGCAAACCGATTGTACAAAAGCTAGGCGAGCTGCAAGCTGTAAATCCTGAGCTGCAAGCCGTGCTTAGAAACCGCGAGATTGCTAATGTGCAAATCGTTGCCAATGAAACAGTCGGCGTTGAGGAACGCGCAGGCTACTATGATAAAGCAGGGGCAATCCGGGACATGTTCCAAAACCATTTGCTGCAGCTGCTCATGATGGTCGCTTCACATATTCCTAAACATCGCGATCCAGATTCAGGCGAGCTGCCGAAGCATGTCGTTATGGAATCGCTGAGAACATTGCAAGCAAGCCATATTCAAAGTGAAATTGTGCGCGGGCAATACAGAGCGGGAGTCTTACAGAATGAGCCGGTAAAAAGCTACATAGATGAGCCAGGTATTTCTGAAAGCTCTCATAATGACACATTTATTGCAGCCCGACTGGAAATTAATCATCCGCTTTGGTCCGGCATACCGTTTTATATCCGTACAGGCAAGAGACTAAAAGAGAAGTCCACGCGCATCGTTATTGAATTAAAGGAAGCAGCTCATGCAGCATTTGCGCCAAGCCAATCTTCAGCATCCTCTTCAAGGCCTAGTCAAGCGTCTAAGCTATTAGTATTTGAGATGAGCCCTAACGAAGGCATTTGGCTGCATTTATGCTCAAGAGATTCTATATATAAAGGGGAATTTATTCCTCTTCATGTCGATCATCATAAGGATCCAGCAGATATTCCAGAAGCCTACGAAAACCTTATTTTTGATGCGCTTCGCGGTGATTCAACCTTCTTTGCGCATTGGGATGAGGTAGAGCTTTCCTGGGAATGGGTACAGCCTGTGCTTGAAGCATTCCAAAACAATGAGGTTCCGCTTCATTACTACGAAGCAGGAACATATGGACCGGCTGCAGCTGACCAATTGCTGGAGAAGGATGGCTTCAAATGGTGGTTTGATGCTAAACCAGCATCAAATAATAAAACGAACGAAGGAGATTTATATGTCTACAACCAAAACTATTGAACAATTAGCAATTGACACGATTCGTACATTGTCTATTGACGCTATTAACAGTGCCAACTCTGGTCATCCGGGTTTGCCGATCGGTGCAGCTCCAATGACATATGCACTTTGGGCTAACCAGATGAATCATAACCCTGGCCACTCCAAATGGTTTAACCGCGACCGTTTCGTGCTGTCTGCTGGTCACGGATCTGCGCTTCTATACAGCATGCTGCACCTTGCAGGCTATGATGTATCTTTGGATGATGTGAAGCAATTCCGCAAGCTGAACAGCAAAACTCCAGGCCACCCAGAGTTTGGTCATACTGACGGGGTAGAAGCAACAACTGGCCCGCTAGGCCAAGGTGTTGCAATGGCTGTTGGCATGGCTATGGCTGAAGCTCATCTAGCAGCCAAATTCAACAAGCAAGAGTTCCCGGTTGTTGACCATTACACATATGCCCTTGTTGGCGATGGCTGCCTCATGGAAGGTGTTGCGTATGAAGCCATGTCCATGGCAGGTCATATGAAGCTTGGCAAGCTGATCGTATTGTACGATTCGAATGAAATTTCTCTGGATGGCGAATTGAATCTTTCCTTTAGCGAAAATATACAAAAGAGAGCGGAATCGGCAAACTGGCAATACTTGAGAGTAGAGGACGGCAATGACGTTGCGGGCATTACTGAAGCAATTGCTGCTGCCAAGAAAAATGATTCGCAGCCGACTCTAATCGAAATCCGCACTATTATCGGCTATGGCAGCCCGGTTGCAGGCACGAGCAAGGCCCACGGCAATCCGCTTGGCAAAGAAGGCGCTAAAGCGACGAAAGAAGCATACGGCTGGAGCTATGAGGAAGAATTTACTGTGCCTGAGGAAGTGAAAGCTCACTTCGCAGCACTTAAAGAGCAAGGTGCAGCTAAAGAAGGGCAATGGAACGAGCTTCTGGCTGCTTACAAAGCCAGCTACCCGGAGCAAGCAAACGAGCTTGAGCAAGCGATTGACGGTTCTGTTCTTATCGATGCTTCCGACATTCTTACTTTTGACAGCTCCAAAGCGATTTCGACTCGTGTTGCGAGCGGTGAAGCTATCAATCATTACATTAAAGCTGTGCCGTCTATCTTTGGCGGAAGCGCGGATTTGTCCGGCTCTACAATGACTGATATTAAAGGCGATCAAAAATTTGCTATTGAGTCGGGCGCAGGTCGCAACGTGTACTTTGGCGTTCGCGAGCATGCAATGGGAGCTGCTGGCAACGGTATGGCTCTGCATGGCGGCGTGAAAGCTTTCGTAAGCACATTCTTCGTATTCAGTGATTACTTGCGTCCATCCATCCGCTTGGCAGCCATTCAAAAATTGCCAGTCGTCTATGTATTTACACATGATTCAATTGCAGTAGGCGAGGATGGCCCGACTCATGAGCCGGTCGAGCATTTGTCAGCTCTTCGCACAATTCCTGGACTTACTGTTATTCGCCCATCAGATGCGAATGAAACAGCAACAGCTTGGGCTTATGCCTTGCAGCAAAGCGAAGGTCCAGTAGCATTGGTGCTAAGCAGACAGAACCTTCCTGTTCTAGAAGAGACTAAGGCGAATATGGATGGATTGTCAAAGGGTGCTTATGTATTGTCCGAAACAAACGATAAGCCAGAATTAATTCTTATCGCGACGGGCTCAGAGGTTTCACTTGCAGTAAATGCAAAAGCTGAGCTTGAAAAAGAAAATGTGTCTGTACGTGTTGTTGCTATGCCTAGTATGGAGCTTTTTGAGCGTCAAGCTAACGAATACAAGCAGTCTGTACTGCCAAATGCAGTTACGAATCGTATCTCCATTGAAGCAGGCATTTCAACAGGCTGGGATCGTTACATTGGCTTTAGCGGCAAAGCAGTTAGTATCGATACATTCGGAGCATCAGGTCCAGGCGCTGAAGTGCTTAACTATTTTGGATTTTCAACTGAAAATGTAGTAAAATTAGCAAAAGAGTTAGTGAAGTAGTAATTAGTAGCCCTATTGCTGTTTTCTGGTTATAACCTGATTTTAAAAAAGTTGATAAGCAACAATAAACTAATATTGGG
Source organism: Paenibacillus sp. IITD108 (assembly GCF_036541265.1). Taxonomy (NCBI): domain Bacteria; kingdom Bacillati; phylum Bacillota; class Bacilli; order Caryophanales; family Paenibacillaceae; genus Paenibacillus; species Paenibacillus sp. IITD108. The sequence goes on along the minus strand of NZ_JAZHCT010000005.1, from coordinate 38,044 downwards.
GGATTGCACAATGAAGTTTTTTATTGATACTGCAAATTTGGATGATATTAAAAAAGCGTACAAGCTTGGAGTTCTATCCGGCGTAACGACTAACCCTTCGCTAGTTGTCAAAGAAGGCGTAAAATTTGAGGATCGTATCGTTGAAATCCTACAAGCTGTTCCAGAAGTTGAATCTGTATCCGCAGAGGTTACTCCGGACGCAATAACGGCTGAAGAGATGATCGCGCAGGCGGATGAACTGATCAAGCTGAACAACAATGATAAAAACATTACAATCAAGCTGCCTATGACGCTTGCAGGTTTGGAAGCTTGCCGCTACCTAACTAAAAAAGGCGTTAAAACAAACGTAACGTTGATATTTACTGTTAACCAGGCTTTGCTTGCAGCTCGCGCTGGGGCAACTTATGTATCGCCTTTCCTTGGTCGTCTTGACGACATTTCCGAAGATGGCGTACAATTGATCGTTAAAGTTGCTGAGTTGTTCCGTACTCATAAGCTTGAATCTCAAATTATTGCGGCTTCTGTTCGCCATCCTGATCATGTTACTCGCGTTGCGATGGCAGGTGCGCATATTGCTACGATTCCATTCTCAGTCATTGAGCAAATCTCCAAGCATCCACTTACAGACCAAGGTCTTGAGAAGTTTGCTGCAGATTGGAAAAAAGCAGTTAACTAATAACGTTAACATGAAGTACTGAAAAAATGATTATATGAGTAGGGGGTTTCATTCACCTGTAAAGGGAGTGGAGCCTCCTTTTTTGAAATAAGAAAGGTTACGTTTTTTTATCCTTATACCCGTTCTTATGTTTCATCGGTAAACGCGCCTGTCCAAAGGACGACGCTGCCGTTTCTCTTTGTATATATTGTAGATGACATTGATAAAGGAGTGAGGATCATGCGACTATGGCATCAAAGCTTAATTAAACATTTGCCCAGTGTTAAGGATTATAAAGGCTGTTCCAATCAACTGGGAGGACAGCATACTGAAATTAGAATGATACTTGCTTCGATCAAACGTCATGGAAAAGTTAATCACTCGGTAGTTAACTACGTTAATGATCATCCTTTGAGCAGCTTGCGTGCCTACGGCCTGCTTATTATTGATGAAATGAAAAAACGCGGCTTCAATACGAGCGAGGAAATTGAACAGGAATATTGCGATGATGAAGATGCGCTCCGGCTTTATCAGCTTGCACAGGAAGGTGCAATTATTTATCCAGAGCACGATGATCAATATTTAGCAGAATGTATAAGCAATTTAGAAGGAAAAGGCATTTACATTAACATGTAATCCCCGTGAATTCACTATTGTCCTTCGGTTAAGATACTATTAATCTCGTCGTCTGCACGAATTAAATAACTGTCAGCAGAGACAGCAGATTTCCTTCAGATAATAGGGTTCAAATCTTGCAGAGTGAATGTTTCCTCTGTTTTTTTGTTGTGCAAATTGATCTTCTTCATTGTTCCTCTTCCGCCCTCATTTCCTTTATCTAGTCTTCGAAAGTCTCTTGAACCCGCATGAAATCTATATAAATCCAGGCTGAAAACCTAAAAAGCATAGCATCACAAAAAATGAGTACAGCGTTTTGGAGATAAGGTGTAGCACCATAAAAAGTGAAGATTTCACTAGGAACAAGAGTGTGCTAGCGTAGAAATCGATTTAACTGCAATGGCTGAAGAGATCGCGAGACAGAAGAAAGGAGGGAGAAAATGAAGCAGGCCATCGATACCACTTTATCAGCAGAAAAGAAAGAGAAATCTTTTAAACGTAAATTTTCTTGGAGCAAGGAGCTTGCGCGCAACCGTTTTTTGTATATGCTGCTTGTACCGGTTGCCCTTTATTTAATTGTATTTAAATATGCCCCTATGTTTGGAGAAATTATTGCATTTAAAAACTACCGTTTGGCGGATGGAATTATGGGTAGTCCCTGGGTTGGGTTCCAGCAATTTGAGAAGCTGTTTGCCAGTAAAGAGTTTTATGTCGTTTTAAAAAATACGCTGCTGCTCAATTTGTACCATTTGGCTTTTGCTTTTCCTGTGCCTATTTTATTAGCAGTTTTGCTTAATGAAGTAAGGGTGGAATGGTATAAGCGAACATTGCAAAATCTGCTTTATATTCCGCATTTTATTTCATGGGTTGTGCTTGGCAGTATTGTAATTGCTTTACTGTCGCCATCGACCGGCTTTATCAATTTTTTGCTAAAGGGCTTCGGTATGGAGCCGATTTATTTTATGGCGGACAAGTTTTGGTGGCCGGTCAGCTTTGTCGTCTCCGGCATATGGAAGGAAGCAGGCTTCGGAACGATTTTGTATTTGGCAGCTATGGCATCGATTGATCCTACGCTCTATGAAGCGGCCAAAATCGATGGCGCCAACAGGCTCAGGCAAACCTGGCATGTTACTTTGCCAGGCATACGCAGCACGATTGCGATTTTGCTTATTTTACAGGTCGGCAATATGATGGAGGTCGGTTTTGAACAGGTGTATGCGCTGCGAAACGATGCGGTTACCAGCGTAGCAGAGGTAATCAGCACGTTTGTGTATACGAGGGGACTAATTAATTTACAGTACAGCTATACGACAGCACTCGGTTTATTCCAGTCAGTCATTGCTCTAATTTTGGTTGTAGCCGTTAACCGGATTATTAAAGCAATGGGCGAGCGTGGCTTATGGTAGCTGGAATCAAGAAAGGAGGAAGTGCTTATGAGCAAGCAATTGTCATCGCCAGCTTGGGCGAGGTGGCTGATCTATATCTTTTTGGCACTTTGCGCTTATACGACGCTGTTTCCGTTTGTTAACATTATCGCGACATCGTTCAGCAGCAGCAGGGCCATTAACGCAGGTGAAGTATTTATGTGGCCAATCGAGCTTACATTTGACGCCTACAACAACTTAATACGAGACGGGCAGTTAATTATAGCTCTTAAAAATACAGTTATCATTACTGTTATTGGTACAGCGCTCAATATGCTGTTTACGATTATGGCGGCTTATCCGCTTTCCAAAAGCCGCTTGAAGGTGCGAAATGTGATGCTGATGGCGATATTGTTCACCATGCTTTTCAGCGGCGGCCTTATTCCAAAGTTTTTATTGGTCAACTCGCTTGGACTGAATAATACGTATTGGGCATTATGGCTGCCTGCACTTATAAGCGCCTACAACCTGTTTGTTATGAAGTCCTTTTTGGAGGGCTTGCCGGAGGAGCTTGAGGAATCGGCAGCGATTGATGGCGCAAGCGAGGCTCGTATTTTGTGGCAAATTATATTGCCGCTGTCCAAGCCTGTTATTGCAGCCTTAACACTGTTCTATGCCGTTACCTGGTGGAACTCCTATATGAATGTATTAATTTATATCCGCAGTACAGACAAAATGTCGCTTATGGTGAAGCTGTATCAAATGATCGATTTGGTGAGCGATGATCTGCTGCGGGGAGAAGGCGTGTTGCAGGTCGTGACGACACCGGAATCCATCCGGGCAGCAGCTATAGTATTCGCGATTGTACCGATTCTTTGTGTTTATCCGTTTCTGCAGAAGCATTTTATTAAGGGCGTATTGCTAGGCTCTATAAAAGGGTGATGCTTAACAGGAAGAATGAGATGAATCTACAAATCTATGAAACTAGTGATATCTGAAGTGCATATGCTGCACTTTTTGATATAATAAAAAAGCTATTAGGAGGTCTAACATGCAAAAAAAGAAGAGGAAAGTAAGTAAAGGGTATTTATTGATGACCGTACTGACCCTGCTTGTCATGCTGGTGTCAGCATGTTCCGGGGATGGAACGAAAGGTCCTGCCAATGAAGGAAATACATCTCCAATGCCGCAAAACAGTGAAAATACAGATGCAGGCAATGAAGGAAAGGATCCCTATGAAGGGCTTCCGAAAAAAGTGAGCATTTCCATGTTTGACCGCGGCCAAGTGTCCAGTGATGAAGGTACTTACGAGGATAACCGCTGGGTAAAATGGATTCGCGAGCAATCCGGCATCGATGTATCGATTGTACCTGTACCACGCAATCAGTCACAGGATTCCTTGAATGTTTTGTTTGCATCCCACCAGGCCCCTGATTTGGTATGGGAGTTTGACCGTTCTTATATCGGCAAACTTGTATCACAAGGCGTTATTCAGCCGATCGGTGATTATATTGAAAAATACAGCACATCCTACAAAAAATATTTACAGGAAAACCCGGACCTGCTGCCTCACTTAACCTTTAACGGTGAAATGTATGCCGTTACTGCGAAGCGTCCCAGCACAGCGATTGCTAATCATGGTATTTGGATTCGCCAGGATTGGCTTGACGAGCTGAAGCTGCAGCAGCCGCAAACGGTTGAAGAACTGATCGAGGTGGCAAAAGCGTTCAAAGAGCATTTTAAGGGAAGCACGCCTATTGTAGGCCATACAACGAATGATATTTACTCTGCGATGTATGGAGCCATGAACTTTATGTGGTACGTAGAGGACGGCAAAATGACTTACGGAGCTACGCTTGACCGTTTTGCCGATGTGATTGGACTTGAAAAGCAGCTTTATGAGCTGGGGCTCGTAGACCGCGAATATTTGACAGATAAGGACAACCAGCGCGCCAAGCAGCTGTGGACGACAGGGAAAGCAGGCATCTATATGGGACAGTGGGGTGCCGGTAATAACGATATTATGATTCAGGATTTGCTCACTAATATTCCAGAAGCACAGCCCGTTCCGTTGGAAATGGTCGCTTCGCCATACGGTAAATTCGGTGCTTATCAAGAAGCAGCGCCTAATATTTTTGTAACCTTTAACAAAGAAATGAAAAATCCAAAGGCTGCAGTTGAATATTTGGATTGGCTAATTGACGGCGGCTGGTTTACGCTCGCATATGGCGAAGAAGGCGTCCATCATGAGATCAAAAACGGTGTTCCGAAAAAAATGAATATGGACAAATTCAATAAGGAAGTTTTGTATGCGGGAGAGTATGCTGTTTTGCGCCAGCAGGTCATTAATCCAGAAGATTTAATCGCACTGGCAGCTGATGATGAGCTATCGCAAAAAATTGCGCATTTGAATGTAGAATCGATCAAGCTGGCACTTAAAAATGAATTCCGCAGAGATATTCCTTTCCAGCCTAGCTTCGATGAAATTAATGAGATTCGCTCAACGTTGGATACCTTTATCAAGGAAACGCGTGCTACAGCCGTTACGCAAGGAGAAAAGTATGACGGGCAGTGGGCGATTGCCGAAATTCGCAAGGAATGGGAAAGACTTGGCGGCAAGAAAGCTGAAGAAATCGCGCAGCAGTGGTATGAGGACAATAAAAGCAGTTTTTAATAGCAGCATCTAGGTGCTGTATTGACATCAAAGATGGATAGGGAGAGGAAGAACAGATATGAAGCTGTTAAAAAATCAGAGGTATTTGAAAGCAATTGTGATCTTGGCGCTCACTCTGTTCTTCCTTGTCTCCACCTCTATCTTTTTTACGTACACGGTATTGAACAATAAGCTCAAACAGCAGCTCGTCGATACCAATATGGAGCTGCTCAGGCAGGTTGATCATAAGCTTGATCATACGCTGCAATATATTGACAAGCTGACGATTCAGCTGCTGAAAAACGACGAGGTTATCCGTTTTTTCGACTATGAAATGACGGAGCAGGAGATTAAAAATAATCAGATGCGCATTAACAATCTGATGACCAATGCGATTCAAAGCATGGACAATATTTTTACGATAGATATGTACTCCTATACGAAGCAGCGTCTAGTGTCAGGCAATATTTTGTCAGGTGATGCTCTGGCCAATGATTTGCAGTGGATCTCGCAGTTCGAGGATTACGGCGGTTATTACAAATGGATTTCGTTCAAAAGAATGATAGCGAACCGCTCGGAGTACCCGATTTACAAAAACGTCGTTTCTCTTATCCGAACCTATCCGCTTATCCATCCAGTTGGATCGAGGAAAGGGGCCATCGCTTTTAATGTAAAGGAAGATTCCTTATACAGCTTAATTAAAAAGTCGGCAGAGGAAGCAGATGACGGACAGACGTTTGTGATCGATAAAGAGGGAGTCGTTGTGCTTCATTCCGATAAAAGCAAGCTTGGCAAGGATATTAGCGAGTTCCCTTATATCGACCGCATACTAAATACCAGCTTGTCAGGCGGTCATTTTATAGCGGAAGCGGAACAGGCAAGCTCCTCCGTGTTTTACATTCATTCCTCCTATACAGATTGGACGATGATTCGTGTAGTGCCGCAGGTGCAGCTAACGAAACCGCTTGCTGTATTCAGAAATGGTTTGATCATATTGGCGGCCGTACTGTTTGTTTTTGTGACGGTTTCGGCAGCGTTTGTCGGACGCTGGACCTTAAGGCCGATGAATCGGTTTATTCAATCCATGCGAGGCAAGCTGATCAAGCATGAGTTCAAAAAAGACACGGATGATTTTCATTATTTTGAGTATGTTGTACAGGACATACTGGATGACCGCGAGCAATTACACAAGCAGGTATTGGAAAGCAAGCCGCTTATCAAGTGGCGGCTTATGACGGAATTGCTTGCTGGAAAAGGCAACAATCAAGCTGTTATGAGAGCTTATATGGAGCGGCTCAAAGTTTCCTTGTTTGAGGATCAATTTGTAGTGATGAGTATTGAGTTCGATAATAAGGAACAGATCGCATCTCCGCAAGATTTGCATCTTTATGCTTATGCACTATGCAATGTAGCGGAAGAGCTGATGAATGCAGAAAGCCAGGGGATTGCAGCAGAGCTGGATAACGGAAAATGTGCTGTTATTATGAGCTTCGAGGGCGAGGAGGACCGAGGACGCCATTATTTGCGGGCGGTGGCAACGGCTGATTTGATGAAAGAGTTTGTCCGCGAGTATTTTAACCGAACGATTACGATAGGAATTGGCGGGCCGGTACAGCAGCTGGAGGACATACACCGCTCTTACAAGCAGTCATTAGAGGCGCTTAGCTACAAGCTTGTCATGGGGGGCAATACGATAATTACGCTTGAGGATATTGTCAGTGACCCTTCCCCTCAATTCTATAAGCTCAGTGCGATGACAGACGGCATCCTAGCATCCGTTAAAATGCTGGATGCAGAAAAGGTGCAGCAGCAGCTCCAACGCTGGTTTGAGGCTATAGCTGAAAATGGCGTTCCTTCAGAAATGATTATGCAGCTTGTTGTGCAATGCTTGATGAAGGCAGCTACAGTTGCAGCTGATATCGGAGTGGATACTAGCGGTGTATTTCCTGAACAATCTTTAGTGGAGATGCTGAATCAGTACGAACGGCTTGAGCAGCTTGAACAGTTCACCGTTACCGCGCTGCAGCAATTAGTTAACAGCATTAAGGAAAAACGCAGCTACCGGGAGAAGAATGATGTAATTGACAAGGTTATGGACTATATCCAAGAAAACTATATGCGTAATGATCTTTCGCTTAATTTAATTGCCAGCGAGTTTCATATAAGCGTCTCTCATTTGAGCAAGCTGTTCAAGGAACAGGAGGAGTGCAATTTTATTGATTATTTAATAGATTTGCGGATGGGGCATGCCAAGCGCAAGCTGTCAGATACAGAGGAGAAAATTCGTGACATTGCAGAGCAGGCCGGTTACTCCAACGTGAACAGTTTTGTCCGCATTTTTAAGAAGATGACAGGACTTACGCCAACTGAATATCGGGAACGAAATAAAACGCAATAAAAGAACAGGAGGAGAAATGATGTTTTCTAATAAAAAAATATCTTCTAAAGTATCTTCTATTATTGCAATAGCTTTATTTTTTCAATTGCTTATGCTGCCGGGTGGTTTTGCGGCTGAGGCCGGAGGAGATGAACAGACCGCAGCTTCTGCAGCAGATTTTCAATATGTTATCAGTGATTTTGAAACGGGTGATGATGATTGGGAGTATAGCTTTGGCGAGCAGCCGAATATACAAGGAGCCTTTGAAATCGTTGAGCTTGAAGATGAGTATACCGGCGGGCATGCAGGGAAGCTGAGCGCTGATTTTTCGCAAAGCAGTAAAGATAAAGCTGCATATACGGCAATGCGCAAAGACTTTGAAGCGCTGGAGCTGGGGAAATATGCCTTTTGGGTAAAAACAGCGGAGCTGAAAGCTGTGCGTATCCGCACAACTGACGCAACAGGTCAAGTATTCCAGCAGAAGATTAACTTGCAGGATTCAGCTGAGTGGCAGCAGGTTGTTGTAGATCCGATAACCTCAAGCCAGTATTGGGGCGGAGCGGCTAACGGCAAATGGAATGCGCCCGCGAAGAAAATTGCGATCATGATAGACCGCAACGATATAAAGGACGGGAAGCTTACTGCAAGCATGCTAGTTGATAGAATTACGGCTGACTTAAATATCCCGGATTTAGCAATCAAACAATCTGTAATGGGCAATATTTATTTGGATAATGAGCTGGTAGCTTTTAATGTTTCTACCAGGTTTTCGGAAGTGATCTGGCAGGTTTATAATTTGAACGGTGAGCTGGTTCGTGATGGAATCGCACAAATTGCAAGCGACGGCCGTGGGATCATTCAATTGCCAGGTTTGCAGCTTGGCTACTATACCCTGGAACTGTCTGCACAGTCAGCAGATGGAACGCCAGTTCGGCTTAAGACTCCTTTTGCTTTGCTGTCCGATTATGATTGGGATGCAGTTGAGGATTCGCCATTCGGCATTGCTGCGCATTTGCATAGAGAATCGTTTGGGTGGAGCGGCGAGCTGGCCCGATTAATCAGGTACGCAGGAGCGAAAACGGCGCGCGGCGGTTATGAATGGTCCATCGAAAAGTCACTGGGGCAATATACGTTTACGCCTCAGCCTGAAAGATTTATGTCTTTTGTGCAGGCAGAAGGCTTGAAGAGCATGTTTGTAAGCGGATACAATCATCCGCTTTATGATAATAATATGACGCCATATACAGATGCGGGACGTGAGGGCTTTGCTAATTATGTAAATGCTTATATTGAGCATTTTAAAGATCAACTGGTCGGTGTGCAGGTATACAACGAATTTAACGGCGGCTTTGGCAAAAGAGGCAATAGTCCGGCAGATTCCAAACCGGAATATTACTATAAGCTGCTGAAAAAGACTTATGAAACAGTAAAGGAAACTCATTCTGACTTTATTGTCAGCGGAATGGTTAGTGCGGGTATCGATCTGGAGTGGATAGAGGAAGTGTTAAAGCTTGGCGGCATGAATTATCTCGACAATATTGCTGTTCATCCTTACCGTTATGGACGCGCCGTAGTAAAGGACCGTGCGCCGGAAGGGATGGCTGTGGAGCTGGAGCAATTAAAAGGGCTGATTCGTGAATATAATGATGGCGAGCTGAAGCCGATCTGGATTTCAGAATTTGGATGGCCGACGCATCAGGCAGCTATAGGGGTAGATGAGAAGACGCAGGCTGATTTTCTGGCGCGGGCTTATGTCATCGCCTTGTCGCAAGGTGTTGAACAAATCGTATGGTATAACTTGATGAACGATGGTCTGCAAGCTGATTATAACGAGCATAATTTCGGACTGGTCCGTTTTAAAGATGATCCGCTTGGCGCTCATACTCCTAAACCATCGTATGTAGCGTATGCTGCAATGACGAGAGAGCTGACTAATGCTGCATTTATTGAAGAGGAAAGCTATGGAGGCGATATAAAAAGCTTTCTGTTTGAACGGGACGGCGAGGAGCTGAGAGCAGTTTGGGCCGTAGAAGATACAAATGCTGTTATCCTTACGGATGAACCGCTTCAAATTACCGATATAACCGGCCATACAGAACAGTTCGTGCCATATAACGGCAAAATTTATTTGACGCTAAATGGCGAGCTGCTCTATTTAAAAGGAAATCTAGACAGCATCACAAGCGATAATACGTTCACTGTAATAGGTGAAGAAAGCTTTATCGGGGATGAAACAGGCTTCACCGTTCAGATGAATAATGAAGAATTTGACGGTGAGCTCAAGGTTGCATTGGCGGTGGAGGGCAACAGCTATACCATTGCAGCTGTAAAAGGAAACAGCTCCTCGGAACGCATCACGGTATCGCCGGTACGTGATACTGCTTTCCGTTCGTCTGTTATTTCGATTAAAAACGGTGAACAAACGATAGGCCGCTTGCGTCATTCATTTAATGCTTTTGAGGCAAGCGATGTGAAAGTGAAGCCGATACTTTCATTTAATGAAGATGGCAGCTTTAATCAATCTCTGGAACTTGAGATTGAAAACTTTGGCAAGGTCAAGTCTTTATTAGCGGCAGCTGTATCTTGGTCACTGGGCGATAAGTCCGGCAGACAGCAATTGAATGGGCAAATTATGCCGGGGGAGAAGCGCCGGTTCAATATTCCGTTAGAGGCAGTTCCGATGGGAACTGATTTGCCTGCTGCTGTTCAAGTCGATTTCGAATCCGGCTTGCCATTTCAATTTAATGGGAATCTAAGCTTTAATCCGATTATGCGAGGTGACGGCACAGTCGGGAAAGAAGATGGCGAAGGTGAAGAACAGTTACTGCCAACAATTGATTTGGCAAAAGGGAAAAAGATATTACAATCGGGCCATAGCGGCAGTATTGATGTTACTGGCCATATATGGCTGCAGTATGATTCAGAATATTTTTATTTGCTGGCCGACGTAGAAGATGATATGCACGCTGTTCCTGCAAGCGGGGCAGATATTTGGAATAATGACAGTATTCAATTTGCGATAGTACCGGGAGTTCCGGGCGAGAGTAAGGGGTGGTACGAGTTTGGCATTGCAGATACGCCGGATGGCACGCATGTGCACCGTTGGAGTAATCTGATCGGAAAAGTGTCGGAGCCTGTACAGTCTGCTAAAGCTGAAGTGATACGGGACGAGGAACAGAAACGTACGATTTACAAGCTTGCGCTGCCGTGGCAGGAGCTGGAGCCGATCAAGCCTGAGCGAGGCGAGGTTATTAGCTTTTCCTTGCTAGTAAATGACAATGATGGGAACGGACGGCGCGGATGGGTAGAGTGGGCCTCTGGCATCGGAGCCGAGAAGCGGGCTTCCTTGTTCCGCTCGATGCAGTGGATTCACACCGAAAGTCAGCCGCAGGCACATGATGCTGCTTTTAAAACAAGCACAGACAAGGCATTGACAGGAAGTCTGGTCGCCGAGCATGCAGAAGGAACGGTGATAAGCTATGAGCTTGTAAGAGATGGGGAACTGGGTACAGCACAGTTGAACGAGCAGGATGGAATATTCCTCTATACCCCGAACAAAGGGGTAAGTGGAGAGGACAGCTTTACATTCCGTGTTCACGATGGCTTCGGCTATTCTAATATTGCTGTTGTCACAATAGAAATTGAAAAAAATGCTGTGGTATTGCCGGGAAATACGTATACTCCAGGCGAGTATAAATCAACGAATGGAAAGCTTGAGCTGCCAGCCGGTGCTGCGGGCAGACTATCATTTCAAGATCAAATTGAGCTAATCTTTCCAGCAGGTACTGCTGATCAGCCGCTTATATTTACGATAATGGAGCTTGACGGGCATATAGCGGAGCTGCCAAAGCAAACTATCACAACGCTTGGGAAAATTTATGAGCTTGCTCAAAATAAGGATACAGAGCTTAAGCATCCGGTTCAAGTGAGTGTAAAAGCTGATCTGGAGCAATTGGGACAGGATGAAAATGCGGTGCTGTATGCTTATGATGCTCAATCCGGGAAGTGGAAAGCGTTGGATACGGAAGTAAAAGCGGACAGGCTAATTGCCCAATTGCATGAACTAACGGCTATTGTGGCGTTAATCGTTCCTGCTGATGGCAGCACAGATGGAACAGAGGAGAGCGAAGGCTCGAAAACCGTACAATTTACGGATATTGCCGGACATTGGGCTGCCGCAGCCATTCAAGAAGCGGCTCAAAAAGGGCTGATTAATGGGCTGCCGGACGGATCGTTCAAGCCGAACCGGGAAGTGACCCGAACTGAATTTGCCGTTATGCTGGTCCGCGCTTTGCAGCTTCCTGGCGAGACAGACGGCAAGGTATTTGCTGACGATAGTTTGATTCCAGGCTGGGCGAAACAGCAGGTGTACATGGCAGCCCGCTTCGGATTGCTACAAGGTTACAGCGATGGTTCGTTTGCCGGACAAAGGCCGATTACACGCGCAGAGCTGGCTGTAATGACAGATAGAGCGCTGAAGCTTATTGCGGGAGTACGGACAGATAAGTCAGACGCAGCTGCTGGATACTTTGCTGATGCGGATGCTATTCCGTTTTGGGCTGAGGCAGCGGTGAAAACAGTCCGGGATGCAGGCTTGCTTCAAGGACGCGGTGACAATCGCTTTGCCCCAGGCGAAAAGACGACTCGGGCTGAGGCGGCAGTATTGTTACTTAGACTGCTAAAGCAATAACCGAATACGAAACCATGCTCTGGTGAGAGAGGAGAGAAGCGTATGCTTGCTAAAACCGAGTTTACAGACCAAAAGACAGGGTTGACTGTACAAGTTCTGGGTAAGCCAGGCGTTGACACAAGCCATCAATATTTTACGGCGATGAGTTGGATGAGTGACAGCCGGCATATGTTGCTTTGCACCCAGATCGATGAAGAAAAAAAAGGGAAGTATATCAAGACAGATATTATGGATGGAAGAACTGAGGTTATCGCAGAGCGTCTGGATTGGGGACGCGGGCTTGTATCGCAACAGGATGTTTTTTATTATTACGATGGACCATTAATTTATGAATTTAATTTGATCACATGTCAAACCCGTACAGTATGTACCCTTAATCCAGATGAAACGGTATATGGGCCTCTTTCCATTACGAATGACGGGAAAAAGATGGGGATTTATTGGCGTAAAGGAAACGACTGGACGATTGGCACTCTTGATATAACAAACGGGCTGGTGGAGAAAGCGGCCAGCCCAGGCTTTGCCGAGCCTTATCCTATAGCTAATCATGCGATGATTAATCCTGCTTATCCTCATTTAATATTCTTTTCGCATGAAGGACAGACAGAATATATTGCCGACCGGATTTATATCATCGATACAGACAGCGGCATAATTAAAAATGCTTACCATCAGAAAAAACTCGAAGGTGGAGAGTTGGTTGAATTTGTCGGGCATGAGATGTGGTCTGCGGACGGAGATTATTTATATTTTGTTAAATACCCGCAAAGTCCTTTAAAACCTACTGGTGTGCACCGGATAGATAAACAGAGTAGTGAAGCGTCGCTAATTAACGGCGACTATAACTACTGGCATGTATCGTTAAGTCCAGACGGGAAATGGGCGGTTGCGGATACAATTGAGCAGGAGGCAATCAGCAAGATTGTACTGATCCATTTGGAAAAACGATCTTCAAGGATGCTTTGTGAGCTGCCTATATGGTACCAGCACCCGGGCCATCCACACCCTTCCTTCAGTCCAGACAGCCGCAAGATCAGCTTTACTTTTGCGGATGAGCAGGCAAATCTGCAGGTAGGCATAATCGATTTAGACGAATGTGCTCTGTAATAAATAGAAAGTGCCCCAAAAGATCTTAGCTGATCTTTTGGGGTTTCTTTCGATAAGCTAATGTTGTTTTCTTCCAAATTTATGTTATATTCTATAATTGAGTATAGATTTTAGTTGAGCTGAGACGAGACAGGAAGAGCCGAGCTAGAGCCGAGTTGCGGATTTTAAAGCATGTATCCAATATTCTCCTTACAACTCCACATCCCCTGTTCTCCTCTATGAAAATGGAGGTTTCTAAGATGAACAGTATTTTATCCCGATTTACGTATGATTCTGAGCAGCAGCATTACGAATCACAAGCAGGCATTCTAATTTCACGTACGACGAAGCCTTTAGATTACAAAACGGCAACCAATTCTATTTTGGAACAATTGGATCACGCCAAAGGCGCGCTGTTTTCCAGCTCCTACGAATATCCCGGCAGATATTCCCGCTGGGACATCGGTTTTGTTAATCCGCCAATTCAAATACGTTCCGTCGGTTACCATTTTTATGTAGAGGCACTTGATGAGCGAGGCGAAATATTGCTTCCAATGCTTTATGAGCAGCTGGCTAGGCTGGAAATAATCGAAGTAAGTATGCTGTTGTCTACTTGCCTGGAAGGACGCATCCTTCAATCGGCTGACGTTTTTAGCGAAGAAGAAAGAACGGCGCAGCCTTCTATTTTTCATGTCATGCGTTCCTTGAAGCATTTATTTTATTGTTCGGAAGATTCCTTTCTGGGTTTTTATGGCGCATTTGGCTACGATTTAGTGTTTCAGCTTGAATCCATTGCATTTAAACAGGAGCGACATGCTGACTCATCGGATATGGTATTATTTATTCCCGATCAATTAGTAATCGTTGATCATCAGATGTCACTCGCATATCAGCTTTCTTATGATTTCGAAAAAGATGGAAAATCGACTGTCGCTATTCCGCGCATGAAGACCTCTATCCAAACAAATGAGGCTAATGCATCAGCTCCTTTCCAATATAGTTATCAAGCAGGTTACTATGCTGATTTAGTAAGAAAAGCGATGGAGCAGTTTAAAGCAGGCAATCTGTTTGAGGTCGTTCCTTCACAAACGCTGTACGAAATATGTAAAGACTCTGCTGTTGCCATTTTTAAAAGATTAAAAAAGCTAAATCCAAGCCCTTATGGCTTTATTGTTAATTTAGGCGACGAAATTCTCGTAGGTTCATCGCCAGAAATGTATGTCAGAGTAGAAGGAGGCCGGATTGAAACCTGCCCCATCTCAGGCACGATTCCTAGAGGCAGCAATGCCATCGAGGATGCGGAGCGTATCGTGGCGCTTTTAAATTCCGCGAAGGATGAAGCGGAGTTGACGATGTGTACGGATGTCGATCGTAACGATAAATCGCGTATATGCATTCCTGGTTCTGTAAATGTCATTGGCAGAAGACAATTGGAAATGTATTCGCATCTTATTCATACCGTCGATCATGTAGAAGGTTGTCTCGAACCGCAATTTGATGCGCTTGATGCGTTTATGACCCATATGTGGGCGGTTACGATAACTGGAGCCCCCAAACGAGCAGCGATCCAGTGGATTGAAAATCATGAAAGTGCCGCGCGGGGCTGGTACGGTGGTGCTGTCGGGATGTACGGCTTTGATGGAAATCTGAACACGGGACTAACATTGCGTACGATCAAAATAAAAAATGGCATTGCCGAAATCAAAGTTGGAGCTACCCTTCATATTGATTCGGACCCAGAGGCAGAGGAACAGGAAACGCTGACCAAAGCGGCAGCATTGTTAAAAGCGATACGCGGCTGGGAAGAGCAAGACAGGAGTACGGCATCTCATTTGAAGAAAAACGGCAAAGGGAAACGTATTTTATTCGTCGATCATGAGGATTCTTTCGTTCATACGTTAGGCAATTATTTTAAGCAAACCGGCGCTGAAGTTGTAACCTATCGAGCAGCAGCGGCAAGAGAGCAAATTCGTACAGCGGGCTATGATCTTGTCGTTTTATCACCGGGCCCTGGAAAGCCGGAGCAATTTGCTTTGGAGGAGACGATCGCGCTTTGCCTGGAGCATAAACTTCCGATGTTTGGAGTTTGTCTCGGCTTGCAGGGCATCGTTGAATATTTCGGAGGGCAATTAAGTACTTTAAGCTATCCGCAGCATGGCAAGAGAGCGAATGTTCGTATTATTGATGAATGCTATTTATGGCATGGGCTCCCAAAAGAGATTACCGTCTCTCGCTATCATTCTTTATATGCCAGCCTCGTCCCAGAATGCCTTAGTATTACAGCTGTTTCAGAAGACAACGTCGTGATGGCGATTCGTCATAAGTCACTGCCAATAACAGCCGTGCAATTTCATCCAGAATCCATTCTGTCATCAAGCCAGGATGTTGGCATCACGATTATCCGAAACATAGTCGAGTCTTTGCAGTAAGCGATTATCATCATCAGTTAAAAGAGTGAATAGAGTGCTTGCGCCTATAATGGTCTTCGCATCTAACACTCTTTTTTGTGTTGCGCACAGTTTTTAATATTTCAACGAATAAATGCTCGCGGATCGACCAACCTATTGAACATGAAGCAATTTAGAATAGGAGTGTGAGACCCATTATTGCAAAAGCAAAAGCAGTACTAATAATTGCTGCTATTGTTTTGGCTGTATCAGGCTGTCAAAGTCAGAAGCCAATCCATAAAGAGCAAGATATTATGCATGTTAAATCCACAAACAATGAAAAGAAAAAGGTTATCTTTGTGCTTGTAGATTCTCTTATGCCGCAAGCTGTTGAAAACGGGGTTAAGCAAAACCAACTGCCTACGTTTAAATTTTTAATGGAGAAAGGGCAGTATCATAACAAGATGGTCAGTTCTTATCCAACAATGTCTGTAACGATCGACAGCTCCTTGTTAACAGGATCGTACCCAGATGCTCATCATGTGCCTGGTTTAGTTTGGTATTCGGAACAAGAAAAACGAATTGTAAGCTATGGTACGGGGCCGATGGAAATAATGAGACAAGGTGTACATACCGTTTTAGCTGATGCGTTAATTCGTTTGAACGGCGAGCACTTAAATAAAAAGCTGCCAACGTTGTATGAAGAGCTGGCTAGGCGTGGATTGAAATCTGGCAGTATAAATGGTCTAGTGTACCGGGGCAATACGAAGCACCGATTAAAGATTCCTGTGTGGCTGCAAGGCTCTGCCGCATTACCCGCAGAGATTGAAGTTAACGGGCCGGATTACTTATCTATGGGGACGCTATCCAATCCACTTGATGATTTGAAAGAGATGCCAGAGAGTATATTCAGCCGTATCGGTTTAAATAATCAGTTTGCCATAGACACGGCAGCTTATTTGATTCAAGCTGACAAGCTGCCTGATTTTTTGTATATTTACTTGCCTGATCTGGATCAAAAAATACACAGGAGCGGGCCTTCAGATCAGGAGGCTGTTTTAGCTGGCGTTAAGAAAGTAGATCAACAGCTGCAGCAATTGCTGCAAAGCTTTGGTTCGCTTGAGAAAGCACTGGCTGAGGCGATTATTATCGTAGCTGGCGACAGCGGGATGACCCCGATCCATGCGAAGGATGCTAATCCTGTCATTGATTTGTCAGCTCTATTGCATGAATACCAAGTATACCGTCATGGCGATGAGATTACGGATCATACCGATATTGTGCTTGCGGTAAATGAGACGATGGCTTATGTGTATAAGCTTAAGGAGAATATGTCTATGGAGGATTTAGCGAAAAAAATAAGCCAGGATCCTCGTATCGACTTCATTTCGTGGAAAGAAAAAGACTATGTGCATGTCATTCGCAGCGATTCGGATAAGAAGCTGTTGTTTAAGCCGAATGGGAATTTAATTGATCAATATAACCAGAAATGGACGATTGAACAAGCGGGTGAAGTGTTGGATCTTAAAATCGACCCAAAAAATAGAAATATTAGCTATGGAAAGTACCCGGATGCACTGCGCCGATTGTATGGCGCGCTTTACTCACATGAGGGGCAGTTCATGATCGTTGGCGCAAAGCCGGGCTATGAGCTTGCTGATCGTGACTCGCCTACGCATAAAGGCGGAGGCGGTCACGGAAGTCTGGGAGAAGAAGAATCAATCGTTCCATTACTAATAAGCGGAACTGATAAGAAGCCGAAATATAATCGAATGATTGATTTGAAGGATTATTTGCTGGAGCTTCTTGAAAAGCCGTTATAGCTTGAATGCTTTTTTGTATAAAGGATAGAGCCACTTCACGCCGTTAGGAGTCAACGTATCCGCCAATAGATGCGATAAGTACCCAAGCATAGCGATGCGCATAATACCGGGAATATCAAGATACAATTCCAGACCATAACCGATCCAAGTCCAAGCGATTACTGCCCAAATTGTATGTGTAAAACCTCGATGCTTAAACCAAGGCGCTATTACAACGAAAGCACCAAAACCGATAAGCCACGGCAAATGCATCGTAATGCCGGCGTAGACGATAATCGTACCGATTATTGAAACGAGCAGGTTGCGGATAAGGCCTTGTGAAGATATCAGGCCGATTAAAATGATGGATACGGCATACAAAATGTAAGTCGTGTTAAAAAAGTCTTTTTGCCAATACAGATAGGCCAGCCATGCCAAGTAAAACCATCCAACAATATTAAGCAGTCTATGTATAAATTTGGATAGGGGACCCAGCTTTGCATTAAGCAGGCTGGCTCCGTCCAAATCCGCGCTTAAAGCGGAAAGTGAAGCAACAACTATATAAGCGGTAGCATTGGTAATCGTAAATGGATAATAAAAGGCTGCAGCTGTGCCGATCATCATTCCGATAGTAAGATGTGTAGTGCCTTTCATTAGTCCTCCTGAAAAGTATGTAAAATAACGGCGCTAGAACATTTGTTCCTATACAAATTATAGCTTAATTCTGCAGTTAAAACAATAGACCAAGCTATCGATATAGCCATCAATCAGACGGAAACAAATGAGGGCGAAATAATTTATTTAATGTCATTAGTTAACATAATAAAAATGTTGTAAATATTTACTTGTCGAAATTGAAAAAGCTGCATACAGTTGAAACGAATACTAAAGTATGGTAAAATACAACCAATTCAAAGATTGGAGTTGAAAAGTATAATGGAGAATTTTCTTGCTTAATAAACAGCGATTGTTTTCGCATAGTTTATTTTGTATGCAAGAAAATTATTCTAACTTTTCACGCAATCAATATTTCCTCATCTAACCCAGACTGGGCTTAGATTTGCTGTATTTATTTGAGCTGCGAGAAGGATAATTTTCTTGCAGCTCTTTATTTTTATTACAGCAGGAGGGATCTTTAATGTCATTAATTAGTGTGGATAAACTAACATTTGCTTATGATGGCAGCTACGATAATATATTTGAAGATGTAAGCTTTCAGATTGATTCGGCGTGGAAATTAGGCTTTATGGGGCGTAATGGACGGGGGAAAACTACGTTTCTTCAGCTGCTGCTCGGAAAATACGAATACAGTGGTCATATTTCTGCGCAGGTTCATTTTGATTATTTCCCGTTTGAGGTCGTAAACAAACAAATTAATACCGTTGATATCATTGAAGAGATTTACCCTGATTATATTTATTGGCAGCTCATTCGTGAGTTTAATCTGCTTCAAGTATCTGAGGATGTGCTGTATCGGCCTTTTGATACTCTATCTAACGGAGAGCAAACAAAGGTGCTGTTGGCAGCCTTATTTTTGAAAGAAAACAATTTTCTTCTAATCGACGAGCCGACCAATCATCTTGATATGGATGCCAGAAAGCTCGTCAGCGAATATTTGAATTCGAAGAGTGGATTTATACTTGTATCTCATGACAGGGCTTTTGTAGACAACTGCGTGGATCATATCCTCTCCATTAATAGAACGAATATCGACGTTCAAAGAGGAAATTTCTCTGACTGGTGGGAAAATAAACAAAGACAAGATCACTATGAGCTTGCTGAGAATGACAAGCTTAAGAAGGATATTAAACGATTGTCAGAGGCTGCAAAACGCACGAATGATTGGTCGCATGAGGTGGAAAAAACTAAAAATAATACTAGAAATTCGGGATCTAAGGTAGATAAGGGATATATTGGCCATAAAGCTGCGAAAATGATGAAACGGTCTAAGTCGATGGAGCAAAGACAGCAGACTGCTATGGAGGAAAAGTCCAAGCTGCTCAAAAATATTGAAAGCTCGGATAATCTGAAAATTGCACAGCTTTCTTTTCATAAAAATAAACTGGTTGAACTTGAACGTATTTCTGTATTTTATGGTGATCGGACGGTTTGCCAGGATGTTAGCTTTACGATCGAGCCAGGAGAGAGAATTGCGCTTTCAGGCATTAACGGCTCCGGTAAATCAAGTATTATAAAGCTTATTTGCGGAGAAGCGGATATAAATTACACGGGCACCTTTAGAAAAGGAAGCGGGCTTATCATATCTTATGTTTCGCAAGACACCTCGCATTTGCAAGGGGATTTATCCCAGTTCGCCAAAAACAATGACATTGACGAAAGTCTGTTCAAGTCGATTCTGAGAAAGCTCGATTTTGCGAGAGTGCAATTTGAAAAGGATATTTCTTCCTTTAGCGGCGGTCAAAAGAAAAAAGTGCTGCTAGCGAAAAGTCTTTGTGAGAAAGCACATCTGCATATATGGGATGAGCCGTTGAATTTTATCGATGTTATTTCACGCATGCAATTAGAAGAGCTGCTGCTCGAACACAAACCGACTATTTTATTCGTAGAGCATGACAGCCAGTTTTGTGAACAAATCGCAACGAAAATTGTCAAGCTGTAAGGCATAATGAGAGAGCATCTGTGAATCGCAGATGCTCTCTCATTTTTTGAGCAAGATAAGCTTTTGTTTAGAAAATGCATGCTGCACTTATTAACGCAGATAACCAAAAGTGGTATAATTATGAAGTAGAAGGGGGTATGACGGTGTCAAAAAACGGTGAAACGATTAATTGTATAGATGATGTCCTTACCATGCTTGATTCCCTATTGAAGGAACAATCTAAATTTAATTGGGACGCTTTTTATTCTGAAAGAGAGAGGCCGGTTCCCTTTTTTGTAAATGCGCCAGATGAAAACTTAGTTCATTATTTTAAAAACAATCTCCTTTCTTCAGCTGGTAAGATTTTAGAACTTGGCTGCGGCCCTGGTAGAAACGCAATATATTTTGCCAAGCAAGGGTTCGAGGTTGATGCAGTAGATTTATCTAAAGAAGCGCTGCAATGGGGAAGCGAGAGAGCAAAAGAACAAAACGTTTGTATTCATTTTATGTACAAAAACATTTTTGAACTTGAAATCATTGATTCAGATTATGATGTAATATACGATTCTGGCTGTTTTCATCATATCGCACCGCATCGAAGAATAGATTATGTTTCATTAATTCAGCGGGCTTTAAAACCGGGCGGTTACTTTGGGCTTACTTGCTTTGTTGAAAACGGCCCTCTAGGCGGTTCTGATATTTCTGATTGGGAAGTGTATCGTCAACGCAGCTTGAAAGGCGGGCTTGGATATACCCCTGAGAAATTAGAGACGATATTTAAAGACCTCCAAGTGATTGAAATTCGAAAGATGAAGGATATAGAACAACCAAATGAGTGTTTTGGCTCTTCCGGATTATGGACAGCTTTGTTTCAAAAGAAGAACGTAAATTGAGTAATGACACTGAAAGGAATAGACATCATGACTGTGAAAGACATACTCCCGTTCGGGAATTCATTGCTTCGAAAGAAATGTAAACCTGTGGATGCTATATCTTCTAAAACTGTAAAGCTGCTTGATGACATGGGCGAGACACTTTATGCTGCAGATGGACGCGCAGGTTTGGCTGCTCCTCAGATAGGGATACTTAGAAGGGTTGTCGTCATGGATTGCGGCGAAGGCTTAATTGAGCTGATCAACCCGGAAATTGTAAAGCGAAGCGGGGAACAAACCGGACTTGAAGCTTGCTTGTCCTTTCCTAATTACGTAGGAACGGTAACAAGATCGCAATATGTAAAAATTAAAAGCTGGAACAGAGCGGGAAAGCAGTTTTATATGGAAGCAGAAGGATTTCTCGCTCGCTGCATTCAGCATGAACTGGACCACTTAGACGGCATATTATATATTGACCATGTAAAAGATGAGCTTATTCATGAAGTAACAGGAAGAAAAATAAGCGTGCTTGAAGCGATTAAGCTGGCAAATAGCGGATCTTAAGTTAAAGAATTATATTGAACTTGAATCATCTGAATATTTGAAGGAGCGGGTATTCATGAATGATAAAAAGGATTTTAATTTCAGGGGTTCTATAGCGGGTTTTTGGGGAAATGTAGAAAGTAAGGCTAGTTATAAATTTTTATTTGTTTTATTAATGGGGCTATATGGTGCGAGTATAGGCACATTAAATGCATTACTGATACTGTATGGGTATGAACTGAAATGGATTCTCACCATAATTGGTTTTGGATTTAGTCTTGGTGTGGTATTAAGTCCTCTCCAGTATAGACACTATAAAAAGAAGTATAGAAAATATCTTGAAAATGAACAATTTTTACAATCGAAGAACACTTCTAGTTTTATTGATAAGCTTAATAAATAAGACATGGAAACCACTCATTCAGTGGTTTTTTTTTGAAGATAAATGAAGGGTATAAGTTTTTTATAACTATATATCTGTTCTTATATTTCATTGGTAAACGCGCCTGTCCAAAGGATGGCAAAGTCGTTTATCCTTGTGTCGCGTTTACTTTTGCTGGATAGCTTCACATTTCGGAAGGAGTTGGTGCCAGATTAAGGTATAAAAATTGGAAAATGAGGGGAGTTTAAATTTTATTAATGGTATAGGGGAAGGGCTGAATAAATTGGATTTTTTAGAGAGTAAAGAAACGTTGACAACTATTGAATGGATTCTAAGAGGTGTTGTTAGCTTTGTTTTTTTGCTTCTTGTAACTAAAATAATGGGACAACGGTCCATATCTCAATTAAGGCTACTCGATTTTATTATTGCAATGACCCTTGGAAACATAATAGCTCACCCGCTTTCAGATGAACAATTAGGATTAAAAGGATCAATGATTACAACTATTGTTTTAATTGTTTTGTATATTGCAGCAACATGGTTAAGTCTTAAATGGCCATTTTTCAAACATTATCTTGATCCATCACCAATCACACTTGTTAAAAATGGGGTTATTCAGTTTCAAAACCTTACGAAAGCGAGAATTTCTATTGAATTTTTATTTTCAGAAATAAGAAAAGAAAAAGTAGAGGATATACAAAAAGTATCCCTTGCCATTTGGGAACCAGGCGGAACTATATCGGTTTTTACAGATACTCAATACCAGCCGGTTACTCCAGCAGATTTGAAACTAGCGACTCAACCGTTTGTGCTATCAAGGCCGATCATTATAGATGGGAAAGTCGATTTGTCAGTTCTCCAAGAGCTTGGAAAAGATCTTTTATGGCTGAATACAAAAATAGAACCTGCAAAAATGAAAATCCGTGATGTGATATTAGCAACTGTCAATGATAATGAAAACGTAAAGGTGTATTCCGGGCTGGAAAAAGAGAAGGTCAAAAACTCAAAATAAAAATTCGTGAAATTGATAAATAGGTTAATTTAAGTTGTACGTAAGAGGTCTTAACAGCAAAAGCCCGCATAGATAAGCTGCAGGCTTTTTGTCATTAAGGATTGAGATTCAATGAATAACGCAAAGATACGGTAGCACGGGACTCATCATAGAAAGAGATACTAAACCGGAGAATCAGAGCCCGGCTAGGATCTTTAGCCATGCTCTCTTCCATAATTTTTACAGTACGTGGTTTGTTAGGGTTGTTCTTATATCTTTCTATACTATCTGATAATAGTGCTAACACTAGTTGCGGTTCCAGTGAAATACTCCATTCCTCTATATAGATGTCCGGGAAAGACTGGTCGGTAGGCAAAGCAATCAAATCACCCAACTGTCTGAAACCTTCGATCATGTCGGGATCGCCATGCTGTTTGACCAATTGTTCTCGCCACATTTTACTTAAATCAAAGGCATCCTGGTGATTGTTGAAGGAATAATCAGAACCCAACAGCAATTCATTGTGAAAAAGAAGCAGCAGGTATGGAGACCTGCCATGAACTTGTACAGGCTGCTGCAAAAGATAACTCTTCGAGTTTGAGTCGTCTGGGTCCAATTTTGTAATGACAGCTTTATCGTCGGCGTTAAGGGATAAAGAAGCAAACACCTCTTGTTTAGTTGATCCAAATAACGAGTAAATATCTGTAAAGCTGCCGGCATTTTTATCTGGAGCGGATTGTTTTTGACAAGAAACGAGTGTGCCTCCAGTTAAAATAATGACGATCAAGATACATGAAATCCATGCTGCTGATTTTTTAGGCTGATGATGAAATATCGCCTTGAATCTTTCCTTAATCATAGGCTCACCTCTTAGAAAAGAAGTAGTTAAAGAAGAGCTTTGTTTAAAGTCATTTTTCAAAAAGTGAAGAATGGTATTGGCATAGAGCTGCCTCGTGTGTACATCCGCATGTTGGATAACGCGGCTGTCGCAAATTTTCTCGAGATCATCATAGGCTAGACGCTGCATCCAATGAATGAATGGATTAAACCAGTGCAAGGCGGAAACCCACAGCATGAGTGCGATAAACCATAAATCTTTTCTTTTTGCATGGATCAATTCATGCTGAAAGACGAGTTCAAGCTGTTCATCTGTCAAATCAGTATCAGGCAGCAGGATGGAAGGGCGTAAATAACCAATAAGCATTGGACTGCTGGCCATCGAACAGCTATATAAGTCAATACGTTGTTTTAACCCCAGGCTGAATTTCACTTTTTCCAGTATGGCATGCTCTCTAGGACCTACTGGCCGTTTGTGGAGCATTAAACTGCGCATGATTCTCCTATATTTAAGCATGTTCCAAGTGAAATAACCTATTGCTCCCAGCAGCCAAATCCAAGCAATGATAGTTGATACATTCAGGTTGGGTTTGGAATTCGTTTTCGTTGCGATAGAGCTTGTATATGAGCTTGCTTCTGATTCGTGATTCGATGTTGTTGGTATTTCCGGGTTTGATAAAATAGTATTGGGATCAGAAACATTGGCTGACAGGGAGGGTCGATCTAGAGTGAGGCTAGGCGGCGCCGTAATGTGAATCGCTTGAGGTAGTTGAAGATCTATCGGCAGAGCCAGTCGTACAGCTAGAATAATCCATATAAAATAACGCCATTGCGGACGATATCTTTGACCGCTAAGTTTTCCGGCCAGCGCCGCCAAAATAATGGTGATGGAAGCAAAGAAGGAAAGCTCCAATATGACAGCAAACCAGGCTTTAATCATGCTGTTTACCTGCATGTTTGATAATTTCCGTCAATTCATCAAGCGACTCTTTGCTCAGCTTTTTGCCGCCAGTCAGAGAGGCAAACAAGCTTTTGAATGAGTTGTGATGAAACCTGTGGAAGAAGCTTTCTGTTTCCTGCTTTGTATACAGCTCTTGATCAATTAATGGAAAGTAAAGCTTAAATCTGCCTTCATTGCTGAAATCAATAAAGCCGCGCTGCTGCAGGCGGGAGAGCAAAGACTGCAAGGTAGAAATATTCCAATCTTTTTCCTGTTCTTCATGAAGCTTAGTTAAAATCGTTGACGTTTTGATAGGGTGCTCGGACTGCCAAATGACTTGCATAACAATATATTCAGCTTCTGGCAGCCGCTCTAACGATTTGTCCATAGAAAATCCCTCCAGGATTCATCATGTGATTACTCCAATACATCCGTATATATTACAATTAGCATTAATAAGTGGATGTAAGTTCAGTGTAGCATGCGAAAGATTTTTTGTCTACAAATGTGGATGAAATGAAAGAGATGAGCTGTAAGATGTAAACATGATATGTAACATAATTGAAGACGGAAACGTTATAATTAATGATTAAGTAGCAAAAAATGATCCTGGTTCGAGGTGATGAATGATGAATAAAATCATTGGCGCTTATATTATCGCAATTTTATTACTTGCCGGGTGCACTGCCAGTGAACAACGAAACTTAGATAAACAGCAATTGGATTTAGAGGAGCGGGAAAATCAGAATCTAGATGTGGTAGCCGAAAACCTTGAAGTTCCATGGTCAATAGAAAAACTGGAAAATACGTTCTATTTGACGGAAAGACAAGGGGCGATTGTGAAAATAAAAGATGGGGAAAGCGTGAAACACAGCGTTAACCTCCTTAAGGACATTTCTACAGCTTCGGAAGCGGGGTTGTTAGGATTTGTTCTAGCCCCTGACTTTTCGGAATCGAATAAAGGATATGCTTATTATACTTATGAGGACAGTTCTGGCCAGTTTAACCGCATTGTAACACTACGTCTGGAAGATAGCGTATGGAAGGAAGAAAGCTTGCTTTTAGATAAAATTCCGAGCGGATCCTGGCATCATGGCGGAAGGCTTAAAATTGGGCCTGACAAAAAACTATATGCAACAACCGGCGATGCATATGAACCGGATATCGCCCAAGAAACCGCTTCTTTAGGTGGGAAGGTTTTAAGAATCAATCTTGATGGATCGGTACCCGAAGATAATCCTTTTCCCGATTCTTATGTATATAGTTACGGACATCGAAATCCTCAAGGAATTGCCTGGTTGCCTGACGGAACACTGTATGCAAGTGAACACGGCAGCCGTGCAAACGATGAAATCAATAAAATTGAAGCCGGTAAAAATTACGGTTGGCCGATAATTGAAGGCTATGAGGAAAAAGAAGGCTTAGTTTCACCATTATTTACTTCTGGAAACAAAACTACGTGGGCACCATCGGGAATGGATATTTATAAAGGCAAATTGTATGTTGCTGCGTTGAGCGGATCTGCCGTTTTAGAATTTGATCTGGAATCGAAAAAAATCCGAGAAGTAATTTCCGGACTTGGCAGAATTCGAGATATTCTGATTGAAGATAACTTTCTTTATTTCATTAGTAATAATAAAGACGGACGCGGCACTCCACAGGGGAATGACGATAAGCTGTACAAAATTGCACTTTCAGAGCTGGATTGAAAAAATAACTTGATTAGACAAAAATAATGAGATATAATTATCTCGAATTCGAGATATTCGATAAAGGGAATGATTAAAATGAACGAGAAAAGTCTAGAGCAAATAGACGAAAAATTGTCATTGAAGTTATTTATTGTTTTAACTCGAGCATTAGAATCAATAAAAAAACGTGTGGAAGAAGATATTAAGAGCATGGGATTAAACCCGACTGAATTTGCTGTTTTAGAATTGATATACAGTAAAGGGGAGCAGCCCATACAAAAAATTGGTGAAAAAGTATTGATTGCCAGCAGCAGTATTACTTATGTAGTAGATAAATTAGAGAAAAAAGATTTTTTGAAGAGAAAACCTTGTCCACAAGATCGTCGAATTACTTATGCTGCAATTACTCCAGCTGGAACTGATTTTATGAATGAAGTTTTCCCTAATCATAAAATGAAAATAAATGAGATATGTGCTGGGCTAGATGCTGAGGAGAAAAAGCTAATGATTCAACAACTGAAAAAGATAGGATACTATGCAGAGAAAATGTAAATTTTTTTAAGCATTTATCTCAAATTCGTAATATATAAATTCGTATTAATTAATTTTAAAATAAAAACTTTTTGTATCGGAGGTTTAGAAACTATGGCAGATTTTATGGAATTAATAAAAGAAAGACGGTCTGCAAGTAATTTTTTACCCGGAAATCCTATTACGCAACAAGAACTAAATGATATTTTCGGATTGGTAAAGCTAGCCCCTTCAGCATTTAATTTGCAGCATGCCAATTATGTAGCTGTATTGGATGCAGACGTAAAAGAAAGATTACAA
Organism: Paenibacillus sp. IITD108; assembly: GCF_036541265.1. Classification (NCBI taxonomy): domain Bacteria; kingdom Bacillati; phylum Bacillota; class Bacilli; order Caryophanales; family Paenibacillaceae; genus Paenibacillus; species Paenibacillus sp. IITD108. The sequence goes on along the minus strand of NZ_JAZHCT010000005.1, from coordinate 10,729 downwards.
AAGGCAGCCTATGGACAATATAAAGTAAAAAGTTCTTCGGCTGTAATCATTGTCTTAGGAGATAAAAAAGCATTTCATCAAGCCCCTAAAATTTACGAAGGTTTAAAATTATTAGAGATTATGAATAAGCAAGAATACGATCATATGGTCAATGACACTCTTGCATTTTATGAAACAAGGGGAGAGGAATTTCAAAGAGATGAAGCGATCAGGAATGCTTCGTTATCAGCCATGTTTTTTATGCTCGCTGCTAAAGAAAAGGGCTGGGATACTTGTCCAATGATCGGATTTGATCCTCAAGCTGTGAAGGAAATATTAAATGTCAGTGAACAGTACGAGGTCGTAATGATGATTACGCTAGGCAAAGAAAAAGTCGCAAGCAGAAAACCGCGTGGTTATCGTAAACCGGTTGGCGAATTTGTCACTTTTGTTTAAACGATACTCTTTAGCTTTAACTATAAATTGGAGGGAATAGAAATGACTAAAAAAACTATGGGCATACATCACATTACTGCTATCGTAGGGCATCCGCAAGAAAATGTAGACTTTTACGCAGGGGTGCTTGGCTTGCGTTTAGTGAAACAAACCGTAAATTTTGATGATCCTAATACTTATCATCTATACTTTGGCGATAAAGGCGGCAAACCAGGAACAATCATAACATTTTTCCCATGGGCAGGAGCTCGTCAAGGAAAGATTGGCGACGGTCAAGTAGGTGTTACAGGTTATGCCGTTCCTAAGGATGCGTTGAAATTTTGGGAACAAAGATTAGAGAAGTTTAACATCACCTTTACCAAACAAGAACGCTTTAATGAGCAGTACTTACAGTTTGAAGATCCGCATGGACTTCGATTGGAAATTGTTGAACGAGAAGAAGGGGAAATCAACGCGTGGACGATCGGAGGGATAACACCAGAAGTAGCGATTAAAGGCTTCGCCGGCGCAACTTTATTTTCCGCACAGCCAAATCAAACAGCTGAGTTGTTAGAAAAGGTAATGGGACTTGAGCTCGTTGGTAGAGAGGGCGATTTCATTCGTTTCCGTTCTACAGCTAATATTGGAAATATTATCGATCTTAAAGCTGCTTCAACTGAAAGAGGTCAGATGGGGGTTGGGACCGTTCATCATATCGCATGGAGAGCAATTGACGACAAAGATCAGTTGGAATGGCAGAAATATGTTTCAATGAATGGGTATGGGGTAACACCTGTTCAGGACCGAAACTATTTCAATGCGATTTACTTTAGAGAATATGGAGAAATATTATTTGAAATTGCTACAGATCCTCCTGGATTTGCTCATGACGAATCACAGGAAACAATGGGAGAAAAGCTTATGCTGCCCGCGCAGTATGAGAAATATAGAGAGCAGCTTGAACGCAGTTTGATACCAATTCAAGTCCGAGAATTAGAATAATGTCCAATAAATAACTTGTCATTCATATTAATCAAACAGAAGCGCGTGATTGGAGGGAGATCAGAAATGAAACATATATTCAAAAAAGGAAAAAATCCAAATAAGCCCATACTTCTTCTGCTTCACGGTACTGGCGGCAATGAGTTTGACTTATTGCCTCTCGCAGAACAAATTGATAGGGAAGCATCACTATTAAGTGTTAGGGGAAATGTTTTAGAAAATGGGATGCCACGCTTCTTTAAAAGGCTTGCCGAAGGAGTGTTCGATGAAGAAGATCTTATTTTACGGACGAAGGAATTAAACGAATTTCTTGATGAAGCATCCGTAAAGTATGATTTTGACCGAAATCAGATTGTTGCGGTTGGCTACTCAAATGGGGCAAATATTGCGGCAAGTTTATTATTTCACTATCAAGACGCATTGAAAGGTGCTATTCTTCATCATCCGATGGTTCCAAAAAGGGGAGTAGAGCTTCCAGATTTATCAGGAAAATTTGTGTTTATAGCAGCCGGAACAAACGATCCGATTTGTTCATCATCAGAGTCCTTAGAGCTTCAAGAGTTGCTGGAAAAGGCGAATGCACAAGTTGAACTTCATTGGGAAAATAGAGGTCATCAATTGACGGCTTCGGAAGTTGAAGCAGCTGGTAAATGGTATTCGACTCGATAAGATTGCAAAATAATTTTTCAAAATAATCTTATAGTAATAATTGAATGGGAATAAGGGGAAATTTAATATGGGCTTTTTGAGCAAACTATTTGGTAAATCAAACATTAAAGGAGATGTTAAAGAAATGTCTAACGTTAAATTAGCAGTAGTATTTTACAGTATGGGTGGAACAAATTATCAGTTGTCCAAATGGGCGGCAGAAGGAGCAAAAGAAGCGGGAGCTGAAGTGAAAATATTGAAAGTGCAGGAACTAGCACCTGCTTCTGTCATTGAAGGGAATGAAGCTTGGAAAGGAACTGTCGAAGCTACAAAAGATATTCCAGTAGCAACATCAGCAGATATTGAATGGGCAGATGCGATTATATTCAGTGTTCCAACACGTTTTGGTAATATGCCGTCTCAAATGAAACAGTTTCTAGACACTCAAGGAGGTCTATGGGCACAAGGTAAAACAGTAAATAAAGTAGTAAGTGCAATGACATCTGCTCAAAATCCACATGGTGGCCAAGAAGCTACCTTGTTATCCTTATATACTTCGATGATGCACTGGGGTGCTATCATTGCTACTCCAGGTTATACAAACCCTGTAATCTTTGGCGCAGGCGGAAATCCATATGGAACAAGCGTAACCGTTGGTCAAGACGGAAAAATGATTGAAGATGTTCAAGCAGCGGTAAAACACCAAGCCCAGCGCACAGTTACAGTTGCGGAATGGGTAAAGAAGGGTAACCAATAACTTTAATATTTAATATGTATACGGAGAGCCGGTCGAATTTTGATTGGCTTTTTCTTTTTTATAAAAATTTACAATAGTGCCATTTTTCTATTGACTTAAAAGGTTTGTCGTAATAAACTCTTTGTAAATAGGTTTGTTTAAACAAACCAAGAGGAGACGACGAAATGAGCAGCCTTTTTATAACCATATTAAATATGAGCCTTACGGCAAGCTATGCGACACTCATCGTTATTTTGATTAGGCTTGGGATTAGAAAAGCACGAGTTCCAATGGTTTTTTCTTATGCGCTTTGGTTTGTAGTTTTGTTTCGTCTTGTTTTTCCTTTTTCATTTGAAAGCTCGCTAAGCTTGTTACCAGGTAAGATAGGCGCTATATCGCAAGATATTATTTATTCCGAAAGCCCGAGCATAAATACTGGTAATATACTCTTAGACGATACAGTTAATCACTCCATTCAGTCAACTCTACCGCCATTAGATGCAACAGCAAGTGTTAATCCGATGGGAGCTGTTATACAACTGGGAGCGATAATCTGGATGCTGGGGACGGCTGCATTGTTAGTATATGGAATAATTTCATACTTCAGATTAAAGCAAAAGCTTTCATTTTCAACACTTGTAAAGGATAATATTTTCGAAACAGATCAGATTAAATCAGCTTTTGTTTTTGGTTTTATTAAACCTAGAATATATTTACCAATAGGCCTATCTAGTCAGGAACAAGCTTTCATATTAATGCATGAGCAAACACATATTAGACGTCTGGATTATTTAATTAAACCCTTGGCGTTAGTGGTCTTAGTTCTGCACTGGTTTAATCCGCTTATATGGATTTCGTATTTCCTCATGATCAAGGATATGGAAATGTCTTGCGATGAAAGAGTTATGAAATTATCAAACGATGACCTTCGGATAGATTATTCCAAAACGTTGCTGGCTCTTGCTTCCAAACAAAGCGGCTTATCAAGCCGACTATTTTTTGGAGAAAGCAATGTAAAGACAAGAGTGAGGAACATCTTACATTTCAAACGTCCTGTTATTTGGGTTAGTGTTATTGTTACTGTTATGGTGGCGGTATTATCGATAAGTCTACTGGCGAACCCTGCTAAAGATAAGGAAATTGAGGAGCAAATCGTTATATTACAAGGAGAAGCTTCAGATATATATTCGGTTTATGATGGTAACTTAATAAAATTTACAGATTATCCTATTGGGAAGGAAATAAATACTTTTATTTTAGAGGTTGAGAATATGTTATTCCAAGTGGAACCTTCCGATTTTGAGAAATATGGGGGAAGAATGGTTGAAATTGAATACCTTAATACAAACTTTAACAACTTTAGTGAAATAGAATCAATTACAGATGACGGTAAATATACTAAGTCAAAGAAACAAAGAAAAGTATATGCTATACTTTCAATTTCGGGTGATCCGTATCCTGCATTTGATTAATTCGTAAATAAAAATCGCTTTTCCGAAAAGAATTGATAAGTGTATAAGGTGATAGACACGAGGCAGCGAGGAACGCGTTGAAAAAGATCTGGCTAATGTGCTGGATCTTTTTTTCTTGACTACAATAACATAAGGATTGGGGAAATGAAAAATATAATTACGTAAAATAATAATTTGACGAATAAATAATAATCAGATATAATGCAATCATGGAGGTTTTGCACAAATATGGAAAAACAGATGAAAATGCACTACATGCAACGGATTGACGAAAAACTTTCTGATTTACCTTGGTATGTTACAGAATTTATAGATAGTAAAAAACGAAAATTATCTCCAACGACACTTCTTAATTATTGCCATGATTACATTATTTTTTTTGATTGGCTTATTGCTGAAAATTTAACTTCAGCGAGTCGGAAAGAAATAAACTTGGAGACACTAGAGCGATTGAAAATTCGCGAAGTAGAAAACTTTTTGTCTTTCCTGGATTATCAACTTGGAAATAAGAAACTTACAATAAATCGCAAGTTGTCCTCGCTAAAATCTTTGTTTGATTACCTTCAGAACAAGGCTGAGACAAGCGATCTGAAGCCATATATTCAACGAAATGTAATGGCCAAAATGGACTTGAATGCAGTCAAGGAAAGCCAAGAAACTATTGCAAACCGTATTGAAGGAAAAATCCTTAGAGAAGATGAATTTGAATTATTTAGGCAATTTGTAGCTTATGATTTCGGAGAAAAGCATAAAGATAATAAGCGAATCTTCACGTTTCATCAGTTTAATCGTGAGCGTGACACAGCGATTGTTTCGCTGATATTAGGTTCAGGGCTGAGATTGTCTGAGGTTGCAGGCATTAATATGGATGACTTAGATATGAAAAAAGCATTAGTACGAGTCATCCGTAAAGGTGATAAAGAACAATATGTATACTTTAGCAAACAGGCATTATTAGATTTAGAAAATTATCTGCAAATCAGAGAAGTAAGATATTTACCAGAAAAACACGAAAACTATTTATTTATTGCAGCTCCTGTAGGCCGTAAAGGAAAAAGCCGGCGTTTGACACAACGTTCAATTGAAAAGCTAATTGAGAAATATGCAACGGCTTTTGGTAAACCATCTCTAACCGTACATTCGCTTAGGCACTCATTTGCAACTCGATACCATTTAGAAAATAACGATGTTCCAAGATTGAAGAACCAATTAGGGCATTCATCCATACAAACAACGATGATATATACACACCTAACAGATGAAGAGATGCGTAATGCAGTGAATAACATGGATCGGTGAAACCGCGATGTGTTACGCGTTTTCTTATAACATGTTCACAAAACTCGTATTTTGTACATATGTTATTAACTCGTGTTTTAGTGGTCGGCATCTTTAATTTGTGACTGGTGTATCTATAGAACTTTATCCCCTATTTGTTCTAAGGAGGTTTATTCATGGATCCACGTGAGATGCTAATTTCTGAATTACAAGCAATTTACACTGCATGTACCCCTTTTGTCAAGCAGACGCGAAGATTAGGAGCACATTTAATGGCAGCTAAGTTTACGAATATTAGTATTGCTGCTCGTAGCCTTCAAAATCGAAATGATTATTTATTACCCACTTATCGTCGTAAAGTGGAAAAAATTCGAAAAGAATATGATGTTCAAGTCGAATTAATGTTAGCTACCTATCCGACGCTTCAAAAATCTGTGACTCCCTCGACTTCTACAAATATTAATGGTGTTAATGAACCAACGATATCTCGTAAGATTTCGATTACACTTCCTGCAGTTGAATGGCAATTAATCGACAACATTATTGATAGTGGCATGCCTCGATCGTTCTCAGAATATTTCCGACGATTACATATGGCTAAGCGTTAGCAAAAAAACAATTGACATTTACATCAGTGTGATGTTAGATTGATATCTATGTCGGCTTACATGAGTGTTGCCCTACTCTACTACAAAGATGCACAGTTTCGAGATTCAGACGAGAACCGTCAGACGGGGGCGGATCGGGCTTGAGCCCAGGCCGACATCGGCTGACGAGTATGTGAGTGAGGGGTAGCTGTCACTCCGTAGGAGCCGGAATTACATGGAGGACCCATTAGGGTTGACTAGCGGCTTAATTCGTCTAATCCTGTTGTCTCCCTTTAAACGGAGTTTGAAGGGCTGCCTTCCGGCGAGGATGGGGTTCTAAGGGGGCGAGCTCCCTTAGCCGTCGGTGACGGTTTGATTGCTTTTTTACATATGATCGTATATACTCGTTTTAACCAGTCGCAATTAAAAATACCTTAAGTCAGTACTGGTCAAATCTTGTACTGATGAAAACGGCTGAATGTCTTATGTAGCACGGGATTCAGCCATCCCCCCTCCTTACTAACAGGGGGGGTGCAAAAACCAAAAAGTATAGTTTTAGCATATTAAAGTGCCCTCTGCTGAGAGCACTTTTTTTGTTTTATTCATAAAAAAAAACCGCTGGTTACGGTTTCGCATTGTTTATGAAAGATATGTAATATTCGTTTGATTTTCGGAAAACAGCTTCACAATTCGTTAAGTATGACATATTATTATATCTTGTAGTATCTCTTGCATATGTTCCATCGATAAATGGTAGAATTTGAAACTCGTATTTTGTACATATGTCATACGAGCGGACTTGCTGAGATTCGATTGCTAAGAGGGTGGAAGAGGAACTAGCTGAAAAATTGAAAAAGAAGCTTTTACGTCCAGAAAAGATAAAGATAATATTCATCTGATAGCTGCCATATCCCAATTATAGTCGTATATCATTGAGTTGAGTTTTTATCAATCGATTCAAAAAATGAATACACCGCTTGTTTATTACTTCAAGAAAATCAAGTCCTCCCGCTCCGATATTAGACTTTTTCTAATCGCTCCGAACTTCATAACTTTTCACATTCTCATTTTCATCAAACTCAAAAATTAACCATTCGCTATCAATGGAGATTAACCCTCTTTCATCTCCAAGGTAATACACAATATTATCCTCACCCTTGAAATAATTTGTTTCTGGTGGTGTTCCCAAAAGCTTAGTAACTTCGTCCTTTGTCATCTGTTCGAAATCATATTTTTTCAATAAATTATCAACTATATATACTCTTGAATGTTGATTATTCAACCACTTTTCAATAGTAAAGTTTGACCTGTACTCGTTTATACCTAAGATGACCCCGCAACATAAGGGTAGAATACTACCTATAATTAATATACCTGTAAATATATTTTTCCCCTTCCTACTACTTCGGAAATCATTTTCGGAAGCTTTCCACAAAGCAAAATGAAATAAAAGTAAAAAAAGAAAAGGCAATATAATTGCAGTAACACTTACAATACTGTATGAAGAATGTAAAAGTTTAATGAAAATCAAGTAAACTAAGTATAATAATATATACAATATGCAGTATAATCCAAAGAAAGCCAGCCATGTATTTTTCATTTTTCCACCCCTGTGGTTCATCTGACTATCGTACCCGTTTAGTCTCCTTATGATCAATTCAATCAAGATCTTCGATGTTAAGCAGGTTCCCTTTCTGACTTTCTTCTCCAAGATTTTGAATAATACCACTGTCCATCTTTTTCCATATGTTTCTATATATTATACAATGTCTTTTTGTTTGGACAAGAACATATATCCTTAAATGAAAAACGTGTAGATATGCGGTACTATTATTATATGTCGATGTCCTCCGACAAAAAGGCTCGCGAGTCATTAGACCTGCGAGCCGTGATATTATGACGTTGTCCCTCCGTAATCACAACAAGTGCAACAATACAGATTCATTTTTTAATACAAAAATTTTCAAAATTTAAAATCAGGCTGATATTTGTTGATTACTTGCTCATTTGTGCCAGCATGATCATTAGAAGCTTTACAGCCTCTGCTCTTGTTGTTTTGGCTTCAGGGTCGAATACGTTCCCGTCTTTGCCTTCGACTATGCCCAATTTCTTGATGGCTGACACTGAACCCTTTGCCCATTCCGGAATCGCATGGTCATCTGCGAAGCCTGTTTGAGCAGCCGGCTCAATCGGTAAATGCAGGGCGTTAGCAATCATTACCGCTATCTCTGCGCGTGTCAGTTCCACATCAGGACGGAAGGTTCGATCTTCATAGCCTTTAACGATTCCTGCTTGTACAGCCTGCATAACTTCTTTTTGCGCCCATGATCCTATATTAACCTTATCTGCAAAAGTCAGTTCTTCTCCTGTTTCCTGTGGCTTTAACATTTTCATTAGCATAACCGTAAATTCCGCGCGGGTAACGGACTTTTCTGGTTTAAACGTCCCATTTGGATAACCGTTCACAATTCCGGCAATTACCGCTTGTTTAATGCTTGCTTCAGCCCAATGCCCAGAAATGTCCTCCAATATTACTGACGGCCTTGGTTGTTTTTCCTGCTCATCTATCGCCTTCTGTTCATCCTCAGGTGTTTCTTTTTCACCTATTTCCGCTTCTGAGTAACTCCAACCGCTGGAACTGCTGCTGTTCGCAGTCCGATTCACTACAACTGTGTAAACTTTTACTGTGCCATCCTGTGCAGTCACTTCGACGGGGATTGGATTGCTACCCACAATAAGGTTGATTGGTCCGTAAACAGCGCCACTGACCGCCGAATTTCCATTAATTTGAAGAGATGCTCCAGTATCATATGTTACCGCAGTAACTGTTATAACGTTCACATAATTCGGAACACTCACATTATAACTGACTACATCGGATGAAAAGGTTTTGTCCAAAGAACCGCTGGACAAATTAAGTCCGCTTAAATCTGCATTTGAGCTTAACGGAGTAACCTCTTCGGAAGAAGTGGATGCAATAGATATTCCTGCCGAATTCGTTGCAGTAACTGTGAAGGTATACTCAATTCCGTTAGTCAGTCCCTTCACCGTGATCGGACTGCCCGTCCCAACTGCAGACACTCCCTCGGGGCTCGATGTTACTGTATAGCTGTCAATTGGGCTATCCCAGTAGCCAGCTTGAGTTGTGAAGTTTACTATCGCTTGACTGTCGCCCGCTATAGCACTAACGTCTGTTGGGGCATCAGGGCTGCGTTGAAGCAAATTATCCAAGTATAAAATATTTGCTTTTCTTGCACCAGTCACTCCGGAAGCGAAACCAATGCTTAATTGGGCGCTTTGTGGATCATTTTTATCCGACAGACGAATAGCTAAGCCTTCCGGCTCCCTGAAAACAAGATCATTTCCTCCATAAATCAGCTGTCTATCAATAATAGCCCCCGTTTTTAAATCGACTGAAGTGATATATGTATTTCCTGTTGGTGAAACCGATCCCCCCGAGCCGTAAGCAGTGCCATCCAAAAGATACAAATACCTCCCATAGGATGCGAATCCTTGAAATGTACCTAATCCACTTGGTTGAGGCACGTCTGCCAACGGACTGAAACGATTTTGCTTGATTTCCTCCAGGTCATAAACTCCATATCGGAAAGAACCGTTTAAGCGATATCTCATTGTCAGCAGTCCATGAACAGGGTCGATATTGAGCGTGGTTCTATCTGCGCCTTCCACAAGGCTGAATTTTTCAATTTCTTGTGACTTTGAGTCAAGAACTTTTCCGTTCTCAAATGGAAATCTGGCGATTTTCGTTCCCCATCCGCTTGTACCCTCTGCAACAGAATCAATTTCAGTCCATAAAAATGTTTTCTCACCTACCGATTCCACGCCCATCTGAACGCCATGTCCAAAGCCTTTCAGATACATATAGCCGGTCTTGTTTCCCTGCAAATCATACTGCGTTAATGCCAAATCGCCGTTCAAATCTCTGTTGGCTCCGGTAACTGCCGCAGTCTCGCCATCCAGTTGTAACGAGCCTTGCATCAGTTGAAGCGTATAGACTCGTTCGTTTGGATTATCGAACCCGATTGACTGCAGTACCGTGTTGTTTTGTGCATCTTTGTTAGTAAAAAGCTCCTTAGCTGTTTCTGAAAGATTAAACATGGAGTTCATGGGGCTTTGTTCTGCTTGGATTGCAGAAGGGGATAAAGTAAAAACGCTAATAATTGCAGCTACTGCTGCAGCTTTCAAAAAAGTCGTTCCGCTAATCACCCGGCGGATTGTCAGTATCATCGTATTAGCCATAATTTTCTTTGAAACCTCCATAATCTCATTTAATTGAATCCGCTTTCAATTTCCAGAAGTTTAAGCTTATACGACTGATTCCCTCCTTTCCAAAGCAGAGTTGATTTTGCCTATTCTTTTTTAAATAATAGCTCATATTTGCGCATAAATGTTTATTAAAGCGCAATATTGAGTAAAATTTAACACCAATATTCATTTATGTCAATATGATATTAATATTTAGTTCGTTTTTGGTTTATTAACTTGAAGATTTATCTTTTTTCACTTACGAATGTTCATTTGTGCTCATTTTAAAAAAGACCGTCAGGAAGCTTTCCTGACGGTCTTTTTTA
>NZ_JAZHCT010000049.1:0-38998 GCF_036541265.1 Paenibacillus sp. IITD108 | reverse complement strand
TAAAACGAATGGATTACTTTTTCCAGCTTGGCAGCTGCTTCACGTAGCTGTCAGAAAGCTTCAGCAGCTCAAGCGCGCGTTCAAATTCATCCTCTGTAGCAGCCTGCTCGCTGCTTAGACCGTCTCCGGCAAGGGAGTAGTGGGTACCGTCCTCATAGCCGCTTCCAGACAGGAACAGCTCCTTGCTGCTTAAAAATGAGCCGGTAGGCAAATAATAACGCTGAGGTAAAATGTTATAGGCATTATTGAATAGATCCTGGCCGAAATGGATTTGATCCTCAAGCGATACGCCAAGCAGATTCGCAACAGTCGGTAAAATATCGATTTGACCGCCCAGCTGCTCGTGAACTTCTGCTGCCTGATCACCTGGATTAATTACAATAAATGGAATGTTAATCATATCGGTATACGTATATTCACGGCCATAAATTTCTTCCATCAAATCTTTTTCTTCACGGGTTAAGGAATACATCGGTAGCCCGAGATGATCGCCATACAGCACAATCAGACTGTCTTCCCAGACGCCGCGTTTTTTCAGATCTTCGATAAATAACCCAAGCGCATAGTCAGCATAATTTTGTGATCTTAAGTAATCGCCAACCATCGTATTATTGTAGCGGTCAGGCAATGTGATGCGTGACAGATCGTCAGGTATCGTGAACGGATGATGAGCCGTCATTGATATAACCTGAGCATAGAACGGATTGCTTTGACTGTTCATACGCTCCAGCTCTTCGGCAGTTTTTTCATACAATATTTCATCGGGAGCCCCGAAGAAAATAGCATTTTCTTTGCCGAAAAACTGTTCATCGTAATAACGGTCAAAGCCGATCGCCTTGTAAAGCTCGCCTCTGTTCCAGAATTCAACAACATTTGTGTGGAACGTAGCGGTATCATAGCCGGACTTCTTCAGCAGCTTTGGAAGGCTAGGCAGCTCCTTGTCCGCATAGACCTGCGTAGCGGCGCCCCGCGGCGGAATGTACAAGGAAGTATTAACAACAAACTCGGCATCGGATGTATTGCCTTGTCCAACCTGCTGATAGAAATGTCTAAAGTAATGGCTGTTGTGCGCCAGGCTATTGAAGACCGGCATAATTTCTTGACCGTCGATTTTCAAGTCCACCAAAAAGTTTTGCAAGGACTCCATTTGAATGATAATCAAGTTTTTGCCCTTTGCCGTTGCAAATTTTTGCGCTTTTTCAATAGGGCTCTCAATATTTTTGACCGAAGAAATGTTCTGCTGAGTAATTTGCTCAGAATCTACAACCTCCGCTTCGGAAGTTGCGGATAAAATAGTGTACGCTTCGTAATTCAAAATTCCCATCTGCTCGGCTTTTACAATTTCATTCATGCTGGCACGGTTGGGCAGTATATTGAACAGACACAGCGCCAAAGATACGGTAAGCACGGAAGCGATAAGACGCTTGTTTTTCGGCCCATTGAATTGATCGTTGTTCTTATTCTTGTTGCGGATAAGCAGATAAATAGCCAATATGATGATATCTGTAAAAATAAACAGATAATAGGGCTGGATAAGTGAAAACACACTGTTTCTTACTGCCCCTACCTGGTTTACCTGTCCGAGGGCATGGTAAGTTACAATAACACCGTAATACTTGTAATACATTATGACTGCGAATAAAATAGAAGTCATCAAGAGATTGGCCAGCCAGTAGTAGAAAAGCTTGCGCTTGCCTGCAAACCATTCGATCAGGCAGAAGATTACAAGCACGAAAGGCGCTTCTTTGAGCAAGGTTGTTATGGACGGTCCGCCTTCAAAGATAACCATCCAAGCTAATAGACTTTTGGCAAACATAATAATAGAGAAAAATATTATAGGCCGAGTGCTCATAATTCGTTTTATAGATTCGAGCATAAAATAATCGCCCACCTTTCACAGCAAAACAGGCCGCCAAGGATTAACGGCTTCATAATTGTAATATAATGTTTACGATTTGTTAATTCATATTATGCTACGTGACGCAGTCAATTGTCAAAAGGCAAATATAAGGCTATGAAAATTGGAAAAGGAATGTCTTTGAAACAAATTCATTATAGCTGTAGTCTAATATAAATATCAAACTTACTAGGGTAGTGGAGGGACATAGGTGCAAAAAGTAAAAGCAATACTTATATTGGCAGTCGTATGTATTATAGTTGGCGTTGGGGCAAAATGGGTGATAGATAAAGGCTGGACAAGCACTACGCTGCAATCGGAACAGCCGAATTTGTCTGCTCAAGGATCAAATAATGAAGAGCAGAATGTTGTAGGCGGCGAAGGCGGCTCAGACGAGGAGGAGCCAGGCGCGCCAAGCGAGCAGCCGTCCCCTTCTCCTTCGGATAAGCCGGCTGGACAAGCTAGCGTAAGCCCGCCAGAGACACCGCAGCCATCCGATAATCAAGCCAAGCCGACCAGCAGCAGCAAAGACCCTGTCAGCCAGCTTGGCGAGGCTATTCCGGTTGTTGCTGAGCCGGAAAGCATAACAGCATTAATTAATCCTAATAATAGACTGCCTGATGATTATGTTCCTTCTGATTTAGTATATCCTGACGTAAGATTTGTATTTAAGGAGAAAATAGATAAAAGAAAAATGCGCAAGGAAGCTGCCGAGGCGCTTGAAAAAATGTTTGCAGCAGCGGACGAAGATGGGGCATACTTAGCAGGTGTATCTGCTTACCGCTCGCATGAGTATCAAATTCAATTGTTTAATCGATATGTGAAAGAGGATGGCCTGGAGAAGGCAAGAACCTACAGCGCTTATCCTGGGACGAGCGAGCATGAATCAGGTCTGGCAATCGATGTGACGCGCAGTGACGGCAAGTGCGCCGCCAGCGATTGCTTTGGAGAAATGAAGGAAGCTGCTTGGCTAGCTGATCATGCTCACAAATACGGATTTATTATTAGATATCCGGAGGGCAAGGATAAAATTACCGGCTATAAATATGAGCCTTGGCATTTGCGTTATGTTGGAACCGAACTGGCAGAAGCTCTTGCTGCAAGCGGTGAGACTTTGGAAGAATATTATGATGCGGTGCCAGTGAACAGGTAACAACAAAAGGCGCTGCGGCTTCGGGGTGTAGAGCTGTTATGAATATCCTTCAAAATCTTTATATTATTGTAATGGTTCTGAATATATTTTTGGCGCTGATGGTCATCTTCCTGGAGCGTAGAAATATAAGTGCGACATGGTCATGGATTATGATCCTGTTCTTTATCCCGATATTTGGCTTTATTTTATATCTGGTTTTGGGACAGAAGCTGAAGAAGCGCAAGCTTCACAAGCTTCTAGGCGACCACAGAGTTATCATTCAGAATACGCTGCAAAACCAGAAGAGCCAAATACGCTCGGGAGAGCTGAGGTTTACTGATCCTGAGACCGAATCCTACAGAGAAGTTATTTACATGAATTTACGAACAGGTTATTCCTTGTATACGAGCAACAATGAAATCGAGATTTTTATCGACGGCAATCAGAAGTTTGATTCTTTGCTTGATGATATTGCTGCCGCGTCTCATCATATTCATTTAGTGTACTATATCGTAAGAGATGATGATTTAGGCAGACGGCTTATTCATGCTTTAACTGAAAAGGTGAAGCAGGGCGTTCAAGTTAGATTTTTGTACGATCATATTGGCAGCTCCCGTTTGACAAAGCGTTTTTTTGCCGAATTTACGGCAGCAGGCGGAGAAGCGATTGCTTTTTTTCCATCGAGAATTCCCTATTTGAATTTAAAAATCAACTATCGCAACCACCGCAAGCTGGTCATTGTTGATGGCAAGATCGGATATATTGGCGGATTTAATATAGGCGATGAATATTTGGGGCTAAGCAAGCAGTTTGGGCCATGGCGGGATACGCATCTCAAAATATACGGCGGTGCTGTACTTCAGATGCAAGCGCAGTTTTTGATGGATTGGAATGTGGCTACCCACAGCACGCTTGATCTGAATGAGCAGTACTTTCCTATCGAGGAAGTGAAGCAGGGGACGATAGGCATGCAGCTGGTTGCCAGCGGGCCGGATAGCGAGTACCAGCAAATCAAGGAGGCTTACATAAAGCTGATTTATAAGGCGCATCACTCCATTTGCTTGCAAACTCCTTATTTTATTCCGGACGAAAGCTTGATGACTGCTCTTAAAGTTGCGTCTAATTGCGGAGTAGAGGTTAGAATTATGCTGCCTCGCAAGCCCGATCATTTTTTTGTTCACTGGGCCACCCATTCCTACTTGGGCGAGCTGCTGGAGGCTGGCGTCAAATGTTATTTGTACGATAATGGATTTTTGCATGCCAAAACGTTGGTGGTCGACGGGAAGGTAGCATCCGTTGGAACAGCCAATCTGGATATAAGAAGCTTCAAGCTTAATTTTGAGATGAATGCCTTCATCTATGATACGCAAACGGCGAAAAACTTGAACCGAATATTCGACCAGGATCTCGCTTATTCAGAGGAGCTTACCCTTGAGATGTACAACAAACGTCCAAGATCAAACCGATTCAAGGAATCCATCTCCCGCTTGTTAAGCCCTATCTTATAACACACCGAAACATAACCTCTAAAAACATAAGAAGGATTCTGCTCACCGATAATGACCAGAATCCTTCTACTTTCTTATATAACAAATATTCAATTTATTCTAACGCTCCAATCCTTAACCACGAACTGCATATTCATTACGATTAGTATGCGTCCTTTCGTATAATGTATTAGCTATCTTTCGACAATTTTCTCTGAGTTCCCCACATGTCCAGAAATGAAAGCTGCTCCTTTCCTTATGTCTGTACTCCTTGATTTACTTAGCTATGGACATGCTTCGCTAACCGTCTCCAATGGGCTATCCCCTTTCGCTTTGTTAGTTTCATTATAGCCTAATGTTTAAATATTGTAAATATTCAGACAACTATTATTTTACTGTTTTTCAACAAAAAATGCCCTTTCGTCCATGATGAAAGACGGAAAGGGCATTGCGGCTTGTTTAAAGACGGCGGAGCCGTTTATCCTTGTCCTTGGCTGAATATATAATGGCTTTGTGCAGAAAGCGTCCAAACCTTCATCCAAGTGGAAATGAGATGGCTGCCTTGATGCAGTAATATGGCTAAGAATCCGGCGCCCAGCAAGGAAAAGACGGAAAACAATGCCGCAATAGCAAACGTAATGATCCAAAGCACAAGTGAAAGCAGAAGGAAGGGTAGGAACTTTATTATCGCCTGCCATAGTGTTGACCATATGCGCCCGCCGCTTACTGCGCCAAGCTGCATCGACAGAGACAGCAAGTGAATGGCAACCGCCCATACTGCCCAGCCAAGTATTATAGGAAGAAGCTTAGCAGCAAGCTGCGCAAAGGAGGGGCTGGTCAAAATAATTTGCATCGCTCTGGGAGCCAGCCACCAGACGGGCACCGCAATCAGCGCCATTTCAAGCCAGTAGATAAGCGTGACGGGCTTCCAGCATTTGCGCATTCCTGCGCGAAAGTGTGTATTTGCCGAATGCTCAAACTGTTGATGCAAGGAGTATAGCAGGCCGCTATGGATAAAGGGCGTCAGCAGCATGCGAAAAGCGAACAAAGCGGCCAGCATCCATACGTATGGCGTAATGAGGTTTGTTTTAAACAATTGGAATTGTGCTTCGGTCAGGAAGACCTGCACGGCATAGTCTGTCGGTGCCGAGCTTGGATAACGGCGCAGCAGCGGCGATATGATGTCGTCTATAAAGCGATACAGGAATATTCCCCAGCCTAATCGGTATACGAATAAGGCCAGCACTAACGTAAGATGTCTGCGTGTCATTTTCCAGCCTTGTGCGATAGTTGTTTTCATAAAATCGCTCCTTGAACTATAAATAGTTACCATGCCAAGCTCTTCAGTATGCCCTCTACAAATCTGACGACACCTAGATTCCAGCGTGACCTTGCTTCGGAAGGCAGCTCCGCTTTCATATAATTATTAATAAGCTTATTGTCGAGCATGTTGCTTTGCTGAGGATCGATTGCCGCCCATTCCAGCGGAGCGCTGTGCACCTCTTTAATTTGAATGCGCGCTTGTTCAGCATTCCAAACTTTAGTTTTGGTAGTGCCGTCTGTAAATTTCAGCACGATCGGGATAGAGCCGTTCATCTCACCGTTGCGCCTTACGGTAACTAGCGATTCATAGCTTTCTTCTTCTCCTGAGCGAATCGTTTTTACTTTAATCGCTTCAACTTCAAAGTCAGCCATCTTGTTGTTGTAGACAAAGCTGTTGAAGTAGTCAGACCAGTCTGTTTTTGTAATCGTTTCGACTATTTTTTGAAAGTCACTCGTTGTTGGATGCTTGAACTTATACGTTTTAAAATAAGTTCGCAGTATTTTGTTCATCTGATTAGCGCCAATTTGGTTTTCAATATCGAGCAGCACAAGCTTGGAGCGCATGTACACATTTTCTGCGTACTGCTGATGATTTTTATAGCCCCAGGATTCCTGCTTTAACGGGGCAGGATCTGTCATATAGCTGGCTTCCATACGGAGATTAGGCAATACGCCATATACGGATTCCATAATTTTATCCTCTGCATACGAAGTAAAGCCTTCATCAAGCCATGCTTCTTCAAACTCATTGGAAGCAACCATGCCGTACCAGTATTGATGGGCAATTTCATGCGCCACTACACGCTCCAGCTCATAGCCTGGATTTTCCTTGTCGGCTGCAAATGCTGTTACCAAGGTTGGATATTCCATTCCTCCGGCGCCGCCAGCCTGCTTCGGCGGCACGATTACTGACAATGTGCTGTATGGATAAGGCCCGTACCATTTTGCAAGCTTGGTAAGCGACGATTTCGCAGCATGAATATAGCGTTCTGTAAGTTCACTGTGCGCAGGATCCAAATACAGTTTAATGCGCATGCCGGGAATGTTGTCCTCAGAGAAGGAAAACTCCTTATAGATAAAGTCAGGAGAAGCTGCCCAAGCAAAGTCATGCACATCCTCCGCGTAAAATTGATAAATACTGCGTCCGCTTTCTGTTACAGCTGGCTTTGTTTGAAACCCGGTTGCGGCAACAATATGCTTCTCCGGCACATTGATTTTGACACTATAAATACCGAAGCTGCTGTAAAACTCAGAATTGCCATGATATTGATGGAGATTCCAGCCTTCGGCCGAGCGGTCTCTCGTACCAGCCGTTTCATAGACGGCTATTTTCGGGAACCATTGACCAGCCATAACAAAGTCCCCTGAATAACCCATGCGGGCAAAAACTTCAGGCAGCTTGACATCAAAGCCCATCTTGAGCGTAACGGATTTGCCGGGCATAACCGGATCAGGAAGCCGAAGCTTCATTAACGTCGTGTCATGCTTGTTTCCATCATCAGGCTGCACATATTGAATACGGGGCAGCAAGCTATCGCCTTCTAACGTTTGCAGGCTTGTCAGATCCATATAGCCATAGCTGTTCGCAGTTGCGGTATCTTGGCGCAGTTTTCCGCCAGACTCCTTCATAAAGGTCGTTTTGGATGAGCGAAAGGCGTTAGGATAAAGGTGAAAGTACAAATCTGTAACAGGCTTTTTGCCAGGGTTTGTCCATGTTACAGTTTGCTCCCCGCTCAGCTGTCTCGTTTGCTCCAGCAATTTGACTGAAATGTGGTATTCCACCACACGTTTGCTAAGCGGCTGTTGCTGCGGCGGCGGTTGTACATTCATTTGATGATCTTGAGCGGAAGAAGCTGAGGGCTCGGCCAATTGCTGATTAAAAACAGATGCAGCAAGCTCAGAGGTCAGCTGATTATCTTTGTAGGCATAAGTAAATTGGGATAGCCATGCTTTATCGAACCCGCCCTGCAATGAGATGCCTAACATAATGATTGCTAAAGATCCGATTATAATTCCATTCAAATAGCGTGGACGCATTTCCAGATTCCCTCCCGTTGACAAGCATCTACAGCATGTATATGTTTGCAATTCGAAGAATATTAGCTAAAATGTAATTATTGTATGGGAAAGGTGTGATCACTGATGTCAGAAGAGCAAAACGGTGCTGAGCTGAAGGTGAAGAAGAACTTGTCGCTCAATCTTATCGGCGGCAAAAAACATAGAGGATTTGGTGCGGGCTCCATTGATTTAAGCGATGTAGCTTGCATTATTATTGATGAAGGCGAGGCCTATATTGATGTGGGTGCGCTGCATGCAAAGAGCAAGATTGAACGCGGCATTAAATTTACGCCGAATAGAGAGGATACTCCGAATGGGCGCCAATGCTGGATCGTATGGGTAGCAGTGGACCGTGATGAGCATGGCTCGTTCTATGGCGGAGCTACAGCCTGTGAGATGTGGATCGATCCAGAAGCGCGCCGCGGCTGGAAAATTCTTGCCGACCATGTCAATAAGCTCGATAATGCGCTCAAAAGGCGCATTGTCTTGGATGAGCTCGGCTCTGCTGAAAAAGCTGCTCTTAAGAAGCTGCTGATCGAGCATAATGGCGAGTGGTGGGAACGCTCTGCTGACGAGCTGAAGGAAGCGTTAGAATAGCTTACGTTGTTAATAGATTGGCATTGTACAAGCCGAATGGCTGCGCCATTCTATGAATAGGTGTGCATATCAAAAAGACTCGCTTGCGCTTGCGGCGGGTCTTTTTTTCTGTGGCGTAACCGGACTTTGACCGATAAGTGCTCCTGCGTACGCCTAAACAGCAAAAAACGGCATCTCTGCCGTTTGCGTTTTGCGAATGCCGAGCGTATACTCGGTTCAGACGCTGTGTGTTGTTAATAGCGGTCCATCTATTGTATTCTCGTTATCCTTTTCTTGGCATCGGATGCAATGGCGCATGGCGCAGCATCGGATACGTGGCGAATAACGCAGCGAGACTTACTGCCCCGATGCATGAAGCGATCGCCATCGCACTCATCTTGAAATTAGACATCCAGTCGAACAACGCGGATATAGTGCCTCCATAATAAAGAAATATGCCTGCGACCGTTACGATCATGAACATGATGACGCTGCGGATAAATCCTATCCGATATATGATGGCATAACAGAAAAAAGAAAGACCGAAGCTTGCCATGCCCGCCATTAGATCGATCCACAAATAGTCGAAAAAACGGTACTCATCCAAAAACAACCTAGCAACATGCAGAATACCGGCTTCTACCGACTTCCACTGATAGATCGTGACTAGCGCGTATTGGCAAATGTTCAGACACAAGATGCTGAAAACTACGCCCCCTATGCCCACGCTGTAGAAAGCTTTAAGGAATTGCTCGCGCGTGCTTCCCATTCCGATCGATATCGAAAAGAGAGACTTGAATCCGAAAAGCCCGAAACCGGCAAGAAAGAAATATGCAGGCCCGGATATCGCGGCAAGCGTTCCTTGATCGAGGTCAAAGAGCAAGCCGGCGATGATCCATACGATCGTCAACGGAACGGTAATAAACAACAGCATAAGTTTGGCAAAATACCAGCTTGCATCCTCGTATATAAATCGGAATACCGCGCCCTGTAAGTTCATACGTTTACCTCCGCATCTTCCGTTAAATTCAGCAAATAATTTTGCAAGTCTGCTTTCTCAATGGAAAGTCCATGGGCTTGCGCGTGTTCTTTCCACTGCTTCGAATATGGGGCGTCTAGCATTACCCTGATTTTTGAGCCCATCGCGCTTTGCTCCAGCACTTTATGCCCGTCAATAGCATTTGTCACCGCGCTTCGTTCGCCAGCCAGCCATATGCCTTGCTCGCGGAACTCATCAATCAGTTGATGATGCAGCAGCTTGCCCTTATGCATTACGATCAATGATTCACAGAGCGTCTGAACTTCTTCAATATGATGCGTCGAAATCAGAATGAGACGGGGAGATTCCTCATGGCTTACCCTTAATGCCTCATACAGTTTCTTTCGCATCCCGGCATCCAGGCCGTTCGTCGGCTCATCGAGTATCGTTACGTCGGCGTGGCTAGATAGCCCAATAATAAACTGAAGCGCAGACTTCATCCCCTTGGACAGTTTGGATATTTTCTTTTTGCGATCCAATCTGAAAGTTTCGACAAGACGGTCTGCCATAGCTTGATCCCAGTTGGTATTGAAATATTGACCGAAACGAAGCGCATTCTGTACCGTCCATATCGAGCTGAACGGATGATCCTCCTGCATGTAGCAAACATGCTGGACTGCTGCCGGGTTTCCGTAAGGTGCCAAGCCCTTAATCTGCACCGATCCGCCCTGGGGCCGTTGATGGCCGGCCAGTAGTCTCATCAGCGTTGTTTTGCCTGCCCCGTTGCGCCCCCACAGCCCTGTGATCACCGGCTCCATCTCTTCGAACGATACTTTTTCGAGAACGGGAACGTTATCGTACGAATACGTTAATTCGTTTACATATATCATCATTACTCCTCCTCCAGAATCAACTGAACGACCGATTCCTTGCTTAATCCGATTCTCTTCGCTTCCTCCAACAAGGGAAGGACGAACTGCTCGCGATAGTGACGCTGACGTTCCTTCAACAGTTGCAGTTTCGCTCCGCTCTTTACAAACATGCCTATTCCACGCTGTTTATAAATAATCCCTCCATCCACCAAAGCCTGGAGACCCTTGCGTACTGTCGCCCGATTGATGTTGTAGAAGCGCGATAATTCATTTTCGGAAGGAATTTGTTCTTCTTCGTTCAATCCGCCCCCCACAATCTCGTCCATGATCATTTGGGCAATCTGTTGAAAGATTGGTTGAGATTCATCCAATGTCGGTTTCATCAAGGACCTCTTTTCTCTAAAAGTAATCAATTGTTGAATAGTTGGTTACTCATGTAACCAACTATACATCAATTTGAATGAATTGTCTATAACCATTGAGCCCAAATAAATGAAAAGTACCTATTAGCTAATTTGGCTGCAGTCGTTTTTGGCTTTAGCAGGTGCCCGCTCAAATTATGCAACTTACTT
The DNA here is from genome assembly GCF_036541265.1 of Paenibacillus sp. IITD108. Lineage (NCBI taxonomy): Bacteria > Bacillati > Bacillota > Bacilli > Caryophanales > Paenibacillaceae > Paenibacillus > Paenibacillus sp. IITD108. The sequence goes on along the minus strand of NZ_JAZHCT010000049.1, from coordinate 28,102 downwards.
CAAAGCTTATTGCAATGTCATTTCTACATGTTATTGTTAATTCAAAGCTAGTGAGCGGAAGGAGCGGCCGGCGGGTTGAAAGTAATCATTGCAGCGGCTAATCGATCAAATCATGGCTAGAAATAACTCAAATACGGAGGAGGATTCCAGTGGGAAAAGCAATTGAAGTGAAGCAGCTCAAAAAATCATTCGGTGAACTAAAAGCGGTAAACGGAATCGATTTTTACGTGGAGCAAGGTGCCTTGTTCGCTTTCCTCGGACCAAATGGCGCAGGCAAGTCAACAACAATCGATATGCTTACGACCTATTTGCAGCGTGATAAAGGGGAAGTGCGGGTAAACGGCTATGAGCTTGGCCGGGAGGATGACCGGATAAGAGGCTCTATTGGCATTGTATTTCAAGACAGCTTGCTCGACCATGCCCTTACGGTAGAGGAAAATTTATATGTGCGAGGCGGCTTCTATAATTTGTCCCGTTCTGAGCTGCGCGCAGCGGTTGAAAAAGCAGCACGAATTGCCAAAGTTAACGATTTTATAAAGCGTCCGTATGGCAAGCTGTCAGGCGGACAGCGCCGACGGGCAGATATTGCGCGTGCTTTAATTCATACGCCCAAAATTTTGTTTTTGGATGAGCCGACGACGGGACTTGATCCGCAAACACGGAAAAGCGTATGGGAGACGATTCGTGAGCTGCAGCAGGAGCAGGGAATGACGATATTTTTGACTACGCATTATATGGAAGAAGCTGCCCAGGCAGATTATATTACTGTCATGGACCACGGGGAAATTATCGCCAGGGGAACGCCATATGAGCTGAAGGAGCGGTATGCCCAGGACAGCTTGAAAATTGTTGCGAACGACGAAGCGGCGTTAAGAGAAGCTCTTCATGCTGCAGCCGTGCCTTATAAGCAGGAAGACGGAAGATTTCATATAGCAATCGGAAGCACGGTCGAAGCGCTGCCCATTATTGATATTTGCCGCAGTCATATAGCGGGGCTGGAGATTATAAGCGGAACGATGGATGATGTATTTATTCAGCTTACAGGAGCGGGGGTTAGAGGAGAATGAACGTACTGGCCAAACGCAATTTAAAAATATTTTTTCGAGACAAGAGCAATGTGTTTTTTTCCTTTTTGGCAGTATTCATAATTTTGGGCCTGTATGTTATATTTCTGGGCGACCTGATGAAAAAGAGCTTTACACAGCTTACCCATGTTGACTTTGTAGTGGATAGCTGGGTTATGGCGGGAATTTTGGCTGTTACCTCAATTACTGCGACGCTGGGCGCATTCGGCATTATGGTAGGGGATCGCTCTAGCAGGATTATTAAAGATTTTGCAGCAGCACCAGTAAGTAAAAATAGCATTGCAGCAGGTTACATTATTAGTGTGATCGTAATTGGACTCATTATGAGTGTCATTACTTTTGGCTTTGCAGAGCTCTATATCTATCTCAAGGGAGGGGAATTGCTCTCATTTATATCCGCGCTGCAAGTCCTCGGTCTTATTGTGCTGTCTGTTCTCGCAAGCAGCTCTATTATTTTCTTTATTTCTTCATTTATTAGCAGTCAGAATGCGTTTTCAACTGTAGGTACAATAGTAGGTACTTTAATCGGTTTTTTAACCGGCATTTATATCCCGATTGGATCGCTGCCTGAAGCTGTTCAGTTTCTTATTAAAATATTTCCGGTTTCCCATGCGGCTGCACTATTTCGTCAGGTTATGCTGGAACGGCCAATGGAGCTATCCTTTTCAGGAGCGGATGAACAGGCCGTTAACTCCTTTCAATTAGATATGGGCGTCCACTATCAGTTTGGCAGCTTTTCAACAAACACAGTCATGAGCATTACCTATTTGTTAATTACAATGGTTGTATTCTATTTGCTGGCATTAATGAATATTGCAAGAAAGAATAAGTGATTTTACGGGAAAGCAGCTATGTTCATGATCTGATTGTCATGTAATGACTATCAGATCATGAATTAAATATATACAGAAATTCGGGCTGCCTTCAAACTATTTTCGTAAGCGCTTATCGCACTAAGTACATTTTGTGCATCTAGATTCTCTTTTTTTGCCGAATAAATGATTCTAAATGGATTTCATACATCTAGTTCTAATGAAACACCCTATATTTTGCGAATTGTGCCAAATTAAATGTAGTTTTTTCCCTTTAGAATCACAAAAAACCAATTTTCAAAAAAACTAAGCACAGGAAATGCACTTAGCTAAGGCGCGTAAGTACTCATTCCACAAAACAGAGTCTTTTGCTATCAATTAGTATGCTGGATTTAGCCCTCACTATTCAGCTTTTTATAAAGCTTGGCCAGCAGTTCTCTTTCTTGCTCGTCTAATTTCTCGAAAAGATTTCTGCGCAGCCTTTGCCCCTCCGCTGTTGCTCTTTCAAGGAGGGCAACCCCTGCGTCGGTAATCTCCAAAAAAATAATTCTGCGGTCCGATTCATCCGCCGTTCTGACAGCTAGTTTTTTACGGACGAGTTTATCTGACAAATAACTGAGTGTAGGCGGAGTCAGCCCCAATATTTTCGCTATGTCCGATGGCCGGCTTTTTCCGTTATTTTTCAGATGGCTAAGCACAAGGACATGTGAGATACCGAGGTCTTCATTAAAGTTAATATTCCATTGAACGATCAATTGATTCGTAAATTTGTCCATATCATGTATAAGTTCAAAAATAGTTTTATCTTCCATAAAAGCCTCCTGGCCAAATAAATGACAGCCCATAATTTAAAATTAAGGGCTGTCATAATATTACACGTTATTGTGCAGAGTATCCACCGTCAATGACTAATTCGGAGCCAGTAATGTATGAAGAATCATCGGATGCGAGAAATAACGCCGCTTGAGCAATATCGCTAGCTTGACCTAGACGCTGCAACGGAGTAGCCTGAATCAATCGTCCAAGCAATTCCTTTGAAGTGCTGAGAGCTTGAGTCATTGGCGTTTCAATGATTCCTGGGAACAGAGCGTTAACCCGAATGCCTTGACGGCCGAACGCAGCCGCGGCCGCTTTCGATATTGCGCGCACCGCTCCCTTGGACGCCGAGTAGTGATTAAAGCCTTGGCCGATTAATGCGGTATAGGATGAAATGTTAATTATGGAGCCTTTGTTTTGGGCTGCCATATACGGAGTGACATGCTTCATACCGGCAAACGGGCCAAAGCCGTTAATGGTAAGCATTTTTTGCCAATCTTCCGCATTGATTTCCTGGTATGGCTTCTCGGAAGAAATGCCTGCGTTATTAACTAGAATATCGATTTTGCCAAAGCGCTCGTTTACTTCCTTCGCGAGCGCCTGCCAATCCTCATCGGAGGCAACATTGAGCTTCATACCGTACACGTTCTGTTTCTGGCTAGCTTTTTCTAGTGCTGCTTCGTTGATATCTGCGGCAATGACGATAGCACCTTCTTGCGCAAACAAATCGACCATGCTTTCCCCGATACCCGATGCTCCACCAGTAATAATCGCAACTTTATTGTTCAATCTTCCCATGACTCATTCTCCTAACCTAATTTAATGTTTTTTGCATAAAATCGCATTTTAGCTGTTATTGGCTGCTTTGTGCGGTTTTCGTCATTTGCTCAAAATCTGGGATAGTTGGATTGGCAATATAATGCCCGCCCTCGACCTGAATCGTCTGTCCCGTAATAAACTTGGATTCATCCGAAGCCAGGAACAGGACGGTATAGCCAATATCATCTGGCTCTCCATGATAAGGCAGTGCGTTATACTTCGCGAAGATGTCCAATAGAGCAGGAGGTATATTATTTTTGGCTGCCGGTGTTAAAATTAGTCCAGGTGCTACGGCATTGCAGCGAATGTTGTTCTTCCCATGCTGGGCAGCAATATATTTTGTAAGATTTATGACCCCCGCCTTCGAGGCTCCATATGCAGACCGCACAACATCCCCTGCGAAGCCTGCCATAGAAGCTGTATTAACAATCGAACCTCCTCCAGCTTGAATCATATAAGGAATAGCAAATCTGCTGCCGAGCAGCACACTTTTTAAGTTCACATTCATAAGTCTGTCCCATTCTTCGAGATCAACGTTAACGACATCCAGATCCTTTTTTAAATTGGTCAAGCCTACATTATTAAAAAGACATATAATTTTGCCAAACTCGTGTACTGTATATTCAACTGCTTCTTTTATCGACGCTTCATCGCCGGCGTCAAGAAAAATGCCAGCTGCTTCTCCGCCTTGGGATTTTATTTGATCTGCTGCTGCTTTGGCTCCCTCGGCATTAAAATCTGCAATGACTACTTTTGCACCTTCTCGCGCCATCAAGTTGGCGGCGGACAAGCCAATCCCCGAAGCTCCTCCAGTAATAAGCGCCACCTTGCCGCTCATTCTTGCCATATTTTGTCTGCTCCTTTCTTGGAACTTAAGTTAAGTGTTATAAGCTTGCATATTATTTAGATATCTAAATATTTTATGCCTAAATAATAACACTGTACTTTTTATAGCGCAATGTATATTTTTGTTATTGCAAAATGGATGGTAATCTTATACAGCTCTACAACAGAGCCAGCTTGCTTTATAAAGCTTAAACCTCATTAAATGGCTATTGCTGCAAGAGATGAACATTTACAATATGCATTGGCCATTCCTATAATTCGGAGAAACAGCTGCAACAATTGCCATGGGAGGTAGGAACAAACGATGAGTGTAAGGCAAGTAGATACGTTAGTTGTTGGCGCTACGTTCACAGGAATCGGTTTAATAGGGGAGCTGCAGAGGCAAAACAGACCGTCTCTGTTAATAGAGAGAGAAATAACGCTTGGACATGAATTTACTTATGCATATAAGCCTGGAGTTAATTGGGAGCTAGAGACTGAGCGTCATCAAGCAGTAAAAATGCTGCGTGACAAGCTGAAAAGAAGAAATGTACTGACTAGCGAAGGCAGAGTGCATTTGTCAGGCATAACGCCGATTTTATATCAGCTGACACGCGATCAAGAGCTGCCTGTTCGATTGTTGACGGAAGTAGTCAGTGTCGAGCATGCCGGCAGCGGCTATAAAATTGTTTTATACGATGGTTCTGGCATGAGTGAGCTTGTCGCCAATCGGATTATAGATACATCATCCGAGAAGCTGACTGGCCCTGTGCGTATGCATACAGGAAGGAAAAGAATTGGAGCTTTGCTGCATGCCAAAAAAAATGAGCATGGCTCTGTATCTGCACTGGCAAGCAGTGCTTTCGGCGGATCGTCAGAGTTTCATGAGGACCGCCTTTCCTTTAAGCGGGGGCGCTTTGAATCGGAAGGTTATATTAGCATTCCGCTCGCTGCTGATGATGACTGGATTACTGCCAGGAAAAAAATACATCAATTTTGGGCCAATCGGCCAGCAGAGCTGGAAGGCTGGTCGCTGGCAACCGTAGCCGATCAGTTTGACTATGCTCCAAAAAGAGGACCGCATGAAATAGATCGTAATTGGTATTGGATGCCGTCGGCAGCTTATGCCAATCCACTGCTGGCTATGGATGAAGGAATGGAGTGGGGAAAGGAGAACGGGGCGATATGATCATTTCAGAGCGTGTAGAAGGCAAACTAGTCAAGCGTAATGCAGAGCTCAATTCACCTGTTGATCGTTATGATGTTATCGTAGTCGGTCTAGGCACGGCAGGAGCGATTGCCGCTATTGCTGCTGCTGAGCAAGGACTAAAGGTATTAGGGCTGGAGCGGCTTTCGGCTATGGGAGGAACGGGAACGGTCGGGGCGGTTATCGGTTATTATTTTGGCAATAAAGGCGGCTTGTTTGAAGAGATCGATGAAGAGGTGCAAAGGCTAGCTAAGCTGGCAGATTATACGAAGGCTGCTGGTGTAAGTGCCGATTTGAAAAAAATAGCGCTTGAGCAGAGGATGGTGGCTGCGGGTGTTACCATATGCTATAGCGCCACAGTAATCGGTGTTTATATGCAGAACAATGCAGTGAAGGGTGTACGATTTATTGGTGCCAATGGTATAAGCTCGGCTGAGGGGCGGGTCGTCATAGATTGTACTGGCGAAGCGGAAGTAAGCAGTATGGCAGGGGCTGCCTTTCACAAGGGAAGAGAGCTGGATGGCAAAATGCAGCCTTTTTCCAATGCTATTGTATGGATTGAAAATAATGCGGTGAAGACGTTTTACACCGATTCAGGATATGTGGATTGCGAGGACAGCAGCAGCTTCTCTAAGCAAGTTATTCAATCCGCCTGCTGCTGGACGCATCAGCCAGACGTTTTTTCTGAGGAGCCGAAGTTTGTAAAGCTTGCTCCGCTGCTTGGCGTACGTGAAGGGAAATTTATTATCGGAGAGCAAAATGTTACTTTTGAAAATTTCATTACTGGCAGCTTGACCGAGGAACCTTTGTTCTATGCCTACTCTAATTTGGACAATCATGGCAAGGATGTCGCTTTTGAAAGTGAGCTGCAGCAGGACTGGATCGTAGGCGCCGGCTTGTGGGGCGTTAATTTCTCTGTTCCTATTCCGCTGGGCGCGCTTATTCCAAAAGGGCTTGATGGTTTGCTGGTCGCAGGCAGATCGCTTGGCATCGATCACGATCTGGCAGCTTGCGTTCGCATGAAACGGGATATGCAAAAATGCGGCGAGGCTGCAGCTATGGCGGCGCTGCTCGCTATCCGGCATAATGTTCCGCTGCGTGAAGTGCCATATGCAGAGCTGAAGGAGCTGCTGATGCCTACAGGGTGCTTGCAGAAAGCGAACCATGTGGGACTCCGCTACGGAGTTCCCAGCAACGATCATCATGAACCGATACGTGGCTGGCTTACAGATGAGCAGGCGATTCGCAGCGGGCTGGCGAGTGAGAAGCCAGGCATTGCGATTTGGTCGGCAAGAAACATGGGGGACGCTATTCGCCCTCAGCTTTGGAATTGGCTTGCTTCGGAGGATGAGCTTCATCTACAGCGCCACAGCGCATTTGCGCTAGCACTGCTGGGGGACAGCAGCGCAATACCGGAGTTAAGAACAATTGTTCAGGAGCGAGACCCATTTTTCCCGAAATCCAGCCGGAAGTATAATCAGGCAAGAGGCTATGCCGCAATATATTTGCTCGGCAAGCTGCGTGATGAAGAGATAATACCAGAGCTTGTGAATATTTTGCATACGAGAGAGCAATTTTCCAATGTGTCTACGGATGCAGAGTTTATTAACCATGACGACGAATATTACTTTCAATACTTTACATTTGCTGTGGCTGCTTTATTTCGTATTGCAGAGCAATATCCAGCACATAGAAGCTTAATAGAGCGAGAGATCCGGGCAGTAATCGATGATCCCGAATTTAGCCTGTATATTACCTTTAAGCCAAGCAAGGATGTGCTGTACAATATGGTGGAAACCATTAGAAGCATCGCCTATAGTCAGTTCGAAGCTTGGCAAGAAAAGCAGCAATAGTAATTTAATTGCTTTAACATTGCTCGTTATTCTCATACACAATGAATCGACAGTTTTTCTATCTGGCCAGACGTTCCGCTATTAACCTATAAATCGCCTCCCGAGCCCCATTTTGAGCCGAATAGCGGAACGTGTGACCGCGAAATTGAAAAAATGGCGGTTTTAAAGCAAATAACGGAACGTGTGTCCAAGTCGATTCATTGCGGGCAACTATGTAAGCAATAGAAAGGGGAACGGAGAGCAGGATTGGGTCTGGGGGAGCAGAAGTGTCCGTGTTTGGAAGCCCAAACTTGATCGCAGTGTCGTTCTTTCGATTACAATCAAAAGATGTTCATCACTACAAAAGATGCTTATCGCCGGAAAAGATGCACATCGCTACAACAGATGCACATCGCTGCAACAAATGCTCATGCTGAATTGTCATACGTTGACAATCGCTTAAAGCATTGCCTATCTACAGCCTGCATCCGCTTGCCGTATATTAAAAGCGAGCTGGAACAAGCGCTCATATACGATTAGGGAGGTCTGTTCATAATGAAGGATACAGGAATCGGAAAGAAAGCAGGACGTACACGCTTTATGCTAGCGAGCTTGCTGATTATGTCTATGGTTGGCCTAACGGCATGCGGCACAGGCGGAGGAGTAAAGGAATCGCAATCGCCCGGCAGCTCGCCTTCAGCTTCGAACGCTGCGCAGCCGTCAGCAGGCGATGCAAAGAAAAATATTACTTTATCTTATTGGTCGGAGCTTGGAGCAAGCCCGTCAAGAACATTGCAGACGTATAACGATGCTTTATTCTATCAAGAGCTGGAGAAGAGAACCGGTGTTCATATTAACTTCGAGCATCCTGCTGTCGGCAGCGAAAAGGAGCAATTCAACCTGCTGATCGCCTCCGGCAAGTACCCGGATATGATCGAATACAATTTCACCGCCTATCCCGGCGGCCCTGAGAAAGCGCTTGCAGACAATGTCATTATTGAACTGAATGAAATTATCGACAAGCATGCCCCGAACTTGAAAAAATATTTGGATGAGCATCCTGAAATGAAAAAGCAAATTAGTACAGACGCTGGAAAAATGTATGTTTTTCCAAGTATCGGGATTGGCAATCATGGCGTGTCAGGCGGTCTTGTCGTACGCGAGGACTGGCTCAAGGAGCTTGGCATCAGCGAGCCGCAAACGGTTGAGGATTGGACGAATATGCTGCGTGCCTTTAAGGAAAAGAAATCAGCTGCAGCGCCGCTCGCCCTATCACTAAGCAATTTGAATTTACAGCAATTTAATGGCGCTTTCGGTGTTAGTACAGAATTTTATTTGGATAACGGAGCAGTCAAATATGGACCTATAGAAGCTGGCTACAAGCAATATTTGCAGCTGCTTAGCGAGTGGTATGCCGAGGGCTTGCTTGACCCTGATTTTTCAACGCAGGACAGCGCAGCGCTTGATGCTAAGGTTGTCAATGGAAAAACGGGAGCTTTCTTCGCATATATCGGCAGCGGAATGGGCAAATACTTGCCTGCCTTGCAGGAAAAAGACCCAAGCTATAACTTGATAGGCGTACAGTTCCCAGTGCTCAATGCCGCAGACGAGCCGCATTTTATTTCAACCTCCTATGAATTTAGAGGACAAGGCAGCGTAGGGATTACAACGGCAAACAAAAATATTGAGGAAACGGCGAAATGGCTGGATTACTATTACACCGATGAGGGACATATTCTTAAATCCTTTGGCGTAGAGGGCGTAACCTTTAATGATGTAAATGGCTATCCGCAATATTCTGACCTCATTTTGAAAAATCCGGACGGCTTATCGGTGAGCGATGCGATGAACAAATATTTGCGTGTAGCGACGCCTGCCATTGGCTTTGTTGGCGATGATCGTTATTCTGAGCAATACTACGGTTATGAGCAGCAAAAGGATGCGTCTGTCACATTCAGCAAGTATCAGCAAAATGCCTACCAGACCCGTTTGCCTCTAATCAGCCATACGCCAGAGGAAGCTAATGAGCTGGCTACGATTATGGCAGAGATTAACACGTACCGCGAAGAAATGTTTTTAAAATTTATTATGGGCACTGAGTCATTAGACAAGTTTGATGCATATGTTGAGCAGCTGAAAAAGATGAAAATTGACCGGGCTATTGAAATGAAGCAGGCAGCTGTAGAACGCTACGAAAAGCGATAGAAGAGTCCTATATCGGGAAGAGACGAGGTCGCTTCCCGATTACTTTCAGAAGGATTGAGTGGTGAGGAAATGCTATGATGAACCGATGGACAAATGCACTTCGTAAAGACTATCGATCACATAAATACTTGTACATTATGATTTTTCCTGTCGTACTGTATTATCTTATTTTTCAATATGCACCGATGTATGGCGCGATTATTGCATTCAAGGATTTCCATGTAGCCAAAGGCATATTGGATAGCTCCTGGGTGGGCTTTAAGCATTTTCAAGACTTTTTCAGCAGCTACTATGTATGGAGACTGATTAAAAATACATTGCTGCTTAATGTATATCAGTTAGTATTCGTTTTTCCAGCCCCCATTTTATTTGCCCTGCTGTTAAATGAATTAATAGGGCCGTGGTTCAAACGGATTGTACAGACGGTAACTTATTTGCCGCATTTTATATCGCTAATCGTAATTGGGGGAATGATCACACAATTCGTTTCCCGCGATGGTTTTATTACCGACATATTGGTATGGCTTGGCATGGATCGGACAGCGATGCTTGGGCATCCGGAGTTTTTCCGGCCGATCTATATTATATCGGAAATTTGGCAGTCAGTTGGCTGGAGCTCTATCATTTACTTGGCTGCTATCAGCGGTGTAAATCCAGAGCTGTATGAGGCATCCAGAATGGATGGCGCAGGGCGCATGAAGCAGATGTGGCATGTCACCTTGCCGGGCATTTCTTCGATTATCGTCATTTTACTAATTTTAAAAATAGGAAGCATGATGGATATCGGCTTTGAAAAAATTATTTTGCTGTACAATCCGAACACATATGTTACAGCGGATGTCATAAATACGTTCGTTTATCGAAGAGGCTTGACGTCGTCGATGGAATTCAGCTATGCAACGGCTGTAGGGCTGTTCCAATCCTCTATTAACTTTATACTGCTTATATTTGCAAATTGGTTTAGCCGCAAGGTAAGCGAGACGAGCTTATGGTAGAAAGGGGCAGAGGGATCGTGAAGATTAAAAAAAGCGCGGGGGAAATCGCATTTAATATTTTGAATGTGGCGGTCATGTTGGTTATGATCATCATTACACTCTACCCGTTTATATTTGTTTTAATGTCCTCATTAAGCAATTCCACGCAGCTTATGTCTCACACGGGATTGCTGCTGAAGCCGCTCGGGTTTACTGCCGAAGCTTATAAAATGGTATTCCGGAATCCGAATATATTATCCGGCTTTGGCAATACCTTTTTCATTGTCATAGTTGGCACGGTTGTTAATTTAACTGTAACATGCCTGGGCGCTTATGTATTATCGCGCAAGGGCGTGCCTTGGACGAGGCCGATTATGCTGGCTATCGTATTTACGATGTTTTTTTCGGGAGGACTGATTCCTTCCTATTTGCTAGTGAATAACTGGCTTGGTTTAGGAGACAGCTTGGCGGCTGTCATTATACCAGGAGCAATATCAACTTGGAATTTGATTATACTCCGCACTTCATTCGGCGCTCTGCCTGATGGCTTGATCGAATCGGCAAGAATCGATGGAGCGCAGGACTTCACGATTTTATTTAGAATTGTCATTCCACTGTCCATGCCCGTAATTGCCGTTATGATCCTGTTTTATAGCGTAGGGCACTGGAATAGCTGGTTTAGCGCGATGATCTACTTGCGGGACCGTTCTTTATTTCCTTTGCAGCTTATATTGCGGGAAATCCTTATCCAGAACAGCACGCAGTTTATGTCATCAGACGCCGCGGCCGGCGATGTAGAGGCAGTAGGGGAAAGTATCAAATATGCTACAATTATGATAGCTACGCTGCCGATATTAGTTGTATATCCGTTTCTGCAGAAGTATTTTGTAAAAGGGGTTATGATCGGTTCTATTAAAGGATAGCCGTATAGAATAAACGTGTGAAATTGGCGGGGGGCATCAGATGATCAAATGGAGAAAAAACAGCATTTTATACGTATGGCTGCGATCCTATGCTCTAGTATTGCTAATTCCAGTAGTTATGATGGCAGTTGTATATATGCAGACGAATAAAGTCATCGAGGATGAAATTAATAGCGCCAACTCTTCGTTATTAAAGCAGCTTCAAGAAGAGATCGATTCCCAGATTGAACATGTTCAACGTATGCGTGAAGTGATCGCTTTTAATGAGCGGGTTCGTAAATTGCTGTTTGCTCCTCAACAACTGACGGGGGAGCATCGTTTGGCCATGGTGCAGGCTTTCGCGGATTTTCGCACCTATAGCAATACCAATCGTTACATTGATAATTTCTTTATTTATTTTCAAAATGGAAACTTTATTTTGAGTAACAGCTCTTATTATGAGCCGGAAGTATATTATGATCTCTATATTAAGCGGACGGGTGTTGGTTATGATGAATGGACAGCCTTTCTGGAAAATCAGCACCGCGGAGCTTTTATAAATGGACAGGATATTGGCATGAATCAGGAGAAGAGTGATATTTTACTCTCGCAATCCCTTCCTATTGAAAACACGGGCAGCAGGCTGGCCACATTAGTTATTTATATGAATAAAGAGCGTCTTCAGACATCTTTGCGCAATCTTCAGTCCTATAATAAAGGCGATGTTTATATTGTTGATGGTAATGACCGGATTTTGGCCTCGTCAGGCGAAGCATTGCCGATACTGCCCTTATATTCAAATTTGATTGAGCCTTATGGCGTAATTGAAGATGGCTCCAATAATCAGGATGTTGTAGTATCTTATATAAAGTCAGCCCTTACGAACTGGACATATGTGTATTCGCTTCCCTCGGGAGTATACAGGGAGAAAGCCGAGTATGTAAGAGATATTAGTATTTTGATGGTTATCATCGCTTTAGTGCTTGGCGCTGCCACAGCTATTATTACAGCCCGCAGAAATTATAATCCTGTCAAGCAAATCGTCAATACGCTAGCGTTAAAGTCAAAGCTTAAACCGGAGCAAGCAGGGAATGAATTGCACTATATCGGCGAGTCTCTGGAGCAGGCACTGGATCAGAATGTTGAGATGCATAAAGTGATCGAACAGCAAAACGTTTATTTGCGTGCCAATTTAATCGTCAGATTGTTAAAAGGGAGATTGGAAAGTAATTATCCAATTGAGGAAGCGCTTTCGGAGTATCGAATTGAGATGGGGTCTGGCGCTTTTGCAGTTGTGCTGTTTTACATAGAGGACTTCAGCGGTTTGCTGCGTGAGCAAGAGCATGATCCTGAAAAAAATTTGCGTTTTGTACATTTGATTGTTTCAAACATTGTGGAAGAAACGATAGGAAAGCATCATTGCGGCTGGGTGGCAGAGGTGGATGAAATGCTGGCTTGTATCGTTAATTTTGTGCCAGGCACAACGCCGCATCAGGCCAAGGAAAGTTTGCTGCTTATGCTTGAGGAAGCGCGAGGGTTTATTATGCAGCGGTTTCATATTGAGCTTACCTGCACGCTTAGTGCAGTGCATACTACCATTCATTCTATATCAGCTGCGTATCGTGAAGCGCTTGAAGCGATGGAGTACCGGCTGCTTATGGGAAGCGGTACAGTTATTGATTACGAGAGCATTCAAGAGCCGAGCAACGGGTATACCTATCCGCTGGAGATGGAGCAGCAGCTGATTAATTACGTAAAAGCAGGAAATTACGAAAAGGCGAAGTCGATTATGGATGAAGTCATTGAAACCAATTTGCAGGAGGGCAAGCTTTCTGCTGATCTAGCACGCTGCTTTATGTTCGATTTAATCAGTACGATGATGAAAGCATCGATGGAAGCAGTGTCTGCACAATCGGAGCTGTATGAGCAAAATCAAAGGACTGTACAGGCAATTCTGCAAGAGCATACGGTAGGAGATATGAGGCATAGAATGACGCAGTTTCTGCAGCAGGTATGCAGCCATGTGGAGGCTCGCAAAAAAAGCCATAACAGCAAGCTGATCGATGACCTGCTAACGCATATTGCGGACCATTACAGCGATCCTAACTTGTCGGTGGCAGGTTTGTCGGAATACTTTAATGTGCATCCGTCCTATTTGTCCCGTTTTTTCAAGGAACAGAAGGGAGAAAATTTGTCGGATTATTTAAACCGCTACCGCATGCAGGAGGCCAAGCGCATGCTTATGGAGGAAGAGGCTGTGCTCAAATCGGTGAGCGAGGCTGTTGGCATTTTCAGCATAAGCACGTTTATTCGTTTGTTCAAAAAGTATGAAGGCGTAACGCCGGGTGTATATCGCGAAATGAATAAAACAGCAGCTTCGGCGGAGCAATAAGCTCCGCGAAGCTGCTGTTTGTTTTTAGAATATAATTTTAAAAGATTAAAGCTCGTATGTTTAAAGACCTAGTTTATTTTCAGAAGTATAGTTTTAATTTTTTCTTAAGGTATTTTTAAAAAGTGAAGGGGTTAAGCCGTTTATAATCGTCTATAGAGTTAGGAAGGGAGGAGAGCATTATTTCGGATGAGCAATGGATCAGGCAAATACAAGCTGGCGATGCGGAACAATTCAGGCCGTTCGTGCAGAAGTATGGTCCGCATATATACAAAACTGTTTATGCAGTGCTGCAATCGAGTCATGATGCAGAAGACGTTACGCAGGAAGTATTGCTGCAAATCTATCGCTCTCTTCCAACGTGTCGATTAGATGGAATTAAAACATGGATTACGCGCATTGCGATTAACAAAGCTATTGATTGGCGGCGAAGCCGGTTGCGTAGACCGGAGCAGCTTGTAAATTCCAGCGTGGCGGATACAGATGCATACAGCGCTTCGGATGTTGACGGATGGCAGGCAAGAGCGCCTGCTGCTGAGGCGCAGGCTATGGAGCGCTCCAGCAAGCTTCAGCTTACTGAGCAGCTGCAGCAGCTTCCAGAAAATTATAGAGCTATTGTGAAATCTTATTACATAGAAGACAAAAGCTACGAAGAGATTGCGCATGAGACAGGGCTGCAGATAAAAGGGGTGGAGACGCGGCTGTATCGCGCCCGCAATTGGATGAAGCGTCACTGGCGAAGGGAGGACTTTGATTGAAGAAGGACAATACATACATAGCGCATACGACGGCAGAAGAGCTGCAGCGATTTATTAACGGACAATTGCTGCAGCTTGATAGGCGGGAAGCGGTTGAAGAGCATTTGCAGCAATGCGAGATTTGCCTGCTGCTGTTCATGCAGGAGCTTGAAGCGAATGATCATCAGACTGCAGAGACGGATTGGGCAGCGCTTGAGAACAATGTTATTGCTGCAATTGAAGCTGAAGCTGTTAAAGAAGCAATCGGGGAGAGTCAGCAGCCAGCGGCATTCACGGAGCAAGCTGAGCATACCAAGCAGCCGTCGGCATCCACGGAGCAAGCTGAGCATATCAAGCAGCCGTCGGCATCCACAGAGCAAGCTGAGCATACCAAGCAGCCGTCGGCATCCACAGAGCAAGCTGCTTATTCTAAACCATCTGTAAGCAACCGCCGCCGCCGCTTATGGCTTAGCCTTCCGATTGTGCAATATTCCATTGCCGCTTCCATTACGCTGCTGCTGTTAGCCACGGGCGTGCTTAGCGGACTGTCGCAGCAGGTTGGTGATTTGGCTGAGCATGCCAAGGACAATCGCTATAAGGAAAGCGAGCCAATGGTGCAAACCTGGTCGGATGAAATGGTGAGCAAAGCGAGCCGATGGCTTGATGGCTTGCACCAATATCGTTACAATAAATAATTTGGCAAGTGAGAGGATGAAGCTTCGTGAATAAAAATCCATTAACGGCATTTTTGCTGTCGTTTATCCCGGGGATTGGACATGCTTATTTGGGCCGCCCTATACGTTGTATCGTATATGCGCTTGGTTTTTTCGGGCCTTTAGCTTTTTTGCTGCTGCTTATGGCAAGCAATAATAGCGTAGATTCTTTTACCATATTCATGTTTCTTATGACGGCGCTTCTCTCGGCAATCGTGAATATGATAGACATGATTATTTCGCTTATTAATGGAAAGCATTTGTCTGTTCAACCGAATCGGCCAAACGGCATGATCTATTCATCGGCTGCACAGGCAGGAGGCAGCTTCTTCGAGGCAGACCCAACGGGAAAGGGAATGCACTCCGACTATAATAATAGCTTTGCGTATGCCCATGCAGCGGAAATGCAACAGGAAAAAACGAAAACGATACTGCTTTCAATTATTCCCGGCCTTGGACATATGAGCATCGGTCTTATGCAGCGCGGCATTACGCTTATGATCGCATTTATCGGCTTGTTTACTATTATTATCTTTTTAAGTTTCGTTATGTCGACATCCATTATGCTGGTCTTTCTGCTGGCGCTGCCGGTGATATGGATATACAGCATGTTTGATGTTGTTGCCCGGCTGCACGCCAAGCAAAAAGGAGAACCGATGGAGGATCGTTCTATTTTCGAAGAGATGGAAGGGCATATTGCTTCCGGCCGGAAAAACAAAGTTATTGCGATTTCGCTGTCTATTTTTCCAGGTGCCGGCCATCTTTATCTTGGCTTACAGCAGCGCGGCTTGCAGCTAATGGCAGGATTTCTATTAATTATTTATATTATGGATAATATGCGGTTGTCCTTGTTTCTATTTTTGCTGCCGCTGCTTTGGTTCTACTCATTTTTTGATGCTCTGCATTACACATCCCGTTATGAGCAGGAACAGCTTGTAGACAGGCCAATATTGACTCAAATCGTTCCTTATCAGCGTTGGCTTGGCATAGCCTTTCTGCTGGTAGGCGTATACTACTTGCTGGATAGAGTGGCGACGCAGCTTATTAACCGGTATTGGATTGAGGTGTACTCCCAGTACATGGAAATCAAATATATGATCCCAACGGCAATTACAGCGTTTATTTTGATTTCGATAGGACTCAGGCTGGCATTCGGCGTAGGGAATAAAAACGGCAGAACATACAGGCATGCACCTGAGCCGCTCGATGAGTTGCGCGAGCTAGAAGGGAGAGCCGATTAATGAATGCTTACACTTATGCATCGCATACAGATAATGGGAAGCCTGCCGGCCATTCTGGTCATTCTAATGCGCGTACTTGGCGTGTTGGCTCGCTATCGATGGGAATTACTTTAGTATTAATCGGAACGGCACTTGCTGTTTCGCTATGGCAAAAAATTGATGCGCTTGATTTGCTGCTGATGTCCGCTCCTATTGTGTTTATTATGCTGGGCTGCGAGCTGCTCGTTTACTTGAAGCTTTCAGGCAAAGAGTCCTTGCAAATTAAATATGATTGGCTCAGCCTGATGTTTGTCGGCATAATCGGGGTAGCCAGTTTAATTATAGCTATGCTTATGTCTACCGGCTTGATGGATGATTTGAAGCGGGAGTTTCAAATGGTGCAGCGGACGGTATATATTGAGCCGGTCAAGGCTTCTGTTCCTGCTGAAGTAAAGAAAATTGTTGTCCAGTCCTTCCAGGCTATTCAACTGGATAAGACGGATACGAATGAGGTGCATCTGCTGGGCACTGTCCAGTATTTATCCGTAGATTCGCTGACTGTTGAAGCCGAACAAATGTTCAGGACAGCCGTAGTTGGCAATACGATGTATATAACGATAGGAGGGATAGACAAGAAAGCTGGCGGCTTTGTCAGGGACAGCGTGTTTTCGAGGCTGACACTTGTCGTGCCAAATCATTTGGAAGTAACCTATCAGTAGTAAGTTAAAATAGGAAGAGAAGCAGCCGCAGCCGGCGTCCTCTCTTCCTATTTTGCTGTAACTTATTTATTTGCTGCTGAAGCGATCGTCGACCTGTTGCGGCCGTTTTGCTTGGAAGCATACAGCGCTGCATCGGCGCGCTGCTTCGTATCTTCAACATCTTGCAGCGAAGAGGAGGCAGCTATGCCGATCGAAATGGTTATCGTATTGCCAATCGGTGTAGGCGATGATGCAATGTTCTCGCGAATTGTCTCAGCCAGCTTATAAGCGTCTTCTGCTGCAGCCCCAGGAGACAGAATCACAAATTCTTCACCTCCAAAACGGCAGCAAACATCGTCAGGACCGGTCAGCTCTATCATTTTGGCGGCAAGGAACTGAAGGACGGCATCACCCATATGATGGCCATAAGTATCATTGACTGACTTGAAGTGGTCGATATCCAAAATAATGTAGCTGTAAGCCAAATTACGGTTCAGCCACTCTTGCAGCACGCGATCCATCGTTCTGCGATTGTTGAGGCCGGTCAAAGTATCCTTCTTTGCTTCATCTGACAATACATTGATGCGATTTTGCATCGACAGCACTGTTTTTTCGATTGTTTTTTTCAGTTCGTTTGCCTCATAATTCCAATTATGGATAGTTGGAACTTTTAAGCCATGATAATCGTCTATAGTAATATCTTCTGCAAAACTAGCAAGCTTGTATAAAGGACCTGATATAAAGCGAGTCAGCAGGATAACGATAATGAGCAAGATAATCAGGATAGGCGCAGAATACAAAAAGATTTGTTTGACTAGCCTGGTAGAAGCTTCATTGACGTTTTCATATGGCGATTGCGATATAACACCCCAGCCCACCTCATGTACAGGCGCATAGCCAGCCAGCATATGATCACCTACCGTATTGATGACGGTGCGCTCCCCTTTATCACCCTTTAGAACGCTTTGTACGACAGGATTAGCCGTAACTGCTTCGCCTATTCTATTTTTATTAGGGTGAAATAGCAGCTCTCCTTGTTTGGACACTACGTATACATAGGAGCCGCTTGGCGAGAAGGTAGGGCTGCTTAGCAGAACTTCAAACACATTTGGTTCATTCAGGTAAATACTGCCGCCAATCAAACCCAAGTATTGACCGTCAGCAGAGAAGATTGGATGGGAAACTAGAATAATATACCGGCCGGTAATACCGGTATAGGGTTCGGAAATTAGCGGACGGCGCTGCGACAGCGCTACCTGTATGGCCTCGCTTTCTAGTTTTTTGCCGATAACCCCTAGATTTTCAGGCAAGGTTATTTTGACAGTGCCGGAGTTGTCAGCAATAAATACGGAGTTAAATATGTTATTGCTCTCTTTTACAAGCTGTAGCATTTGCATATTATCATCATGCAGGAATTTGGTTGCCAAATGATCGGCTGCTATAGCAAGAGTGTTCTTGGCCGAGCCCAGAAGGTCATTTGTCGTTATAGCCACTTTTTCTGCGTTAATTCGGTTAAGCTCAAGCGTATTGGATACAAGCGCATCCTTATTGCTCTGAAAGCCGACGATGCTGCTTACCAGCAATGTTACCAGCAAAGAAAGAACAACGGTTGTAGTTACCAAAAAATGCAAGGTGAAGCCTTTTCGTTTCATAATGCAGGATAGATCTCCTTCTTGTGTAATGATTGCCAGCGTATTCATTATATCGGCTTGCCAACTAAATGAGAAGGATAATAGTCATTTTCGGAGGGAAGAAATGCGATATATTCGTATATTAACCATTTATTTTTCAATCGTTGCTATTTGCGCCAACATTGCACTAGGTCATTTTTCCTTCAACACGCTGGTCTCTGCTGAATCCAAGCCTTTTACTGTAAATAAGCTGACGCCAATAGAGATTAATCGGTTCAAGCCCAAAACGCTGCTTTATTTCAGAGCTCTGCAGCTCGCTTCACAGGATAGCAGAGCTGCTGTCGCATTGCTAGTTTCTGGCCAGTTAAGCTTTGCCTTTCGCGCTGCTCAGGCTGCAGGCTTGAAGATTGCCGAGCCGATGGAGCTGCTGGAGCGAAGCGGTGTACAGGTCATTAGACCTGCTTACGGTGAATTGGATATTGTGCTTGTCCTGAATCAGCTTTCGCCAAAGCTGCATAGCTTTGCGTCTATCGCTCTGCGTACATATAGTCAGATAGAAGAGTATGAGCAGGATATTCGTTTGTTAAGAAGCGGTCGTTTTGATTACAAGGCAATGCTGCAAACGGATCGCAAACATAGTGCGGCTGAGTACAGCCCGGAAGCCGAGCAATTGCAGCAGCTATATACGCATTATTTGCTGCCGGATAATAGGCTGCTGCTGGATAAGGACGAGCAGCAAACCTTTTCTTATCTGCTAGTATTTTACGATGCAGCAGACAAACCGATTGGCTATATGAAGGACGTGCTGCCGTTGATCCAGGAGAAGCTGGTGGCCAATCCAACGATAGCAGCGCTAATGTACCATCATTTTTCACTAAACAGCGAGTCGCTCAATACGGTTACCGTGCACCCGGATACTTTTCACGAACAATTAAAGGCACTCAAGGAGAATGGATACACCCCCATCCGCCAACAGGATCTGCTTGAATTTATGAAGAGCGACACTGGAGCAAGATTGCCTGAAAAGTCCGTGCTCATTACGATTGATGACGGCTACGAAAGCAACTATGCGTTTGCTTTCCCGGCCATTGTGGAGGAACAGTTCTATGCTACCATTTTTGCCGTGACGGCAAATTTGAATAAGAAAACGAAATATTCCAGCCGGATTACGTGGCCGCAAGCTCGTGAAATGGTACAGTCTGGCCGTATTTTAATGCAAAGCCACACGTACGAATCACATCATTATGGCAAAACTGCGGGCGATAAGGAAGCGGCCGTAGCCACAGTGCCTATCATGGTGGAAGGGCAGCTGGAGACGAAGGAGCAATATAAGGAAAGAGTGCGCGCAGATTTGCTCAAAGCGAAAAACGTGCTGGAAGGGGAACTGCACAGTCATGTATTTACTTTTGCATACCCATACGGCCGTTACAGCGATGAACTGATTGATTTGCTGCGCGAAACGGGACATGAATTGATGTATACCGTAGAGGAAGGAGTTATTCGCAAAGGAATGGACATAACGAGATTGCCGCGCATTAATGTGGACGGTTACTATTCGGCAGAAAAGCTGATCAGAGTGATAAAAAAGTATGCAGCTATGTAAGAGAATAAAAGAGCTGGAAACAATCGACACAATGAAAAAAGATCTTTATAATGGTTATATTTGTGTTTACTAAGACGAAATGACTAGTGCTGCAGTTCTAGTGCGAATGATTAAGGATTCAGGAGGAGTAAGATGCGTTTTGTACGAGGCATAATGTTTTTCATGGCGTGCATAGTGCTGTGGACTGCCATTTCCAGCAGCTATGCTGCATCCCAGCCGGCAGAGGCTGCTGCAGTTGTTAAAGAGGGAGTAACGGTATCATTTATTGATAAGCTAAAACAAAAAAAGCCGTCTCGGCTACATGTCGCCCGATCCTTGTATTTGGCATTGCAGGATGGACAGGCTGGATTAATGCTGCTTCTGACGGCCCAGCTGGGCTATGCTTATCATATCGCTTCGTCAGCGGGCATTTCAATTGCTGAGCCGCTGGAAGTTGCTGACCGGAGCGGGGTGGAAATTATTCGTCCTGCATACGGAGAGCTGAACGTTGTCATTCGCCGCGAGCAGCTGGAGCCTGCATTGCGAGATTATGCGGCTATTGCTATTCGTACTTATGCTACAAGCATTAAAGAGGACAAAAGCTTTGGTGACGATGTTCATTTGCTGAAAAGCGGTCGCTTCGACTATAGGGCGATGCTTGAAGCCGATCGTCAAGTAAGCACGGCAGAGCATGCTCCTGCATCCGAGCAGCTGCCCTTGCAGCTGTATACGAAATATTTATTGCCTGACGGCCGGCTGCTGATGAATGAGAAGGAACAGCAATCATTTGCTTATTTGCTGGCGTTTTATGATGCTTCCGGCAATGCGATCGGATATATGAAGGATGAGCTCCCTCTTATTGACCAAAAAATGTCCGCCAATCCGGATATAGTAGCTCTAGTTTATCATCATTTCACATTGAACAGAGATGAGATTAATGGTGTTACCGTTCATCCTGACGATTTGCGCGATCAGCTGCAAATGTTAAAGAAAAACGGATACTCACCTATCCGTCAGCAGGATTTGCTTGAGTTTATGGAGGGCGGCAAGGAAGTGCTGCTTCCTAAAAAATCAGTGCTCATTACGATTGACGATGGCTATGAAAGCAATTACGAGCTGGCTTATCCAGTTATTGTAGAGGAACAATTTTTTGCTACAATTTTTGCTGTAACTGCGAATGTAAATAAGGAAATGAAATATTTGAGCCGTATTACATGGCCGCAGTCGCGCGAGATGATGCAATCGGGGCGCATTGATATTCAGAGCCACACCTTTGAATCCCATTATTATGGAAAAACAGCGGACGATAAAGAAGCTGCGGCTACGACTACTCCGCTCGTAATTGATGGCCAGCTGGAAACGGACGAGCAGTACAAGCAGCGCATGCGCGATGATTTGATGACAGCCAAAACAAAGCTGGAGGAGCAGCTGCATCACAACGTTTTCTCATTCGCCTATCCTTATGGCAGCTATAATGATGAATTGATCAAGCTGCTTCATGAAACGGGTCATAAGGTGATGTACACCGTTGAGGAAGGGGCCATACGCAAAGGGATGGATCTTGCAAAGCTGCCGCGGGTCAACGTAGCAGGACCTTATTCGGCGGCCAAGCTGCTGCGAGTGATGAAAAAGTACTTATAATCTTATAAATAATATACATCAAAAGACGCTTCTGCATGAATTTCGAGAGAATAAGGTAGAAGCGTCTTTTTGCATACATACAATGAGTTGACACTTTTGGCTGTGGAGGTATGCTATGTACCGTTTACGTTTATTATTGTGTTGCCTGCTAGCGGGGGCGCTGCTTTCGACAAACGCTGCAGCAGATTTTGCCGTTACGCAAGTTTCAAAAAAGACTGCTCTTCATGCTGATGCTGGGGAAACAGCTGCTCCTATCCTGTTGAAGACTGTTATTCATAAACTTAGTTATAATCCGCTCCAAACGGCACGCTTTTTGCGCGCAGCCGCACAGGATCACAGAATCGCATTCACGTTATTACTGGCCAATCCTTTTATTTCTGCAGCAGCCAGCAGCCTTAAAGAGAAGGTAGAGCAAGCGAAAACCAATGGAGTCGAGGTCATTAGACCGGCTTATGGGGAGCTGAATATTGTTGTACGCCGCGATCAGCTGGACAGGCAGCTGAGCGGCTTTGCATCAATTGCATTGCGTACCTACGCGATCGGCGTTCAGCAGGAGCTGGATAGATTTGAAGAGGATTCGCGGCTGTTGCAAAACGGCGGTTTTAATGAAAAAGAAATGCTTCGCTCGGAGCGGATTTCAAGCAGCGCAGAGCTGGCGCCTGCATCGGATCAACTGCAGCAGCAGCTCTATACCCGCTTTTTGCTGCCTGACGGAAAGCTCCTGCTAGAAAAGGAGGAGCAGCAGGCCTTCGCATATTTGCTGCTGTTTTATGATCATGCCGGTAAGCCGTTAGGCTACATAAGAGACAAGCTCCCTTTAATGAAAAGCAATATGGTGACAAATCCAACGATTGTCGCGCTTATGTATCATCATTTTTCACCCAGCGACAAAGATCTTAACAGTGTCATCGTTCATCCGGATCGGTTTCGCGAGCAATTGCAAATGCTGAAGAAAAATGGCTATACTCCGATTCGCCAGCAGGATTTGTTAGCTTTTATGAAAGGCGGCGATGAGGCGAGGCTGCCTGAAAAATCAGTCCTTATTACGATTGATGACGGCTATGAAAGCAATTATTTATATGCTTATCCTGCCCTTGTAGAGGAGCAGTTTTTTGCTACTATATTTGCAACGACGGTTAATATTAATAAAGATATCGAGTATTTAAGCCGTATTACTTGGCCGCAAGGCCGCGAAATGATTCAGTCAGGGCGCATTTTAATTCAAAGCCATACCTACGAATCGCATTATTATGGTAAGACAAAAGGAGACAAGGATGCGGCTGCAACGGTATCTCCTTTAATAATGAACGGCCAGCTTGAGACAGTAGAGGCATATAAGGAGCGTATGCATCGTGATTTGCTGCAAGCAAAAAGTATGCTTGAGGAGCAGCTGCATACGCCGGTGTTTTCCTTTGCCTATCCTTATGGCAGATACAGTAATAGATTAATTGAAATGCTGGATGAAACAGGACATGAGCTTATGTATACAGTAGAAAAAGGAGTTATCCGCAAAGGCATGAATCTTGCCAAGCTTCCTCGCATTAACGTGGACGGAGCATTTTCTGCTGAAAGAATGATGGAGGAGATTCGCAAATATAGCCAATAGGCAGCAACAAAAACACTTCTGCTTTGCGATTTCCAAGTGAATTGGATTTCAGGCAGAAGTGTTTTTGTTAAAAGTATAAGTTTTAACTTATCCTGTTTCTATATTTCATTGGTAAACGCGCCTGTCCAAAGGATGGCAAAGCCGTTTATTCTTAATATTAATAGCTATACTAATTGGTCCACCAACGCTTGAGGTCTCCCCACCAGGAGCGCCGCTTTTCTTTAGTGGCCTGCTCTTGATCGCCTGTCTTCGATCCGGAAGCTTCATCCACCGGCGAGTCAGAGCCGCATATATTAGAAAGAGAAGGCTCTGTGCCGCGCAGAAAGGTTTCCAGTCGTTTTTCGGGACAAGAGGCAGCAGCGAGCCGTCCAGTTTTGGGCTCAATATAGACGGTTACTACGCCCTCAGGGACAGGGAAAATTTTAGGCGGTACAGCAGCTAACGCTTGCTCCGTAAATTCTGCAAATATCGGCGCGGCACGCTGTGCCTCTGCAACGGTCAGTTTGCGGTCCTTGTCGTAGCCGACCCATACCGCTGTCGCCAGCTCCGGCGTGTAGCCGACCAGCCACGCATCTGTTGCTGTCGTGCCCGTCTTCCCGGCTACAGGCCGTTTGATTGCTGCAGCGACACGGTAACCAGTGCCGCCTTCCTGAAAGACGCTCTCCATCAGGCTGGTCATTACATAGGCTTCGGCAGGCGTTATAACCTGTTCAAATTGCGGCTCAGCCTCGTAAAGAATATTTCCTTTGCGATCCTCGATCCGCAGTATAGCAACCGGCTTATGATGAAAGCCTTCATTGGCAAAGATGCCAAAGGCGGATGCCATTTCCAGCGGACTGATCGGATAGGTGCCCAGCGCAAGCGAAGGCAATGGGCTCATAGAACTTGTAATGCCAAGCTTGCGGACGGTTTCAATTACTTTATCCGCTCCTACCGTCATAATCGTATTAACGGCATATATATTGTCTGAGCTGGCAATTGCCTTCCGCATATCAATATAATCAAGCACATATTTATCACCATAGTTGCGCGGCTCATATTTTTTTCTGCCCTCGTCATAGGTGAATATCGTCGGCTCGCTCATGAAGTGAGTAGTTGGCGACATGAATCGGCTTTGCAGGGCAGTCAAATATAGAAAGGGCTTAAAGGTAGAGCCAGGCTGCCTGGTGCTTGCAAATACTCGATTGTATTGATTGTCCGCATAGCTGCGTCCGCCAACCATTGCTTTAATATAGCCATTGCGCGGGTCGATGGCGATCAAGGCGGCTTGCTGCTCTGAATTTGCCGGCAGCTTGCTGTGAATCGTCTGCTCAGCAGCAGCTTGCATCGTCGAATCCAGCGTAGTATAAATTGAAATTCCGCCTTCGTTAATGAGCTGTTCTTCGATGCCCAGCTCATCTATGGCGACTTGCCGCACATAGTCGCGGAAGTAAGGCGCAATGCCATTATCCTGGCTGGAGCGGGATGGCTCAAAGGCAAGAACTTCATTGTAGGCTTCGTCCGCTTCCTGCTTCGTAATTGCCCCCTCGCTGACCATCGCATCCAGAATAAGCTGCTGCCTGTCCTTTGCTGCCTTCATATTATGATAAGGCGAGTAATATTTTGGCCCTTTTGGTATCCCCGCCAGCAATGCGCTTTCTGCAAGGCTTAAATCTTGAGCGTGCTTGCCGAAATAATGCTTGGCAGCCGCCTCTATGCCGTAACTGCCGTGCCCGTAGTAAATTTGGTTCAAATACATAGCCAGAATTTCATCTTTTGAATATTTCATTTCCAGCTGGGCGGTGTAGACGGCTTCCTTGATTTTGCGCTGCCAGGTTCGTTCATGCGTCAGGTACAGATTGCGGGCCAGCTGCTGGGTCAGCGTACTGGCTCCTTGCTTGGTCGACATGCTTTGCACATTGACCATTAGCGCGCGAGCCATTCCTTTTATATCAAAGCCGATATGGTCATAGAAACGTCGATCTTCTATCGCTAATGTAGCTTGAATGACGTAGGGAGATATTTGATTCAACGAGACAGAATAACGGTTTTCTCCGGCATGAAATGTATCGATGACATTACCGTGCAAATCGAGCATGCGGGACGTTTGGCTAATAGAAGCAGCAGGCAGAGATTGACTGCTCAAATAGTAATATAAAGCTGCAATTGCTATAGCTGCAGTTATAGCAGCTATACCCATCAGCTTTAACAAGCTGCGTACGCGGATTGCGAATGAAAGCTTTTCTTTGCGCAGTAAAAACCAGTTACGAAGCTTTGATTTTCCGCGTTGTATGAAGGATTTCAGCATGATGTCAACTCCCTTGCTAAGTCGCCTTTTGAGCTGTCGATTAATTTTGAATAAAGCAACATGCATGATAAAGGGGGGCCTGCGATCAAGTTTGGGCTTCCGACCGCTGTTGCGCAAAAAATGAATCGACAGTCTC
The DNA here is from genome assembly GCF_036541265.1 of Paenibacillus sp. IITD108. Classification (NCBI taxonomy): domain Bacteria; kingdom Bacillati; phylum Bacillota; class Bacilli; order Caryophanales; family Paenibacillaceae; genus Paenibacillus; species Paenibacillus sp. IITD108. Next base: position 1,985 of record NZ_JAZHCT010000049.1, on the reverse strand, counting down.
CCTGTAAGCAGCAATTTTGATGTAAGCACGACAAAACGATTTTGATTTAGTAAAATACTAGGTAGACGGATGCTTGCTGCAACGCAACAAACGCAAATCATTCTTATTTAGTATGGAAATATTAGGAGCAGGCTATTCATTTTCGAGTCAACCATATAAATATTTTTCCATTACACGGATAAGAGGTTTTTTTTTCTTGTGCGAAATACTATAATACAGTTTGAACTATTGACGGAAAGAAGGTACTTGACATGGAAATGTGGTATACAGAGAAGCAAACTGATAGCTTTGGCATAACAGCAAAAATTACAAAAACGTATGTAAACGAGCAAACGGATTTTCAACAGCTCGATATGATTGAAACAGAAGAATTCGGCACGATGCTTGTGCTGGACGGCATGGTTATGACTACAGTGAAGGATGAATTTGTTTATCATGAAATGGTCGCTCATCCTGTGTTGTTCACTCACCCTAATCCTGAAAATGTACTCGTAGTCGGCGGCGGCGACGGGGGGGTAATCCGTGAAGTAATGAAGCATCCGAAGGTTAAAAAAGCGGTGCTTGTTGATATCGATGGCAAAGTCATCGAGTATTCAAAAAAATACTTGCCGACTATTGCTTGTGAATTGGACAACCCTCGCGTTGAGGTTCAAGTCAATGACGGCTTTATGCATATTCATGATCACAAAAACACGTATGATGTTATTATGGTTGACTCGACTGAGCCGGTTGGCCCAGCTGCCAATCTGTTTACTCGCGGCTTCTACCAAGGCATTTACGAAGCACTGAAAGAAGACGGCATCTTTGTTGCTCAAACGGACAACCCTTGGTTCAAAGCAGATCTTATCCAAAGTGTGAATAAAGACGTAAAGGAAGTATTCCCGATCGTACGTGTATATGGCGCTAATATCCCTACTTACCCAAGCGGTCTCTGGACGTTCACTATGGGAAGCAAAAAGTATGATCCGCTGGAAGTAAAAGAATCAGATATTGCGGACATCGATACGAAGTATTACAGCCCTCGCCTGCATCAAGCGGCGTTTGTATTGCCTAGATTTGTAGAAAACTTGATTAAGTAGGCTGCAGGAAGCCGACCAGAAAGGACGCTAGCAATGAAACTGGATCAGAAGTATTCTGGCAATGTATTTATTTTGAGCTCTGAAAATTATGAGGCTTCCAAGGCAGTTATTTATGGAATGCCAATGGACTTTACTGTAAGCTTCCGTCCGGGTTCGCGCTTCGGCCCGCCTCGTATTCGTGAGGTTTCGATCGGTTTGGAGGAATATAGCCCGTATTTAGACCGCAGTCTAGAGGATATCGAGTATTTTGATGCTGGCGATTTATTGCTGCCATTTGGCAATCCGGCACGCAGCCTTGATATTATTGGCGAGTTTGTAAAAGGTGTGCTGGAGGACGGCAAAATGCCGGTAGGACTTGGCGGCGAGCATTTGGTGTCTTGGCCAATCTTCCGCGAAATGTATGCCAAGTACCCTGATCTGGCGATTATCCATTTTGATGCTCATGCTGACCTGCGCGAATCGTATGAGGGCGAGCCCTTGTCTCACTCTACGCCGCTGCGCAAAGCAGCTGAACTGATGGGCGGCAAAAACATATATCAATTCGGCATTCGCTCCGGTTCGCGTGAGGAGTGGCAATATGCGCGTGAGAACATTAACTTCCATCCATTTGAAGTGCTTGAGCCATTGAAAAAAGTATTGCCTGAGCTGGCTGGCCGCCCTGTTTACTTGACGATCGATATCGATGTGCTTGATCCGTCGGCCGCACCGGGCACTGGTACAGCTGAAGCAGGCGGCATCACGTCCAAGGAGCTTATCGAGGCAGTTCATGCGATCGCTCGCTCAGAGGCTAATGTAGTTGGCTGCGACCTTGTAGAGGTAGCCCCTGCCTATGATCCGACAGAACAGACGCAAATCGTAGCTTCCAAAGTGATTCGCGAAATGCTGCTAGGCTTTATAAAGTAAAGA
>NZ_JAZHCT010000048.1:0-40565 GCF_036541265.1 Paenibacillus sp. IITD108 | reverse complement strand
TTACATAAATCGTGTTATGTATATCGCAACCTGTTAAGCGACTTGCCCAATACGGAATAAAGTTACATGCGCAGTTCCGCAAACGGGATCCTCATTAACGTTCAATTTTGGAAAGAAGCTTCTAGAAACAAAATCAAAGACTGTTCCTTTTGCCGTATTCACCACGTATTACTTCATACTTGTTACCTCCTTATTTTTATCTCACTGAAACCGGCTATTATAGGCTAATAAAAGTTGCAACAGTCAAGTGGCAAATATAACACTCGAAGGTGTATAATCATGTACATCTATTTACAGTGAAACAATAAGGTGATTTTAACCGTATGGAAGCGATAGATGAATCAGCAGAGCTGGGGGATGGCATGATTTTCACTAAATACGGGGAAATTCAGGGGAATATGCAATTAAGAGTGGCAATGCAATCCTATTTTGAATAAGAGAGGCGTTTCAACCGTTAGGCAATCATCCCTTCTAATTGAAGGGGATGATTGCGCTAAGTGACATTCTCTATTCTGAGATTTTATCAAAAGAAAAGCAGAATCATTAACCTTCGTCCCTAGTTGAGAGCTGCCTGAAAGGTTCTGATCCATAACCGTCTTCTCCAAAGACTTCGACCGGCAAATTGGATTTTGTTCCGCCAAAACATTTCCAAAGTTCCTCGAGCCACAGGAAGCATGTGTCCACAATCACATCATTGACCTCAAATGGCAGATGAAACGGGCTAAATAACGGAACCTCCGGCTCTGCACAGCCATCTTCCCCATAACGGACCTCGAACAGAGATCGATGTGCATCGATTGCTTTATTTAGAACATATAAGTCCGGGCCGTCCAAATGGATCATGATGCTGAATGTACCATCCTGTTCCTGATTCGGGTGGATGCCGATGTGAATGGCGCGTGTTTTTTCCGGTATAGCTTCGTCTAATGCTCGAAGAGTTTTCAGTGCCTGCTCGGAATGCGCCCGGAGAATGGCAAGAAATTCTCTTTGGTAGCTTCCTGCGTTTATTAATCCGTCCAACTTCAGCACTCCTATCTTTTGTTCTTTTTGTTGCCCAATTATATCCATAATAAAGTGGTAAAAGAATAAAAACAAGGGATTAAATAACTGTATTTTTTGTACCTAGAATCGAACTAACCTGCGTCGTTAGTTCAATAAAATAGAGGAGTCACATTGCTGTGTGCTCCTCCGTTATCATACGACAAGTATTAACTAGCCCAAGATTAATTCCGGAACACTCGCCACTTTATTTTGACAAAGAACTATCATTATACCACTTTCTAAGCTGAATAATATGAGCCTGATGATAGCGGTTATGGTCAGCCATATGCCATAACCCCCAGCGAATGGTCGATTGCTTTTCATTTTCATGACCAAAAGTGACAACTCTGTCTAGATCAGCATCTTTTAATTGTGTACAAGTTTCTTTCAACATTTTCAACACACCTTCGTAGTTAGACATCAGTGTGTTCAAAGTCATCCCTTTAACCATCGGAAGCTTATTATTCGCATCTATCATTGGTCCATATTGTTTTTTACAAGAATGAGGAAGTGGTTCTCCCTTTATTCTATAAACCCAGTTTAGATCAACAAACATAATATGTTTAATTAATTGAGCGGTACTATTAAAGTTATTATTTGGACCCTTATAATCTATTTCTTCTTGCGACATGCCATTAGTGATTAATTGTAATCGTTGGCTGTTTTCTTTCACAGTGGAATAGAGTATTCCTACAGTTGGCGACATATTTGAATCACCTTTTAAATCAAAAAGCATTCAAGCTCCTCCTTCCTCACTTTGTATCGGACTCAGATACTCACCTTGCGATAATATACTCCTTATCTTCGTTTCCTGTTATTAAAGCCGTTCTCCATGGTTGATTACAGATGAACTACGCGACGATAATGTAAGTATTCGGCACGTTCCTCCCACTCCAACTCTTCCTCATAGGGGTTACGATAATAAGTAGCAATAGGAAAATAGCCCCATGTGACACCTCTACCACCGCAGATAAGTGTACCACCGTCGCCGCCTTTGCTGCGCACGATTCCTTCAGGCGATATGGTCAGCTTGAAGTTTCAGATAAGATGTGCAAGCAATATCAATGACATAACGCAATAATATAACTCCCTTTAGATTGTCGTAATGGGGTAATCTATACTTATAACAGGAATACTGTCCTCAAAGTTCTATAACAAGCCGTCTTCCAGTTGCTCCAGCACACAGCTCCACCAATAGTTTTCGTCTGCCAGGCTGGCTGCGTCCTTCTCTTCAAATAAAGCTCGCATTCTGGCCAGCTCCGCTTTGCGGTCGAAGGCCGGCCGTTTCGGACGCTGCGGGACGATCTCGCCACGGCGGAAGGCTGCCAGACGTTCGCTCATTTCCTCCGCCGTCCATATCGTCGCTTGATCACCTTGGGAGTGACTTGCTATAAACGTTCGAACGCGTGATAAGAACAACAGAAACAGACGGATATCCGAGTTAACGAATCCTGATTGTCCGGATGCCGGGTGGAAGGAACATAGATGACCCGAGCCTTGAGCCAGCCCCAGAATGGCGCTTTCCGGCTCCCATTCGTATCCGATGGGCAGCAGCTTGCGTTTGCCAGCGTGCAGAAGTCCCATATCCGCGAACGATTGGAAGCGAACGCCCAAGACGGTATCCGCAGGCTCGATAAAAGGAAGCCCTTCCTTAAGCAAATATGCCTCTACCTCCGCAGGCAAATTGACGGATCTGAGGAGATCCGGATCATAGACGACAACTTGTTTCAAAGTTCAATTCCCTCCTCTTATTTCAACTCTATAATTATTATTTTAAATAAGCGCTGCAGCAAGTAATTACAATCATAACCTCCGTTCCTAATTAATAGAATGTTGAACAGGGTCAAAGACATCCACTCCCTTGATCCACATAATGAATACAGGTTATGATGAAACGGTTATTCCCAACTCCTCAACGTAATATCGATATGCTATTTCCGCAATGTGATCATAGTCTTCCCAGAAACTCTTATCGAGCTTATCAAGCCGTTCTGCCTCTTCCTCGGTGAGAAACTTTGGAATATCCCAGAGCTGAGTGAGGCGATTGTCTTCCGATAAATGCTCGATGCAGGCATATCCGGATTGGACGATTTCAAGCGCATGTAACGCCCCGATGGCTTGTAATGCCCGTACCGCGTGGATATATGCCTCTTCCCCCCCATTGCAAAAAAAACTGCACAAATCCACCGTTATACACATCGGCTTCCAGCAGCCATAGTGCGGCAATCTCTTGTTCATGCGTGGCCAAGGTGTTCCAGTCCGAAGCATTCTTTTGCTGTACAAAGGCCGCGGCATAATCGAACCAGATGTCATGGATATCGGACTTACTCAAATTGTACTCCCCCTTAAGATGAGAATTATAGTTTTATGTGCTTCTAACTGTTCTGTGTCTTGACCCCTTCCCATAGGCTAATTAATTGGACTAGCATATAAGGAAATAAATTTATTTTTAAGTCAGTACTATTAACATATACCACCTCGCTCTCAAAAGTAAATAATGCCATTTTCTCAATAACGGAATTTTACGCACCTGTAAAACTGCAAAAAAAGCTTGCATGGAATAAGAAAAAACACGCCTTTCACCAAGATACGTTGTTTTCAGACAGCTACCCTTTGTCGTAATATCATACTTTTCTTGTCATTTTTTTAGATTATCTTTTGGGGATAAATATGTTAACTTAGGCATGTATACGATAAGAAATTTTAATAACCTTGTGAGAGTATTATTCGCTAATAATTCAATTAGTGCCGCAAACGATTACCTATTTATAAAAAAGTGAGGAAGACATATGACTACACCTATTCGCATTGGTATTATTGGGTCCGGTGGCATCGCCCGTGCACACGTTGCCGCATACAAACAACTACCGGATGTTGAAATCGTTGCTGTAGCCGACATTGTTCCCGGCCGAGCCGAGCAATTTATCGCTCAGGAGGAGCTTGCTGGAGCCAAGGCCTTTGCTGATCACCGGCAGCTGCTTGAGCTTGAGCTTCACGGCGTCAGCATCTGTACTCCAAATCTCTCCCATTATCAAACAAGCGTTGATGCTCTAAATGCAGGAAAGCATGTGCTACTGGAAAAACCGATGTCTATCACATTGGATGAAGCTGTGCATATGGTTGAGACTTCGAAAGCTTCTGGTCACATGCTAAGTGTTGGCTTCCAGCCACGTTACGACCCAAACATGAAGCTGATTAATGAAATCATTCAAAGCGGCAAGCTTGGAAAAGTCTATTATGTAGAAACAGGTGGCGGTCGTCGCAGAGGAATGCCTGGCGGCACGTTTATCCGCAAGGAGCTGGCAGGAGCAGGCGCAATGGCTGACATCGGCTGCTATTCGCTGGATATGGCGCTGAATGCGCTTGGGTATCCGCGACCGCTAACCGTTTCGGCTTTTACCTCTAACCATTTTGGAACTAATCCGCTCTACCACGCTGAAGCTGCTCAATTTAATGTGGAGGATTTTGGCGTAGCGATGGTTCGTTTTGAAAATGACCTGGTGCTGCAATTCAAAATTTCATGGGCGATGCATATGGACTCCCTCGGCTCAACGATGTTCCTTGGTACTGATGCCGGTCTTAAAATCAATCCTTTTGGCACCGGCAACTGGTCCGGTGTTTGGGACGGGAAGGTCGGCGATATCACCATGTACCACGACCTGATGGGCGGTCAAACTGCTACTCCTGTCCCTCTGATTCATCATAATTTGAACTTATTCCATGAAAAGGTACGCGATTTCGTTGAAGCTGTCTGTGATGGACGTCCTGCACCGATTCCTGGCGAGCAAATTATGATTCAACAGGCCATTATCGACGGTGTGCTGCGATCAGCAGAGTCCCGCCGCGAGGTAACAATCGATCTGCCTTAACATAAAAGCGCTCCGGTTTGCTACTGCAAGCTGGAGCGCTTTTTGTGCCAAATACTGATACTTTTAAAAGATTGTATAAAACGAGTGACGTGGTTATAAGCTACGTGTTGTCAATTTACGATAGCTTTATCCATAAGTATGCGGTTTTTTAAAATAAAAACTCTATTCATTTCCTTACATCAAACAAACGCTTAAGAACAAAGAGTGCTTCTGTGGCACAATCTAGTGCTTGTTCTAAACTTACATCCTTCATTGTAAATCCCTTTATATCATGACCGCAGTATTTACAATATTGCTGACTAGCTTTGTTCGTTTTCCCACACTTGCAAAACCATTTGTCACCATAGTCTGACCCTAAATCTGGTATGCAATCGGAGCTTGTCAGCACCAGAATGATTTGATCCAACGTTGCTATATCCGACTTTGTATAGGTTCGTTTTCTGCCATCTATCAATTGTAGGGCTGATTTTCGAACGCTTATGTTTTCAGAAGTCAACAACTCTATAACTTTAGAATAATCAAGTAATTTAGCATTCTTAATCAAATGAATAGCCGTTTCTCTCTTATGATCATCAGCAAGCTGCGCATATAGAAATTTTATGCTGGCCTTTGTGTCCAATGCAGAGAAGTAATTTTGCACCTCTTCCATATCAATCGAATTTAGTGCACAATCGAATGCTTTTTCCATAACATCCGCAATCTTATTTTTTATTATAAACTCCCAATTATATTGAAGAGCTAATTCATCCTGTGCCAGATTTATACGATCGATTAATTGTTGTCGTTCTAATTCCAGCTCAAACAATTCTACTGTTACTTCCTGCATATGGGCATTTGTCTCAACAGATAATTCCTTTATATAAGCCGCAGTTCCGGAAGCCGTTACCATAAACATTTGCTTGCCCTTGCCCGATATTTCGTTATGGTCAATTTTCAGTCCCAGTATGACATTAGCGCCGCGTTTCACAGCTTCTACTTCTAATAAAGCAATAACCTCATCATAAATCATTTTCAATTGATTATGGTAGGCTTCCGATCTTCCCCCAAAAACATCACTAAAGCTGGCAGCCCAGTCTGCAAAAAATCCTGCTCCAGTTACGACACGAGTTGAAACCAGCCCTTTATACTGATCAATCCTGTGTCCGTCAATTAAAGAAGTGGTTGTAATTAAAAGATTAGACATATTTTTCTCTCCTGATCGCAAGTATTTAAAAGGTATAGAGCAGCTTTTGTGTATTGACCTAAAATAAATTTCCTTCCGGCAGCCATACAAGCAATTTGCCTACTCCAGCAAAGTCAAAAGTTCTATCATCACTATTATAAATCCATATCTGATTCTCCTCTAATTGGAAAGCCGCCAGTTTTTGATCAGTTGACCAAAAGAATCTTGACTTGGACTTTGTTGTTCGAGAAGTAATTTCCCTTTATTATCAAGCACAATAATATTCGAAAATGGACCCATATAATTATCTACCGGCAATAAAAGTACGATTTTGCTGCCATCCGGTGACGATGACATGCCATAAATCGGTTTGTCAGATACGTATAATTTCTCTCTTAAAGCTTTTTAAATCAGTCTTGTAGACAATTTTATTGCCTAGCATCATATAAGTATAATTAGAATCAAACCGATCTGAATACCATTCATTGTTGCCATAATCGTTCACATACAAATCTCATTATTTTTGGGAAAATCTTTGTTTTTGAATTCCCTTCCATCAACTGTTTTAGCTTTATCCAAATTAAAAACAAAGGAAAACACATTCTCATCAACGAAATAGAATCGTATCTGAACGAAGGTTGGGGACACCCATTACGACTTTAAAACAAAATTATTAAATCAAAGTCTTTAGAACAAAGTTTTATTATTATTTGCTTTTCTTTGACGCCATCCAAAACACCACAATTACGACTGGTATGAATATAAACCAGGGAATATTAATTGTACTCTGGGTTATAAAGGCAATAATTAATAATCCTATGGCTCCAAGAATTAACCAAAGACATCCCCTTCCAAATGTCTCCATGACATTTCCCCTCCCTAAGCTAGTAATACTTATTAATTTATGTGATTAATGATTTTACATTCCTTAAGATTAAGTAAACTTTTATGTACATTACTACGTAGCGATCGGTTGTTCCCCTGGGTCCGTAACCCGACGCTAAAACTGATCGCCCCCTACATATGGAAACCATGTTAAAGCTGGTTGAGACGAACAGTGCTCGCATAACAAGCGATGTTGTGGAACTAAGAGCAGTACTTAAGGGGGACGGCAACGCTGCCGATGATATCATAAAAATAAAAAGCCGCATAATTAGCGGCAGAATTGGATTGATAAATAAAGTCCTAGGCTGCCGCTTTGCTGATTAAACAAACGTTCCCATTAGTGGAACGAAGCTAAGATAGAAAGTGCTTACCTTAAATTCCTTTTATCAATTAAATGCGTTGGAATTATTAAAACTACTTTCCCTATCAACCTTTCTTTATCCACGAAAGGGGTAGTCCACGAATGAGAGTCGAGGCTTTCATTACGATTGTCGCCTAAAAAAAAGTATTTGTTTTCGGGGACAGTAATCGGACCAAATTCATACCGAATTGGCTCGTTTAAGTAAGTTTCTGATACTTTTACACCGTTACGAATTAGTACCCCGTTCTTAATTTCAATCAAATCACCGGGAATTCCAATGAGTCTTTTTACATACCTTTCATTAACTTTCTCAGGTATAGGTGGATAAAATACAACAATATCACCAAACTGATAATCATCCATTATTTTCTCAACAATTAATCTGTCATTAATTTGAATGGTTGGAAGCATCGAACCAGTCGGAACAACCATAGCTTCTGCGACAAATGTTTTAATAGTAAATGACGCAACGATTGCAATTAGAAAGATTATTCCCCATTCTTTAATTTTTTTCATGAATTGAACATTCCTCCCCATTTCAATGAACTGATTATCTTTTATTAACGATTATTAAAAGAAATTGGTTGCAATAACAAGGCGAGCTAGTTACATATGCAACGGGCTTGGGCATCAGTTAATAAAGCAAACTACAGATCGACAGATTCCACCCTAAACTCGATCCATTCAATCCCAGTGACCTTGGTTTTAGTGGTCAATCCACGAAATTCCCACATCCCTTGTTCAGATATGTATGGGCCAGTAACCTCCCATTGATAAGCCATTTTGTGAGAAATAACTAATGCTGCGAAGACAGCATCAGCAATTTCGTCCTTATTAAAAGGTGTACTAAAAACAATATCGAATAAAGAGGTGTCCTTCCAATAACGTTCACACGAAATTAGAGTAGCCTTCACGTCACATAATTCATTGATTTTTGCTAGCAGCTTATGTACTTTTTCCTCGCTGTTCACTTTGAAAAAAGATTGCCAATGAATGTATTTGAGCATATTAAACCTCCGTTCCCCTTTAGTTTAATGCTTCTTGTGATAAAATACTATCCGAAACCGAATGTTTGTAATTGCGATCTAAAGAATAACCACAGGTCCTTTTCACCTAACTGATTTAGACTTTTGTAGAACTCGGGGTAGAATGTCTCTGCCCGTTGGGTCTTGACCCCGTGAGCTAAACTGTTCGCCCTCTACTTGTAGAAACATGTTTGAGGCTGGTTGAGACATCGTTCTCGAATAACAAGCGAAAATTCAAAATAAAACAAAGAGGCTGTCTTCTGACATACGTCAGTCGATAGCCCCTTTACATGCTTTATCACTTAAAAACACTTTTGATCGCTTCCAGATAGCTATAACCGTATCGATCATCCGGCTGCAGATAACTGGTTTCCGTCCATTCATTCCAACTGTTGATGACAATTAACGATTGTTGCCCGGGATGCGCGTCCCATATCATATTATCCGTCAGATGCGCATTGCGAATATCCCATGTGTTCATCACATTATGATTCGCCCACATCAAATAAAATTTTACTCTGTCATTATTGCGCGCCCGCAAATAACCATCATTTAATAAATTTCATGCATCACGATAAATTTGCCATCATATTATTTTCTGACTGCTTCAAATGTAATGATTTGACTCGCATTTGATGGTTGTTCCTTATATTTATAATCAGCTGAACATGTGATGTCAGAAAAACCTATACTTTCTAAAACAAGTTTGAACTCTTCAATACCATACCAACGCATTGCAAATTTTTGCAATTCAGATTCAATCAACTTTCCTTTTCGCCACTTCTCATATTTTATATAGGATACAGTTATTTGGTTTAGCCAATCAATTTCAATTGACTTGCTTTCCATCGTAATCCCATCGCCACTTGGTAGAGAAAGTGTTGAAGTGGATATCGCCCCAGTTTCCCAACCATGAGGTAATACAAGGTCAACAATTAAACGCCCCCCTGAAACAAGATGCTTAAAAAAACATTTTAATGCGGCTAAAGAATCTTCTCGATTTTCAATCAAACAAAAAGAACCAGTAGGAATAATAATCGCCTCATAATTGGACGGCAAAGAAAATTCCTTTAAATTTTCTTCATACAATTTCGGATTATAGCCTCGTTCTTCGCAACGTTCTCGGCAAGAATTTAACATTTCAGGAGAATAATCAATTCCGTCAATTATATATCCTGCCTCAAGAAATGGGATAATAAATCGACCAGACCCAACTGCTGCTTCTAGAACTCGCCCTTTACAAGTTTTTAATCGTTCTAGGTAGTATTCAATATCACCGTCAATTGAATATCCCACTTGTTTGGTAAAATCATAAACCTCCGTACATAATGCACCATAATAACTAAACATTTTATTTCCTCCGATATTATGCGCGGAAAAAAATTCATTGAATTATAAACTTCCGCATCTCAATTTTAATAATTAAAACTTATGATTTCTTTTTAATTGGCACATAAATTTCCATTACTGCATTTTCTAGACCATGACAACGTTCATCGTAAAATTCAAATTCTATTTTTGTTTCATCAAAAACATAATCACTGTCTTGAAACCATTCTTCAAAAATGTATTTCCAAGTTGCCTTTACCATTTCTGATAATGGGTCTGCATCGTATGTTGCAGCTGTTGCAATATTATCAACTGGCGGAGTTGTGAAAACTGCATATTGTGCTGCTGGAACATCAAATGTCATCATATCGGTCGTTACCTTTGAATAATCATCTACAATAACGCCGAACAAATATTTGACATTACTTTCGTCAGATGAAGATACGCAAATCCCAACCTCTCCATGTTTTGGTGGATTCAATTGTTCATACATTTTACTCTCTAAATTTTCACCAGTATAAGTATCCCAATATGCAGCAATATCTTTCATATACCCATTCGAGATATTCGTTTCGATTCCATAACCAGCAACCTTAAAAGCAGATTTTTTAGTAAAGGTAGGATTCATGTTAAATCCTTCAATCTTTATTATATTTTTGCTTGTACTCAAGCTATTGTTTCTAGCAATATATATAGTTGGACTGTATCCAAATTCTTTCCGAAACGCTTTTGAAAATCCACTTGCTGTTTTAAAACCATAATCAAAAGCAATGTCTATGATTTTTCTGTTTGATAGAAGTTCTCCTCTAGCTTGAATTAATCTTTTTTTACGAACGAAATCCATAAGAGGTATTCCCTGCAACAAACTGAACACTCTGCAAAAGTGGAAAATAGAATAACCGACATGCTCTGCAATTTCATTTGCGGTAAGTTCTTTCTTGATGTTCATTTCAATATATTTGATACTACGCTTAATGTCATCAGTATAATTCAATGTACCAACCTACCTTCTTCTGTGTGACGAATTCATTATAACAATTTGTAAAATGAGATGCTGTTCCGTTTTTGCTAAAATACTGTTTACATTTTTAGTTTCTTTAGATAATGATGAATTGCTCTAGTTCGTTCTATTAATAGAAATATCCGCTTTCATATCCAGCCACATTGAATATTACTGTATTCTTCCTCCGCTAACCCGCCCGTTAGCACAACGCGGCTGCCGATCCACACCGGCAGCCGCGTTTTTAGTTATTTTATTAAGCTATAGTACTCGTTCGTAATAAAGGAGAACACGCTATTTATTTATTGTTCCTTCGTTGATTAGCCTTAACGAGGCTGCCGATGATATCAAAAAAACCGCATAATTAGCGGCTTTTAAATGTTACTATGTTCTTTTCACCGGACACCTTATCTGTAGAAAAAAACAGATTACATATAAATCCCATTAATTTAACCTAACATGCGTCATTTATATTACGGTTATTTCTTGTTGTATTCCATCATTTGCATGCAATGTTAAATAGTTTTTTAAAAATCGCTTCGTTCTTTCATTTTGTGGATGATTAAATATTTCTTCTGGTGTGCCTTGTTCCACGATATACCCATCTGCCATAAAAATCACACGATCTGCTACTTCTTTTGCAAACTCCATTTCATGGGTCACAACAATCATTGTTTTGCCTTGTTTCATAACATCCTTTATAACATTCAGTACTTCCTCTACAAGTTCCGGATCTAAAGAAGATGTCGGTTCATCAAATAAAACTACATACGGATTAAGCGCTAGTGCTCTTGCGATACCTACACGCTGCTGTTGGCCGCCTGATAAGGCAACGGGATAGTTAAGCTCTTTACCTTTTAAGCCTACTTCAGCTAATAAATTATACGCTACTTGCTCTGCTTGTTTTTTTGACAATTTTTTCGTTAAACGCAGCGGTTCAGAAACATTCTGTAAGGCGGTTTTATTTTTAAATAAATTATAGTTTTGAAAAACCATTCCTGTCTTGCTGCGTAAATGAACAATATCCGCCTTCGTATACTGCTCTGCATTGACTTTTGCTCCATCAATTTCAATGATCCCTTTTTCCGCTTTTTCTAAATAGTTTAAGCAACGCAAAAATGTTGATTTCCCAGAACCTGATGGGCCAATAATTGCCAACACTTCGCCATCTTTCACTTCCACTTCAATGCCTTTTAAAATAGCCGTATTCCCATAGCTTTTATGGAGGTTTTGAATTTTAATCATGATTTTGTCGCCTCCTTCAAGTATGGACGTTCCATATAGCTTTCAAGCTTTGACTGTAAAAATGCTAATACTACTGTAATTGCCCAATAAATTAATCCAACGGCTAAATACGCCTCTAAAAATTTATAGGTGACAGCAGATTCAAGCTTTGCACGGGCTAACATATCGACTACACCGATTGTAAATGCCAATGAAGTTTCTTTTATCATCATAATATAGTAATTACCTGTAGCTGGAATAGCTACACGAAATACTTGAGGCAAAATAACGGTGCGCAATCCTTGCCACTTTGTCATATTTACTGCCTCGCAAGCTTCAAATTGACCCTTATCTACTGCTAAAAAGGCTGAGCGGAATACTTCAGATAAATAAGCAGCATTTTTAATACTTAATGCGATAATAACTGCCGTTATCGCTTGCATGGAGCTTAAGCTCGGAAATAGTTGTGGTAAACCAAAATAAAAAATAAAAATTTGAATTAATGTTGGTACACCGCGGAAATATGAGATGATGACTAGTAGTAGCTGGTACAAAACGGGCACCTTAGCATTAATAATAACTGCAAAAATTAACCCCACGATGACTGCTAAAACAAATGATAATGTCCCCATATATAAAACAATCGGTAAATATTCTAATATTCTTGGAAAAATATCAACCATATAGCCAATATCGAAGTTCACATTAACCCCTCGTTTCTATCGTTAACATACGTTAAACATGTGGAGGCCGCACAGAGATTCCTCTGAACAGCCTCTCAAATTATTACTATTATTTTTTGTGTGGAATGGTTACATCAATGGCACTCCACTTGTCTGAAAGCTCTTTTAGCTTACCGCTATCTTGCAACTTTTGAATTTCTACGCTAAATGCTTCTAAAAACTCTTTATTTTTATCAGAGCGTACGAATGGGAAGCCATAGTCAAAATTAATTAAATATTCTTCACCGTAAAGTTTTAATGGTAAACCTTCATTGCGAATTCGAGAAGCTGCTGTAATTTTTACATCAATGAATGCATCTAAGCGACCTAACGCTACTTCATTATATGTACCACTTACATCCTGGTATGGTGTAATAATGATTTCCTTACCATTCTCTTCATTCCACTTCTCTAAAAATGTGTGTAAATTGTTGCCTAAAAGTACGCCAACTTTTTTACCTTTTAAATCTTCTATACTATTAATGCTAGTATTGTCTTCGCGAACAACCAATGTTGCACCAGAATATGCATAAGGTGTAGAGAAGTCGTATTTTGCACGACGTTCATCTGTCATCGCAATTAGGTTTGCTACTGTATCAATTTTACCTGTATCTAACATACCGAAAATACCTGAAAACTCTGCAAACTCCCATTTAATTTCGTAGCCTAACGCTTCACCAACTAATTCTAGTACTTCTACGTCATAGCCTTGTGCATTGCCATCCTTATCTATTGAGATGAATGGTGGATATATTCCTGATGAGCCAACAACTAACACGTCTTTTTTCGCCGTAGAATTGCCGGTAGCTTCAGATGACCCAACATCGTCTTTCTTATCACTGCATGCCGCTAAAATAAGTATTAATGTACTCATTACTAATAGAAACGATAATTTTTTAAAGCTGCCCACTTAAACCCCTGCCTTCTCTAATTCTTTTTCAATAACCTCTACTAATTCATCTGCAAAAATCTCACGTGGGTACTGGAACTCCATTTCATTAATGAATACAGTCGGCACCATTTTTACGCCACGTTCAATTGCCTCTGCTGTAATTAATAAGCTGCGATCAATGTTTGAAAATTCTTCTTTTAAATTGTACTTTTCTTCAATATATTTTTTAATTTCATGGCTTGAATATTTATCCCATGTTGCTTGGTTTTTAAATAATTCACTAATGATTTCTAATGTTCTTCCAGGGTCTGAATAATCTAGGTTAGCATTAATCAATGTTCCAGGTAATAACATTTCGCGCGGTTTATCATAATGTTTTACTACTAAGGCAACTTTGCTTTGTGCTAAATATTGCGGAAGCGTGTTGTCTACCAATTCATAAAATGTTGCACAATATGGACAAGCATAATTTAAAAACACTTCAATTTTCACTGGTGCATTTAAATCACCGATTACTAAATAGTCATTTTTAATTACAGCCATCGTTAAACCACCTTTTTGTAATAAGTTTCCGAGTTGTTTAGATTGTACACTATTTCTATCGGAATTGTAAACTATATGTTGGTAAAATATTTCTTGCAGGAAGAACCCCGGTGTAACCCTACTCCTTTGATACTGGCAATACGGCTAAAATGGTTTGTGAGGAAGTAAATATGTGTTATTTCACGAGGAAGAAATCGAAGCCATGACAACTACAAACACATAATTACATGCTTATATAACTATTTACTTATGTATTAAAATGCGTATAATATATTCTGAAAGGTGTGACGTTATGAATAAATACAGGGAGGTAAGATTTTGACTCAGCCTATAGAAAACATCACTGAAATCATGAAGCTGTTAGCAGATAAAACTCGTTTGACTATCCTTGCTCTCTTAAGAGAAAAAGAAATGTGCGTCTGTGACATTGTGAATATTCTTGAAACGACTCAGCCTAATATCAGTCAGCATTTAAGAAAGCTGAAAACGGGCGGATTAGTAAATGAAACAAGAAGAAGTCAGTGGATCTATTATTCGCTTCATATAGAGGATAAGCCGTACTTATCCGGTATTCTAGATGCCCTGCCTTCCATGAAGGAAGAGCTAAGCAAATTAAAACCGGATAGTTGTAATTAAGAGTAGGAGGAATTATGTTAGTCACAGCAACGGTCATTTTTATACTCACATTAATTTTTGTTATATGGCAGCCAAAAGGATTGAATATCGGTTACGCAGCTGTCGGAGGAGCTATTCTTGCCCTTTTGTTTGGCGTTGTAAATTTTCAGGATGTTTGGGACGTAACAGGTATCGTTTGGAATGCGACACTTGCCTTTGTTGCCGTGATACTTATCTCCCTTATATTGGATGAGATCGGATTTTTTGAGTGGGCGGCTTTGCATATGGCGAGATTCGCAAATGGTAATGGTTATCTTATGTTTACCTATGTTGTGTTGCTCGGAGCAGCTGTTGCAGCATTTTTTGCGAATGATGGCGCAGCTTTAATACTAACACCTATTGTTCTTGCTATGGTTCGAGCTTTGAAATTCGATGATCGAATGATTATACCGTTTATTATGGCGAGTGGCTTTATCTCAGATACAGCGTCCCTTCCACTCGTCGTTAGTAATTTAGTTAATATTGTATCTTCTGATTTCTTCGGTATCGGTTTTGCCGAGTATGCAAGTAGAATGATCGTACCCAATTTATTTTCGGTTAGTGCGAGTTTGTTGGTCCTTTTTTTATTTTTCCGTAAAAGCATACCGAAGAAATATGATTTGGAACAACTTAAAAAGCCTCAAGAAGCGATTAAAGATATGCGGATGTTTAAATTGTCGTGGTTTGTGCTATTGATATTGTTTATTGCCTATTTGTTAAGCGAATTTATTCATATTCCGGTATCCATCATAGCTGGAATTGCTGCTATTTCCTTTATTTGGGCAGCAAGAAAAAGTTCTGCTTTTCGTACAGCTACCGTTATTAAAGGTGCTCCGTGGTCTGTTGTCGTCTTTTCGATCGGAATGTATGTCGTAGTGTACGGCTTGCGAAATGTTGGTCTTACAGATGAATTGGGTAAAGTATTTCAATGGGCTGCGGATCAAGGCGTATTTGCGGCTACAATTCTTTCTGGGTTCATAGCAGCAGTCCTCTCTTCTATTATGAACAATATGCCGACTGTAATGATTGACGCACTTGCTATTCAAGGAACGAACACAGCTGGTGTTCTCAGAGAAGCACTTATTTACGCAAACGTAATTGGTTCAGATCTTGGGCCAAAAATCACACCTGTCGGATCACTGGCTACTCTTCTATGGCTGCATGTGTTATCCAAGAAAAATGTGAAGATCACTTGGGGTTATTATTTCAAAGTGGGTATCGTATTGACTGTCCCAGTCCTGCTAATCACATTAATCGGATTATATCTATGGTTAAGCATCATACATTAAATTTAATAGGAGATATGAACGATGCATAAAAAAATGATTTATTTCTTGTGTACAGGTAATTCTTGCCGCAGCCAAATGGCAGATGGTTTTCTAAAGGCTATCGGTGGGGATCTATTTGATGTACAAAGCGCAGGTCTTGAAGCTCATGGTCTTAATCCTAGAGCTATACAAGTTATGAATGAAGTTGGCGTTGACATCAGCAGTCATACGTCTAATATTATCAATCCAGACATTTTGAATCGCGCCGACTATGTCATTACCCTTTGCGGTCACGCAGATGAACATTGCCCGGTCATAACTAATCCAGATGTTGTGAAATGGCATTGGGGATTTGATGACCCTGCAAAAGCTGCGGGCAGTGAAGAAGAAATTATAAAAGAATTCCGAGATGTTCGGGATGCGATAAAATCACGTATTGAGAATTTTGTAAAAAATGGTGAGTAAACACTCTACAACCCGCGGCATTGACAAATAGAGTATCTTACCATAAGCCTAAATTATGGGACGGAATAGATTGTGTACTTTCGGTAGCTTCTACTAGCTTCATTTCAGTATTGAAAATAGCACCAGTACGTTGGGACTCTAGGTTAAACCACTCGTAAATTTAAGAAAAATAAAGTAAAAAAGCTCCTGATAAATAGGAGCTTTTATGTTTAATTGATTTAAATTATAGAGGCATTTCCCCGTTAGATGAATAAATAAGTTATTTTCTTAGTTTAACTGGAAGTCCAGTCATCGCCGATTTATTTGCTGCCATAGTCACCTGATGGGTATGCCATGCATCATCATAGGTGGATAGAATTCCAGAACGATCTCCTGTCCTGATAGCATGTAAGAAGGCTTCATTTTCACGTATATAAGGATTGCTTGATGATTGGTATTTGGTAGTCTTGCTTACTTCCTTATCAATCAGCGCGTCACCTGCAATATCTAATACACCAGCATCTGTATAAATCTGCAGTCCTGCATGATGTCCGCCTTGAATCCCGCAAGTATTACTGATAGTTGCAACTGCACCACTTGCGAGTTTCATCGTTACCGAACCAATATTAGGCACGGTTACATCTTCATCTTGCTCGGCTTTATTCATGTATCCATAAGCTGCATATACTTCGTTCACATCTCCAAGCTAATAACGCATCAAATCAACGATATGGGTCGTTTGTTCAACAAACTGGCCGCCCGATGTGTTCATGTGCCGCCACCAATACACACCTGGCATTGAACCCATCCATTGTCCAAGTGCCATAAGAGGCTTGCGAACAGCAAGGAGGTCCTTCGCTCGGCTTGTGCTGTCCATGTATCGAAAGTGATAGCCAACCGATGTTACGAGCCCCTTCTCGTTAATTGCGTTACGAATCCGGTTTGGCGTATCCTCGTCCACCCCGATCGGCTTCTCTACCAAAAATGGTATACCCCGCTCTACAAGTGCAAGTTCAATCTCACCATGTGCAAATGGAGGTGTACAAACATATACCGCATCCAGCTTACGATCGTCAAGCATCTGCTCAATCGATTCATACCCACGGGCGTCTCGGTATGGGCTCGCCGCTGCCTCCGCTTTTTCAGAACTTGTACCGCAGAACGCGCTAATTTGAACACCCTCCATTGCCGAAAGCTTTTCTGCATGCATTTTTCCGAACCAGCCTGTCCCTGCAATTCCAATTTTAAGCGTCATTGATCAATCCCAACCTTTACATGAATAATGAAATAGACCCATACAAAGTGATAATCTGTTCCTTGATTATAAACTATCGAACCCGTAAGCGTAATTGCTTTTGAAAAGTTCCACTATACTTTATTCTAAACAATGGAGCTCCTCATCCGCAATCACCTGCATGTGGTCACAGCAACCGTCCAGTGTCACAATCATTATCAGGGTTACACGTCCCATATGCAGCCTTCTTATGTCTACATTTTATCATCCAAAAACAGGCTTGGTTTCTCATGATTTGCTAATGTGCACAGTTAGGGTCCACCGAATACAACTTTAGTTTAACGAAGGAGAGTAGATTAAACAAATTATACCAGTTAACTTAATGAAGTTGCCGATCTCAGTGGCAGCCTCATCTAAGTTATTCAATTCAATGAATTATAGTTCACATCCATCTGCTCATATGAATACTCTTCTCTACCACCAATCAGCTATATAAAGTAATTTCCAGATCTCATCTTCAAATTGAAATACAAACAATTGCTTATCTTTTTCTATTTCCTTGTTATAATAGTTCTTCTCTGTATATTCTAGCACAACAGGTTTAGCACCATTAGGAGGTGTAGGATCAGGTTTCACCATGAAGTCTAATTTATCGATACTTAAAAAGATCTTATTAAAATCAAATTCTCCTTTACTCGGATTCATATCTCCTGTAATGAGTGAATTATATGCATTAAAGTTCGTCTCGTAGACGGCTTTTATGATTTTGTTTAATGTCTTGACGATCCCTAATTCATCCCCTTCATACTTGCTTTCATCGATGTACTGGGGCGATAGATTATTTGTCACAGCCGTAGGTGTTTTAGTCTCTTCGGTATTTGTTATTGAAGTCACTATCCTGGTGGGTTCCGGCGAAGTTTCTAGAGGTAACGTTACTAATTTTTCTTTCTCCATCGAACAACTTGCAAGAAGTGCAGCGAAACAAAGCATGTAAATCCTTTTCAGCAATGTCGTTCCACCTCCAAATAATAATAAGTGGTAAGTATTAATCAGGGTTATTGTAAACCAAAGTTTATACAGTTTCTTTCGACCTTTTTGCTTGAATTAGATTGAAATCATATGAACCAACACCAGGTCCTCCGTGCAGATACAAGAAGGTTGGAAGATTGTTATCACCGTGAACCTCATAATAAATCTTCTTATTTTGAATCGTGACATACCCTTTAATGGTGCTCATTCCTCCCACTCTTATTGTATAAGAAAACTTCGTAGTTACGTGGTACAAATGTTTATATGTTGTTCTCCAACGTTTTGCTGATTAAGCTAACGTGTTAGTTAGTTCAATGAAATAATGCTAGTAACATTTTGTCATCCGTTTTTTTCAGGCTTTTCCACGATGAACTCGATCTCCGCTTTCAAGCGAAGTGTTTCGTTTTCTTGGCTCTCCTTGTATATTGGTTCGAAATTAGCAAATCCAAATACCTGGTAATCTCCCCAAGGCAACGTGCCTTTTTGGGATGCCTCCGCCACGCTAATCATGAAATCAATGTAATCCTTTGGATCTTCTGATCCGTAACCGCCTGCTCCCTTAAAAGACTCCCTTAGAGGCTCGCCCTTTTTTAAAAGGGTAACGATAAGAGGCTGATCCATCATGTAGAGGAGATCATATCCTCTTGTTTTCTCTCTCATTGGGAAAGAGAATGGTGAAGCTGCATGGACGATTTTAATTTCTGGCTTATCTCCGACATATTCCAGTTCTGCGTAGACTTCTACTTTCCCGCCTTCGGCGTATACCGATTTCTCAGAAACGAGACGATAAACAAAATCCCCATCAATGACTTCTGCTTTGGAATCAATCCGAGGCTCTTTTTGGACGTTTTGATCGTCAAGCTTTTCACCTCTGGTGCTATCATCCAAACTTAACTTGTTCTCATCACCTTTGTCGTTTGCGCACGCAGTTAAGGTCACTATTACAAATAGGAAAAAAATAAGGAATCGACTTTTCATAGGAGAACCTCTTTTCGTTGGAATACTATATAAACGTTTACATAAAAGGTTATGTTACAAATTATAAGATGACCCAAACTGTCCTGACCGTTAGTTTGATAAAATGAGCAGGCTTCATAGAGCCTGCTCATTAATGTGGTTCATTAACCACGTTGTGAAGGATTTTGGACTACTGATACATAGCTTATTAAACCATAATCAATTTTAGATTCTGTAATTTATTCTAAATATTGTAATATATACATAGTTAATCCGTAAGTGACTTCTTTACTATTCTAATAGGATTTGCTTTTTATAACGAGCGCTTGAATATGTAGAACGGTGTCGATTTTTAGCTTTGTATGCGAAGTTTTAAGCTATGTTCTACTGTTCTACGATAGCTATAACTATAAGACAAACTCCCATGAGCAGGCAGAGCGGCGAAAAGAGAATACCGTCCCACTGTGCAAATAAAGTTTCCCTCTGGCGCTTAAAAAATCCGACCCATCTAAAATCGCCAACTGCACGCATAATAAATAAAGCAGCCAGGCTCCAGCCCCCATACTCATATAACCATCGGGGCCCTATAGGCTCACCATACCCGCCTAATTGAAACACGAATAAACCCATGAAGGCCAGCAGCAGTGCTACGATTCCAGTCCCCCATACTGACGGACGAAATAATGGTTCCTCACCTACGCTTGGGATTGCAGCTCGTGCCCCTCTTTTCCCGCCCGCTGCCCAATATATATGAACACCGCTTAAAACGAAGAAGACACTTCCAACAAACCATACAAGCCAAGTTTCCATCCTCCACCCTCCCTTTACGTTATATCAAATGTTCCCGAATCAAACGTACATGATCAAGCAATTCCTTCTCGGTAGGCTGCTCCAGTTTGTGACGTTCATACCATCCGAGGTAATAGTGGTACAGAAACCAGGCTTTATGCTCAGCAGCTTCCGTGGTCATGCCAAGGTTTAGTAATAGATCGCGAGCAAAACTCATTCTGCCCTGCTCCATGCCATCCAGTACCTCCCGATATTCAGGCTCTTGTGTACATAGCTTTCTCAAATAGAAGAGAAAATCTCCCTTACGGGTTGCGAAGAACATCTGGTGGAGCAACTTGTTCAATTTCTCTTCAGTTGCCACCGGCTCAGACGAGGCGGCCATCACTAGCTGTGTGGATAGGTGGACCCACTGATTCACGATTCGTCGGATAAACGAACTACGATTGGAAAAATACCAGTAAAAACTGCTTTTACTGCAGCTAAGCGCAGAAGCCATACTTTCGATGATCAATGCCTCCGCCCCTCCTTGTGAAAATCGTTCGATCCCCAACATGACCCATTGGTTTTCGGTCACAATAATTTTCGGCAACGTAGTCATCCCTTTCAATACGATATCGTCTAGTTAAGTTGAGTATAAGCATCTTTCCCTTCGGAAGCAATATCTGTACGGTACCGTTTAAAAAATGATCTACTCCCTTAGAGGAGAGTACACTGAATAAAATCACCTATCGGTGACCTCACTTGCCGTCATCGTGTGCAAAGAACAAACGATACGACGTTATTTACGGTGCGGTCATTAATGACCTTTAGAATCAAAAAACAGTCTTTTTGTTGCAAATACGGACACTTATGACCATTAGAAGAACATTCCGTCGAATTCTCTAGTTTTTTGCCCGCTAACGGATATTTCTGTCCGCTAGAAAGAGGAAGTTGACGAAAAATGAGCGCTAACGGTCAACAGTGTCCGCATCATTAGGATCAATTCAAGCTCAACATACTTATCCAAAATTTTAACTGGTGCATAATTTCCTAAACCAATAAAAAACAGCTATTTTCGAAATCCCTGTTAAAAAAGACGCATCCAGCTCCTGTCAAAGGAGGTATGGATACTTCTTTTTTATACAAGTCTTTATAGCGATTAGCGAATTGAGAATTTAATATGTGATGAAATGGCAGCTGTGTCACCGGTTTATTCAGCTGTTGTTACTTATAGAGGATTCAGGCTATTAGTAAATCCTGTCCGCCAAGTTGGATATAGCGGTTTCCAGCCGTATTCCTGGCGAGCCTTTCTGTTCGATGCCCCCCGCTCCCAAGCATTGCTGTTCGAAAGTGTTACAGGAATAGGTGCTCCTATGGCTTGTGCATAAACCGGGAGCCAGTCAATTCCTCTTGCCGGTTCGTCGTCCACGATGTTCACTGGTCCAGAGGGCCAGTGTAAAGCCATAAGTGCTGCCTCAGCAGCATCCTCCACATGAAGAAAAGAAGTAACCCCTTCGGTTGCAGGAAGCTGCCTTTGATGAATTTGTTCTGCCATAAATCCGTTATGTTCGTACCAAGTGCTCGGACCATAGAACATACCATAGCGTAAAATTACATATTGCGGTACTTCCATCACAGCATTTTCCAATGCTACTATTCCATCAATTGTCGATTTCCGGGGTTCTTCGGCTATTACATGCAAGGCTGCTTCTTCAGTAGCCGGTCTCTCTCCTGGTTCATATGCCCAAGAAATGCTTTGTGCGATGATGCGTTTGACACCAGCCGAAAGTGCGGCGTCTACTAAATTTTGCGTTCCTTCTTTACGTATTCTTGTATTGTCTGAAAAATTACGACTACTTAAAGAAGTCAATTGATGAATGACAACCTCGGGTTGAGATTCACCTAATGCCGATTGTATCGCCTCGCGATCAAAGACGTCCGTGACTAATGCTTTTGCTCCTGTCTTTTCGATAATGGATTTCTTACTCTCGCTTTGCGTGATTCCAATTACTTCATGACCTGCACGAATCAACTTTGGAAGCAAGAAACGTCCTACAGCACCAGTAGCACCAGCAACAAAAATTCTCATAATTCATTCCTCCTGATGGAAACAAGAGTTGGGGCGATTGTTAAACATGAAGATTATCTATGAAGTCCTCTACTAGTAATATTGTGAGTAAAACGCAAGCATATCATCAGCACAGCCAGCTATGATAGTGTTTGCTAGTTCAGCATGTTTTACTGCCTCAGCGTAAATTTGTAGATTAAAGCTAACCGAAGCCATTATTAAATGCCATTCAGCGTCCTTCATTCCCGTATCAGAAACAGTTTGAAGCAGCTCATATGCTTGCTCAAATGGATTGGTCTGGTCAGAAAAATCTTGCAGATAATTCAGTGCCCTTGCATATGCTAAAATCATATGACCACTGTTCCTGAGGGTACTGCTGCAGGATTGATTTTATTTCATTATAATTATCTACAAGCTTCATTATGTCCATCTCAGCTTCAAGATCGTATATATACTGCATATCAATCATTCAGCATCACCTCTGAATATTAATTTGTCAATGAGTTCTTGCGCACTTTCGTTAAGGTCTGATCTTTCTCAGCTTGATTGAAGACAGGACATCGTCATTCAGAGCTGCAGTAAAATCACAATTAGATCCTAACCAAAAGTCACCATAGCGCTCCATGACCAGTACGTCCCCGCATTGGTAAAATGTATGAGTAGGTCCCTCTTCTTTTGGGCTAATATAATATCCATTTAGCCACAGATCTTCAAGTGGTTCATTAAACAACATCTTTATATTATCTAATTTTCCTTCTATTATATATAGCTGTTTACAGTCATAAACAACCTCCTGTAAACAAAAACTTTTCAGAAAATGATATAAAGAATCATTGACGATGATATATCCCTTTGCATTGTCATCCCAAAGTAAGCGCTCGTCGCAGTAGACAGGAGAATCGTTGTTGCTTGCCTCCACTTGGCAAGTCCAGTTTGCTTGATTTTCCTCAAGAAACGTAATCTTATTCTTATCCTTCTTTAGTCGTTCCACTGAATAAAGACAATCCTGCTGTTGAAATATCTCTGGAGAGTGCTCGGGATGATCATCCGAACCATCTTTCCAGCGTCCTGCAAACGCATATAATTCTTGTAACGCTTTTGGCAGATAGGTTGGGATCTTATCCACAGGCACACCGTAAGAGCTCTCGTACCTTCCGTACCAGCTGATTAGAAAATCCTTTAGATCGTCCAGTTGATCTGTATCTTTCAGCAGCATTGTACTTCCTCCTGTCTAACTTTTCATCATACAACTATTGCTTCAAACTCCAATGAAACTCCTATTAAAACGTATGACGTCGTTTTTAACTCCAATCCTGATTTAAATAGTCACGCCAGATCGCAGATTCCTCTTCCGTCATTCTTCCGATCATTTTCGAAAAGTCAATTTTACGGTTAAAACAATTCTTCAACAGAGCAAATTGCTGGAAGGAAGCCGCCACCTGCTTCAAGGAAACCGAATGTGCAAGCTCTTCCAGGTTTCCGATTTCCGGACAATTGCTCAGTTCCAGTACTTGCAGTCGCTCAAGCCGGGCCAGTGCCGAAATATCCTCAACAGATGAATCCTTCATCGAAAGCTCTTTCAGGTAACGATATTTCTGCAAAAACGCCAAATGCGGCAAATGAGCGCCTTCCAACTCCAGCTTGCGCAAATTCACGAGTTGTTCTAGTATAGTCAGATCATCCTCATTCAGTTGATCAAGACCAGAAAGCGTCAATTCCTGAAGTTGTGTCAGTTCCGCCAAACTATGAAGCTGTTCCCGGTCAGGCCCGCTAACCTTCAAGACGCGCAAGCTTCTAACTGGCTTTAATGATGAAAAATCACGAATGGCCGTATTCCCGGCATCTACCTTTTTCAATTTAGCCAAGGAACGAAGAGGAGTTAGATCAGTAACAGCTGTACCTGCAATATTCAACTCCTGCAGCTGCTCCAGCCTTGCCAGCGGTTGCAGGTCCGATACCGGATTATTTACCAGATAGAGCTGTTTTAAATGTTGACATCCACTCAAAGCCTCCACATAGCGAATTTCATTACCGCTTAAAACCAATTCCCGCAGCTCTTTGCACTGGGCCAGTGGAGCAATATCTGTTAAACCTTCCCTGATAAAGAAAAGCCGCTTTGCAAGTAGAAAATCAGTTGGCGTATCGCCAATCGCCTGTATGCGCTCCTGCCACTCCTGACTCAGTCCGCTAAACCAAGCCTCGGTCTCATCCAAACCCGTTACCCGTCCAAAAGGTTCAAGTACAGGAAGTTCTAGCTTTCGGAGAACATCAAAAAAATGAACCTCCTCTTCACGGCCATAACTCCAGTAGCGAAAGCCTTCTTCTTCATCTTCTTGAACACTATATTCGCCTTTCTGAATGGTATCGCGAATAAATTCTAACAGCGAATTGAAATTTCGGGCAATTACATATTTGACATGTTCGTCGCGGCCGAAATTAATGACCTGTCCTCTCACCCCGTTCTCATCCGGATCCAGATCGATTCCGAGGTTGTTGCCCCCTCCGTCCTTGCTGATGGGCACCCAGTAGCGATTGATATACCGTTCTTTAATCCAGTTAGCCGGTACAGAATAATGATCGCCTTCCTCCGCATATTCCTCCTCCAGATCAGCCCAAATTCGCCACTCTTCAAGCATTTCAGTTAATGAAAGAAAACGCAAACCAAAAAACAGTCCCGGACCTTCGGACTTTTCTCCATTATGCAGCAAATAAAAATCACGCAGTTCAGAAGGAAGCGTAACTCCCATTACCTCCTCCGTCTTACGCAGTTCCTCCTTCGTTGCTGGCGGGTTTAACGACTCATCCAGTCCAGGAAGCTTATCGCGCAGCAAATCTATTATTTCTTGAATCAGTTGTTTCATCTTCAAAAATTCCTCCTAATAGCACTTAATTACATTTGACATACTAGACTGCATAGAGGTATAAGCGTCATGCTATTCCTTACTATTTCATGTGCCAATTCTACCAATTATTGATACATGATGTAAAAGAGGATTTCGTCCTATTTTTTGCTATCGTGCCCGTTAATTTAATAAAAAAGAGGAGCTACATTACTGAGTGCTCCTGAGATATCCCCGTAGATGGAAAACAATAAACCGTTCTTTTAAACCGAAACCTTAATATATGGAAATGTCCGTTCCATAAAGGTGAAGACGTAGGCGTTTTGCAATAGACTGGGAAGAATAATTATCCCATGATGTACTATATAAAGGGATCTTTTGAGACCGTCGTATTGCTTGAGCCCATGAGGACGTAACGCGCATCGCATATCCTTTTCCTCGATAATCTTTTAAGGTCTCGACTCCGGCCTCTGCCGCCTTATCACTACTTCTTGCGCTAAAACAGACAGATACAGCCATGTTGTTTTCTGTTACCATAAAACAAGGTTCTCGAAACTTCAGTTCCGATAATAGAGTAGGAAACCCTGGTCCCAAACAGTATTTATTGTCTTCATTAACCAATGTAGCGTCCGTATAATCATTTGCGAATTCTTGAAATACAAAAGCCGGACCTATCCATATGCCTTTAATTGCTCTCTCCTTTTCCAATGCCCGAATAATACTAGCAAGTTGCTCGGTTGAATCACTCTGGCCCAAGCATTGCAGGATGTCATGGATTAAGCTATCTGGTGTGTCGCTGCGGAATCTTACAATGCTTCCAGCATCGGTCTGTCCCCAAAAAAATCGGGGAGCAGGCTGGTCCGCAGGCTCATTAATCGTTGTAATACGTCCAGCATGATCATGAATATAGAGAACTTCAGCTTGAATGCTCATTAGTTCCAATTGATTGTACAAAGATTTGCCTCCTCTTTTTTTATTCCCATAGGTCCTCTCCTATCCATCTTCGTAGTTTCTTTATCATTCGTCCTATCACAAATAAATCCCTGCAAGGAACGGATTTTGCATCAAAGGAAACAGCATGTGCGTTGACGCGTCCGTCTCCCGCATCAGTGGGATGAGCGCGAATACGGCGAACGACTGGAGCAGTGATGTGGTATTCTGAAGCAGGCTAAACTTGGCAATGAGCTGTATATTCATTTCCATATTAACAGCTCACCCCAATTTTTTGCTGTTACTTGTGGGTTACAAGTTGAACGTCTTCTATTACCTGATTCATAAAAAAGAGGGTGTCCCTCCGTCATTTTATGACTTTTGAGATCCCCTCTTTATTTTCAGTGATGCTAGAATTAATTTAGGACAACCCAAACAGAGAAATTTCCTAGTTTAGTATATTATAATAAAACTAGGGGGAATGTTCACATGACTAAACGTAACAAACAATTTAGTGCCGAATTCAAGCAAGATGCCGTTAATTATTATTACTCATCAGGTAAACCTTTAAAGATGGCAGCAGCTGATCTAAAGATTGGGCAATCTACATTAGGGAAATGGGTGTCAGATGCCAAGAAGAATGATGGTGTAGTCCAGCACAGGGGATCAGGCAACCACAGTTCCGATGCAGAGAAGGAAATTGCACGTTTGAAGAAAGAATTACGAGATTCACAAGATGCGCTAGAGATCTTAAAAAAGGCTATGGGCATACTGAGCAATTAACAGAAGCGATTTACAACGCTACAAATCAAGAAGCCGAGAAACGCAAAGTTTCTGTTAACAGTGTGCTCAAAATATTAGGCGTTTCTCCATCAGGCTATTATAGCTGGATTAAACGGGAGCCTTCTGAGCAAGAGCAAAGAAAGCAAGCCATGAAAGTGGAAATCACGCAGATCTATCATGCTTCTCACCAGATTAATGGTGCGCCTAAAATCACTACCATCCTGCAAGCCAAGGGACACATCATATCTGAAAAGACAGTCGGTAACTACATGCGCGAAGAAGGCATAAAGGCCATTTGGGTTCGTCCATACGTTAGAACAACCATTGACCCTGATTTTGATATCAAGCTGAAAAACGTCCTAAGCAGAGACTTTAATCCAACAGCTCCTAATACCGTCTGGGTGACTGACATAACGTATGTGTATACCTTGAATGGCTTTGTATATCTGACCTGTGTGATGGACTTATTTTCGAGAAAGATTATTGGCTGGAACGTTTCTGACAGCCTATCTACGGAACACGTCATAGTAGCTATTGAAAGGGCTAAGGCAAATCGTAAACACAGTCAACCTGTCATTATTCACAGCGATAGAGGATGTCAATTTGTCTCTAAAAGTTATATTGAAGCAACACCTGCGGGACAGTATATCCACAGTTATTCTAACAAAGCAAATCCTTGGGATAATGCTTGTATTGAATCCTTTCATGCATTAATTAAACGCGAGTAGTTGAATCGTTTTGTAATTCAAAACCTGAAACATGCGCACGAACTTATATTTGAATATATTGAAGCGTTCTATAACACAGTGAGAATCCATGAACATTGTGGAATGAAATCACCATTTGACTATGAAAACACTTTCGCAAGTTAATTCGCTAAATTAAGAAATTTCTACGTTTAACTTGTCCGAATTCTTGACATAAGACCACAGTGTACTTATTTTATTTCTTGCATAAATTGTCTAAAGTTTTCAGCGATTTCTTTTGATCGGAGATGGTGTAAATAATGGCCGCCTTCAAATGTCATCATTTTTCCCTCTGCAGAATTTTTGACTTGTTCTTCATGGAGCGCTATCCATCCTTCATTACTTGTATTACCCGCATCTACAAACAAAATAAGGATGTGTTGAAGTGTAGATGGCCAGTGCTTCCTTGCCGTCCGCGGCTTCAATTGTTGTAAATCCGTCGTTGCGCAGAAATAAACAGACGAGTTCGCGAATGTTCGAATCGTCATCAGCAACCAGTATAGTAGGCATTTTTCCCCTCTTTCCCCTGTTTATTTATCTCATGATGAAGTGTCCATTATACAATAAAGAAACGGAATTTTCCTCGTTTGGGCACTGGTTGCTTGCTCATCGGTCGGGGTTGCATGTTTAATTCCTTGTATCTATGATAGTTGACCTATCGATTTTCACAGGTTCTATCACATCGAATAGAAATGGAGTATCATTTAAATATTCTCTTATGTACGCTTGTGCGTATTGTTGTTCATCGATTAAATCGTGGATTTCTCTTGGATCAGAAGCATGATGACAGTAATTCTCCATCATGAACATGATGAAGAAGCATTCTAAATGCCGAACATAGTCCGATTCCAACTTTCTTATACTTTCATACCCTTTGATAAACATCCATCGCTGCTTAGGATATAGCTCTAATAGCGTACCTGCCATGTCGTAGAGAAAATAGCCATAACCAGACCTTCCGAAATCAATCGGATGGGGTTTCTCATCAATGAAAACCATGTTGCCGGTATGTAAATCCGCATGAATAAGTCCATAATTCTGGTTGTTCCTATGCATTACTGCGAGCTCTGATAAAATCTTATCAGCAGCAGCCTGGTAGGCCTTCCATGCCTCGCCTGATAAAAAACGTGTATAATACCGTTCTAGCTTAGCCATTTCGTTTTTAAAACTGTCTGCCCCCCATATCGGTCGAACAAAATCAGGAGGGGGAACGAAACATACAGCTGCTTCATGAAGTTTTCCCATCATTACGCCCATATTATAGACGCAGCTGTCCGTCAACTCTCCGCTCATATGTTCACCTTCTACCCATTTCATCATCGTAACATAGGGGCGTCGATATCCATCCTCTGTATTGATCTCCAATACATAAGAGCCATTCACGCTTGTTACCCCTTTTGGTACATCCAGATCTTCCAACTTGTTAAATGCTTGGAGCAAAGCAAGTTCTGAACAGATTTCCTCTTTACTTAATCGATCAGAATGGATACGAAGTAAATAACGTTGCGACCAACTCAGCTCAATTTTAAAAGTTATTGTGTCTGATAGTTGAATAAATTGAATGCATTCCCATTCCAGGTCATACTGTTGTAACGCTAATAAAGCAACTTTCCTCGCTCTAACTAGCAAAGAGCGCCTTTTCTCTTCCGTATCATATTGAAAAAATTCAATCATACTCTCCCCCTTCGCTTCGTTAATGCAATTATTTAAGCAAAAGTATACAGGCGCTCAATATTAAATAATAGGAAAACAATACTTATAACCGTTTTACGCTGCAAATCAAAAGGCCCGCATCGGTTTTACTCCCAACGCGAGCCTATCGTTATTTTTCTTTTTTATACACGATCTTCCTGATGCTATCCTCAGACAGGCAATACGAGTCCGCGAGCTGATCAATGCTACGGCCCATTCGGAATAA
Organism: Paenibacillus sp. IITD108; assembly: GCF_036541265.1. NCBI lineage: Bacteria > Bacillati > Bacillota > Bacilli > Caryophanales > Paenibacillaceae > Paenibacillus > Paenibacillus sp. IITD108. The sequence continues at coordinate 10,873 of NZ_JAZHCT010000048.1, read as the reverse complement.
TTGCTTAATCTCTAAATTTCGCTTCTGCAGATACTCTCTCTGCCCCGAAATCTGCCCCCACTTTTTTCTGCGCCCTTCTGGAGAAGGAATATAAAGTACACTGCCGTGTACATATTTTTGAATTTCATGGAGTAAATACTCGGGTAAAATCTCACTAGCTGATACATATTTCATTGGCTTCGCCCCTCCATCTATAGAGATGGCCAGGTTGCAAAGCCCATATGACAAACCTGCTAAATTCATGGAACTTGTTCGGTTAGATTATACTGCTCCATGCAAATAACCGCTTTCGTTTGTCACGTAGACTTTGCATGGAGCGAATACTAAAACTTTCCATCGACAATATTTCCAAAAGCATTAAGTTTTGAGCCCTTATCATTAAGACTTCCTCTCCTTCTATACAATTTTCCTGCTTTAGTTGTTTCTCTATGAAGCAGATAATCCCTTGTTTTTTACAATTTTGTCCTTCTTATGAAGCAGAAATTATTAACGAAACATAGGCAGCAAATATTTTACAATAAAATAGAGAATAGCCAGCGTAATGATGATGTATGCGGCATACTTGATAAACGTCGCACCTACTAAGCTGGGATCATGGTTCTCACGTCGCTCAACACGTTCTTCATGCTGTTCTCGAATACTCATGTTTTTCACCTCGACTAATGGGTTTATATATTATTTGTTTACCCCGGTGTCGAGTTTGGTAAACATTTTTTATTCTCCAAACAATAAACATTTTTAAAGGACTACTTCATTGGTGAACCCCTTTAAAAAGTTAATTATTTAGCGGAAGAAGATCACCAAGCACATCATCAAATTCTCCAGTTACTTTTCCAACATATAAGCTCGTTCTAATAAGGCCACTTAGCTTTTTCTTCTCCGGTTCAGTTGCCTAAAGTTCTATCCAGCGCACATTAAATTCTCAAACAGCAGCTGCTAATCTTCTGGCATTTGCCAGCCCGTTTCCTCATCCCAAATAGCATCGGTATCATCTAGATGTACATGCCAGTCACCATTAGAAATACTTCTTCCAATATCTGTTAAACAGTTCAACCAATAAATCAGCGCATGCATTGTATCTTCAAAATCATCTGTAATGGGCAGCTTCGTAGAACCTGCAAAGATCACAGTTGATTCATCCTGATCGTAGTCATAAACACAAAATGTTTCTCCAATATCCTTCATTTCAAAACCTGCATTGTATCTGTCAATGATGGCCGTTATCTCTTGATTTTCAAGAATGGTAAGATAAAGTCTCTCATACAAGTATAATAAACGGAAATTCCCACGCCACATTTCTCCTTTTCTTTAGTGCATTGGAACCAATGTTCCCCTATGCGATGTTTATGTTTACTAGTTTTAATCCCGTACTATTGTACGTACATTTTATGCTAAATATAGAGATGGTATAAAAGAAAATGGTGATGTACTTTTTAAAGAATTAGAACAATATGGACACTAAAATTGATCATCCAGCCGCCAGCCTACCGGCGGCTGCGCAACCTTCTCAAGTCGATCCTGACCTCGTATGCCTTTCTGCCAAGCGTTTTGGGGAAGCTCTATATCCTACTCACTATCAATTAACTTATTTTGATCATCATAAACCTCAACTATGAAATTATTCGCCTTATCGTTAATATTCGCGTACCACAAATATGTATTTTCAATATCATTAACATTTGCTAGATGCTCTTTTAGATTAATCAACTCTGCCTCAATGGTTTGATTAATCATAATTTTTTGAACATTTGCATATGATGTAAGCCCGAAATAATGTTTATATGTTTCTTGTAAGGAGCTAATACTTAATTTAGATACCCTCTGCTCTTTATTAATTTCCAAACCTGTTCCAGTACTATATCTAGAAAATTTCCATCCAAAAATACCTTTATTTAAACTTACCCCGACTACTTGATCTGAGTCATTAAGTATAAAGTAAAATGCTTTCTTATTATATTCACTTCCACCAATTATCTGCTTAATGCTAAAAAAATTATTCGATTTATTCTCGCTATATAATACCTCATTTATTGTTCTGTATGATTGGTTGTAATCTGTAATTAAATATATAATTCCGAAAAAAATGACTATTAATATTAAATGTCTTACCTTCATTTTTATCTCCTTAAGAATCATATGGATTCGATGCAATCCCAACTGCCCGCCTTCAAGTCATGGGTAAAGTAACGCGTCCCGTTAGCTTAATATGTATTGGGTCAATTCTCTTAAATTCTCAATAATTATGTCGGCATCAACACTACAAGAAGATACTGTATTATTTCGTTTCCACGCTGTCTTCATACCAACAGCTCGACTTGCTCTTATATCATTTTCGGGATGATCCCCTACAAAAAGTGCCTCCGCTGCTTCCACTCCGAGTTTAGATAACGCTCTAATAAAAATTGCTGGGTCAGGCTTACGCAATCCTTCCCATTCCGATATAAGAACTTCATCAAACAAATGACTAATACTCAATGATTTAAAATTGTCGTACTGGAATTGTCCATAACCATTTGAGATAAGTGCTATTTTCATACCACTGTTCCTTAGCTCTGTAAGCATATTCATCAAATTAGGAAAACCTACACAATGTCTTTTAAATCCATTCAAATAATCAGTTAGAAGTTCTGTCCATTCTACCTCTAAGATAGAGAACTCATCTATAAGCTGCCGATAAACTTTATCTTTCCAAACGTATCCGTGATTATCGAGCTCAATGAAACGTTGCACAAAAATATCTTTATCAACAACTTGAAGGTGCGAATATCGGTCATATTGGTCACGAATGAAAAACGCAAGTGAGGTATCACGGTCTAATAACGTACCATCCAAATCAAAGAGCACCGCTTTAATACCCGAAAGGCTCTTCAAAAACAACGCCTCCTGTTTCCATTGTTATCCAAACTTTAACACATATTATCCCCTAAGAAAAGTTTACAGAAAAACGTTCTCGCGAGCATAAGAAAAGCACCATAACGAGTAAAAAACCAACTCAAATGATGAAAATACCTTGTAGAATTTAAGATGCGTCCGTTCTTACGATAAACGAGTACTCTACTGTTTGATTATCCCAATAACATACTAATGTAAATCCTCGAATGGTTTTACCTGGAGAGTAATTCTGACTATCAGAACTAAGATAAGAAGCCGCATTCGGTGTTAATAAAAATGTTCCTATTCTATCCTCGAAATGAAAGATCACTTCTTGAGTTGATAAGTGACTATACTTTCTAGTTCCGTTTTCATTCAAAATATCATCAAATAAAGTGTATGACACAGGTGGATCGTGCTGCAATTTCAGTTGGATTTCTTCGCCAAGTTGAATGTAAGGGATTTTACTTTGATTAGTCTTGATTTTCTTGAAAACACCGGACCTACCATGAAGATTGTCGCTGGTATCTACCAGTCTCGAAATATAAGGTATAGAAGTATCATCTGAACGAATTGTGATACTAGGTATTTCTACATAGACCTCTTGATTTATTTGCGGTGATGATACTGTTGAGTTATCACAAGCCAACAGGGTGAATAACAATATTAAATGAATACAAACTGTACAAAATATCTTCAATTTAACACTCCTCCTATTATCTTAGCCCTCTTCTTATTATTCTGTGTAGCTTGCATTTTATAAACCGATCGGTTTATAATGTACCAAACAGTATAGAGAGTGAGGAGATTTTATTGGACACACTTATTCCCCCATTTACTCGTGATTCCGCAATTAAAAAAGTCCGGATGGCAGAAGATAGCTGGAACAGTCGCGATCCCCACCGTGTTTCACTTGTGTATACAGAGGATAGCTATTGGAGAAACCGCACCGAATTTCCAATTGGTCGAAAGGAAATTGTCTCGTTACTTACAAGTAAATGGGCTAGAGAGTTGGATTATCGGCTCATAAAAGAGCTTTGGTCATTTACCGATGACCGAATTGCAGTACGCTTTGCATATGAGTGGCATGATGACAGTGGAAATTGGTTTCGATCATATGGGAACGAGAATTGGGAGTTTGCCGACAATGGCTTGATGAAGCGCAGGTTTGCGTCGATCAATGATATGCCCATCAGTCAAGACGGACGTAAATTCCATTGGCCGCTCGGTAGGCGTCCCGATGACCATCCCGGTCTAACCGAATTAGGCCTATGACCCGTAGCGTATTTGAAAAGGCTGATGTCATTCCGATGGTTGCTGAGGTTTTTCGTGAGCTCGGTTACGAGGGTGCATCTATGAGCAAAATTACTGCCCGCACACGTCTTTCCAAAGGAAGTCTTTATTATTTTTTTCCTGGAGGGAAAGAAGAAATGGCCGCCGAGATTCTCGCACACATTGATAAATGGTTTATAAGCAACATATTTGAACCGCTCGAACGAGACGAACCCCATGCCGCTATTCAAAACATGTGGCGTGAGATCGATACGTATTTTCGGTCAGGGCAACGAATATGTCTTGTCGGTGCTTTTGCCCTTGACGAGACTCGGGACCGATTCGCTTCAATGATTCGACAGTATTTTAAAAGGTGGATCGATGCTTTAAGTGCTGCAATTGTTCGAGCAGGTGCGACCATGGAAGCCGCTATCAAAATTTCAGAGGAGACGATTGTCAGCATTCAAGGCGGATTGATTCTCAGTAGAGCACTCAATGACGAGACCGTTTTTGAACGTACCTTGGCAGGTCTTACTGAGCGAGTAGCGGGATTTTTAGAGGCGAATCCTCATGGTTTAAACTAGGCTGGGGTTTGACCTTCACCTATCCCAAAAAGCTGACACGGTTCTTCGCACTGTCTGTAAGGGCAAGTTTTAGGGCCAATCTTTTGCGGATGGCCCTTTCTTGAAAATCGCACTTACAACTATGCTTGTCGCTCTAATGGGACATCGCAGCCATTATAATTACTTTATTTTAATGATTACCTTTCCTTTGGCACTTCCGCCTTCAAGGTAGTGGAATGCTTGCCCGGCATCTTTTAACGGATACACTTTATCAATAATAGGCTTAATATGATCAGCTTCAATAAATTCCTTTAAAATCTTTAATTGAGCTCCACTAGGTTTCATAAAAAGGAAATGATATCTCGTTTGGTTCTTCTTCTCAAGTGCGTTGATCTTACGGCTTACAATGGACAAAGTTGCCGTTTTCATCCACCCCAATTTTGCCTCCTTCCCAAACTTTGCATTTGGCACGCCAGAGATGGATACGATTTGCCCGCTTGGCTTCAGTATACGGAATGATTTTTTCAAGGCTTCTCCACCTAAAGTATCATATACAGCGTCATATCCGGTAAGTTTCTCTTCAAAATTCTCATTTTTATAATTAATAATCAGATCGGCTCCCAATGATTTCACCAAATCATAACCTTTATCGCTTGCTGTTGTGGCAACAAAAGCTCCCATTAATTTGGCCAGTTGAATGGCAAACGTCCCAACGCCTCCTGAACCTGCATGAATCAGAATTTTCTGGCCCTTTTGAAGATGCAAAATATCGGTAAAGGCTTGGTAAGTTGTAAGTCCGACAAGTGGTATGGATGCAGCTTCTTCAAAATTTAGATTCCTCGGTTTTAACCAAATATCTTCTTCGTGTACTGCAATATATTCCGCCAATGTGCCGATACGGCTTTTGCGTGGTCTTCCATAAACTTCATCACCAGGTTTAAATGCGCTCACTCGATCACCTACCTTGACTACAATCCCAGAGAAATCATTTCCCAAAATTAAAGGAAATTTGTACTTTAGAAGGAATTTCATTTTCTCTTCCTTTATTTTGAAATCGATTGGATTTAGACTAGCTGCATAAACTTCTACTAACACATCGTGTTCCCCGACGTCAGGTGTGGGCAGTTCTGACATAATCAATGGAGAGTTCTTGCCGTACTTCTTAATGATCATAGCCTTCATTATACTTCACCTTCCATATGATTATTGGTTTAAACGAATGAACTAATGGTGCGAAAAAAACTATTTATAACTGCTCCCAAATGTCTATTGTTAGTCGCTAAGAAATCTGTTACACTCCGCTTCCACGGCGGTAATTAATGTTTTGATTTGCTCAAGGGGATGATGGAGAGTCAGTACATAATAATTTTCAACGCCCTTTTTTTCAAAATTAACGAAGCCATTTTGTTTTAACACCTTCAAATGATGGGAGATGGCCGGTCTGGACAACTTGATATGTTCTGCTATCATATTGACATTAAGCCCCGACTTGTGTTGTCCCAGCAACATAATAATGGCTTGACGGTTTTCGTCTGTCAGTACTTCCAGCAGAGGGATACACTCTTTAAATTGTTTCTGAATATGTTCAACTTGATTCATACACTTCTCTCTTTCCGTTCATTGGTTTAATCACTTAAACGAATATAAACCATTTCATTTATAAGATCAAGTTCCAGATTTCTTAAAGGTTGTTCAGTTAAGTGTTAGGTGAAGTTGCCACTTCTTCGAATTGCCCCAATCCACATATCTCCAGTACTTATAAAGTAACTGATTTCTTTATTCCCGTTTATTTCATATTCATCAATTGAGTAAGCTTTCTTACGATACATTGGTATCTCTTCAATCTCAAGATCACTTTCCCATACATAATAACCATTTACACACCTCTCCCAAGTAAATAAATGAAAACTTGGATGTATGTTACTATAAGGAAATACTTTAGGTTTATCATGTTTAGAGAATAACTGAGTATAGTGGGCAATCTCTGTTCCAATTGCAGCAACAAGTTGTGAATCAATAAACTCTGGGTCGCCAATCCACAATTTTAGATAATATGGCTCATTTGAACTGGCTAGTTGTTTCTCCCAAGAAAGATATATTTCAATTAGTTGAAAAAATATAAGCTTTTGTAATTTATATGATGGATTTCTTTTTCCAACTTTATTTTGACTATATTGATGTAGGTTATAAAATGGATTAATCCATACCTTCACATATTCCTTTCCATACATACGTAAATTACTAATATCAAGGTATTTATAACGTTCTCCCCAAGTTGGAAGTTTTCTAACTATTCTTCTTGTTCCTCTTAATTTCTTTTTTATAGAAATAAACTTCATTGAAAAACTCCTTTATGACAATTTTACCTACTGAAACTACTTCCCTTCCAAATCCATCCGTTTCGGACCATGGGCAAATGTCCAATCAGTGAATATGGTGTATTCGAAGTGATTGACATTTAAGATATGCCTTCAAATATCTTATCAATTATTTCCCTATCATAATCAAGGATCCAATCATTATAGTCTTTATATAAATAAAATATGGCACTTTTACTTATAGAAACAATATCTAGGCCCCGACTATCGTACATATGAAATACAATCCCTTTGTTAGGTTCAATAAAGTAAATGCGATCGTTAATATAAATATCTTTGCTATCTGAAAACCCACCTTTTACACCTAATAATGATTTATAATTAATTTCAGAAATCGAACAGGATATACCGTTACTTCGGATATATCCAATTAGTTCGTTTGAATCTTCATCATAAACTTCCTCATTCATAATGTTTTCAACCTCAAGCTTTTGACTATCACTAAAAAAGGTTGAGAAAACGTCAACTTCTCCGTCAATATAAGCATCTAAAATCTCAAGTGATTCATAAGAAACAGCTAATACATATAGAAAACAATCGTTAGTAAATATTGATTCAAATAATGTTAGTGCACGTTCGCCGACAATCTTAAAATATGTTTCGTCGCTAATCCTTCTATCAGATAACCCCAGTTCAAATCTAATACCTATATCATTGTTGTAAAAAAATGGAGGATCAAATTTTATACTGGGCAGATTTTCATTAATATATGCTTTGATTGACTGCATTTAATCGCCACCTATCAGAATACACTTCTTAAACACACTTCTGCGGATATAATCTAATACTCGTTCTTTTTCTACCCATTCCACTTCTGAAGTTTCTTCAGAAGTGGTCAGTTCTCCTCCAATCGGTTTATAAGTAAAATCCAGCATGAGTTTAGTTGTTATGTTAGTTACTCCATCATGCCATATTGAGCTGTATTTGAATAAGCTCCTACAATATTAGATACGGTGACATCTATTCCGCTTTCTTCTTTTATCTCCCTCACCAAGGCATCTATTAAATTTCCACCAATTTCCACTTAAGTTTTATTACTTTTTGCTTTTCTTTGATGCCATCCAAAACACCATAATTACGACTGGTATGAATATAAACCAGGGAATATTAATTGTACTCTGGGTGATAAAGGCAATAATTAATAATCCTATGGCTCCAAGAATTAACCAAAGACATCCCCTTCCAAATGTCTCCATAACATTTCCCCTCCCTAAGCTAGTAATACTTATTAATTTATGCGATTAATAAGTTTACATTCCTGAAGATTAAGTAAACTTTTATGTACTTTACTACGAAGCATCGATGCTCAAAACATTCGATCAGAGGTTTCGGATAACATCTTATTCACGAACTTCATAAACAAATCCATATGTAGGATAACTCTGTTATTCTGCCTGTTAGTTTAGCAAATTTCCAACAACTTAAAACAAGCGATGGATCGGTTCCACCGCTTTGCTCTTATCTCTGTTAGTACATTGTTTGGCCGATCTAAAGTCGTCTATTTCTCTTTTCATCTATATATATATCCAGGGCTGCAATCGCTCTGATCAATAGTTTTATAATTAAATAAAGTGTAGTTAATCCAAGTAAGATGAATAGTCCGTAAATAATGAAAATGATCACGGGCCAAAACACTAAAAAATCAGACATGTTTCACCTCCAACTGGATGACATATTGCACATCACAACGAAAGAAGGCATCCATTCAACTTAAATAGATACCTTACTGACGTTATAATTTATAGCTGCATATGTGTGCTTTATGAGTTAAGCTTTAATGTGTGATAATTATTCTTTATATAGTTAACGCCAGAATAGATGGTTAAGATCAATGCAGCATACATAAGTATTTGATCGACTGGAAATTCAATTACGAAGCTTATTGGGCCGTTATTTAACAAAACAGCTGTAATCGCAATAACTTGAAATACCATTTTAACCTTTCCATATTGATCTGCTTGTAAAGCAATTTTCTGTGATGACGCCACTATTCTAATTCCAGTTATAATAATTTCTCTTTCCAATTATGGCAAATGCAATCCATGAGTAAATTAATTGTTGACTTACCATTAAAATCAAAGCTGCTGAAATGAGTAATTTGTCGGCTAAAGGATCTAAAAGCTTACCCATATTGGTTATTAGATTATGTTTCCTTGCAATATATCCATCTAATTTATCAGTGATTGCAGTTGATTCGCTAAATTCATGAGTTCCCTCCATTTCAGAAATTTCCTTTCATTATACCATATATTGGAACTGTAGTGAGAAAAATTGCGTTATCCTGACCGTTAGTTTAATAGGCTTAGCGTTAATTAATTATGAAAAATCATTGAAACGGCTACTGTGGGTAAATGATAGTATTTTATGCTTTTGCATTCAACTCTTTTACCCGTTAGAACCTACCCATTTGCTCAAGTATACTTGGGTAATATTCGTCTATTACTAGCATTGGTTCCTTTATAGACTGTAAGATGATTTCTAAGTCTGCTGACTTATTTTCCGTTTGTGCACGAATTGTTTTATAAATTGTAATTACTGCTAACATCTTCTCATTTTCTTCACTACTTATAGCATAAGAATTATGTTCAAGAAACTTATTAGTCATACCATATATAAAGGTATCAACACGAAATAAGCTGTATTGTAGTAAGCTCCAATCAGATGCTTCGTCTCCCGTATGCAGGGTTGATATAACAGATAAATAGAAAAAAATGCTTTTATTTTCTCCGTTAACAATCCTCCAATTGTCGTACAACCCTCTTTTCACTACGCTAATTTCTTCTTTTTCAATAGGCAATTGAACGAATTTCTCAAGCCTATTTGCCAAATTATCGCCTATAACAGATATAGACGATAAGTATTGATAATTTCAATCTAGACTCTGACTAATATAATGTCTATACTCTATGTGAATATAAATACTGTAAATAATGAAAACCCCAACAAATAAAATAAGAAATCTGATTATATTCTTTTTCAAATTCGCTTTATTCATATAATTCCCTCAAACAAATATTTTTTTTCGAAAGCTTATGTAATTTTATTTTACCTATGACAGTATATTCACGTTTCATCACTTTAAGAAGTTTCCTGCTTAAAGTCTAATATTGTGTAATCATCTCCGTACATGACACCTTCCTCGATTACTTTTTCATTTTGTAAAATAAAGTAAGCATTTCGTTGTTGCCCCTCTCTAAGCGGGTAAGTTATATATTTATCGCCCCCGCCCATGACTTTGATTGTGGACGGCAAGCCTAATTCGTCCGTAATATCGGCGTAAGTCTTGCCGTAAGCAGGACCTCGGACAAACTTTGTTGCAAATAGTCCGGCGAGATTATCATTTGTTTTGGCAGTCGGATTATCAAAATAATAGATGGCTGTATATTCAGAATCATCATCTCTCAGATCGATGGATGGAAATTTACGAGAAAGCACGCTATGCTCCGAATATATCAATATGGTGGAGCCATCAGGCTGCTGCCATGTTTCATCTGGTTCGCCGTAACGGTCAGAAACATTCTCAAAAGAATAGCCTAAAAACATTCTGAAAGGATATCCAAAATATAATTCGGGTAATTGGATGTGTGTCGCCAGAGCATTGTACAAATCCGAAAAACCTGAATCCAAAGGTTTAAAATCTCCAAAACGCAAGGACAAATCATCAATTGTATATGATTCAGTCTTGTAAAGGGTTTGATTAGCATAATGTAAAAGGTTTACTTTTTCCAAGCCTTCCACAGAGGCAAACAAAAGTAAGGCGTTGTTTTCCCAAACAGTTTCAGGAAAAGG